>JAYWEP010000054.1:0-8303 GCA_043779205.1 Chthoniobacter sp. | reverse complement strand
CGGTGCCTTCTGCTGATAGACTTTCTAACGCGCGGCGGAGTTTCGCCTCGGCAGTCGGCTCGACTTTCGGCGCGACCGCAGTGCTCTCGCCGCCGGTGTAAGTCACCCGATAGAGCGCGGACTGGGTCTTGCGGCCACCGACGGTGAAATACATGGCACCGTCTTCGCGACGGATGATCGCATCGGTGAAGGGCATCGGTTTGCCGGCTACGAACTCTTCTTTCTCAGCCGTGAAGCTGGCACCGTCCGGCTTGAAGTGGATCGCCCACATCGTGCCGTAGGTCCAGTCGAGCGCGAACATCGCGCGCTGGTATTTCGCGGGAAATTTCGCGCCCGTGCCGAAGACCGTGCCCGTGGGCGAGCCCGGCCCGATGTCCACCGCGGCGGGCAGCGAATCCGCATAGTAGCTGGGCCAGCGGCCCGAGCCGGAGCGCCAGCCGTAGTCGCCGCCGCTCACGATGTGGTTGATGCGCGTGGGCATGTACCAAGGCGTGCCCATGTCCCATTCCATGTCGGAGTCGTAGGTGAAGAGCTCGCCGTTGGCGTCGAAGGCGATGTCATACATGTTGCGAAAGCCGCCCGCGACGAACTCGACGCGCTTGCCGTCGGGATCGGTTTTGCAGACGTAGCCGCCGGGCCCGAGGATGCCTGCGGCGTGGCCGTTGGCGTCCCACATGCGGGTGATGAGGTGATCCTCGCCGATGGCCACGGGCCGCGCGTAGTCGAGATGCTCGGGGAGTTTCGTGTGGTTGCCGGCGACGAAGTAGAGCGACTTGCCATCCGGCCCGAGGACCACGCCATGCACGCCGTGCTCGCCGCCTTCGCTGAGTTTGCAAATCTGCTCGGCTTTGTCGAACTGGTCGTTGCCCTTCGTGTCGCGCAAGCGCCAGAGCCCTTTGTCGGCCATTTCGTTGTTCATCACGTAGAGGCTGTTGAAGGCGTAGAGCAGCCCGTGCGCGCCGCCGAGCGGTTTGCCGGTGTTGCTGGTCGGGAGGGCGAGCGGCTCGACTTTCGTGCCCTCGCTCGTGCCGAGCGGCGGGACGGTGACGCGGAAAAGTCCGCCGTACTGGTCGCCCGCGATGAGCCGGCCCTTGGCGTCCTCGGTCATGGAAACCCACGAGCCCTGCTCCGCCTTCGGCACCGTGTAGATCAGCTCGACTTTGAAACCGGCGGCCACCGTCAGCGATTCGGGATCGGCCGCCGCGCCGCCGCCCTGGCCGCCGCCCGCGAAGACATCGCCCCACGGCGCAGCGCCGAGCTTGGCGATCATCACCGGCCTGCTCCACGCATCGGCCTTGAACTCCGCCGTCTGCCAGCCCGCGCTTTCCTTTTCCGCGCTCTGCCAGCTCGTGTCGGTGACGACGAGCACCTGCTTCGCACCGCCCACTTTCGCCTCGATCCGCGCGACCACCGCCGCCGCGCCGTCGTCATTTTTCCCGCGGATCGCGAGGACATTTTCGCCGGGCCGCAGTTGCTTCTCCACGCGCGCCTTGGCGGGCTGCGCCCAGTCATCCGTCTTGGCGACTTCCGCGCCGTTGAGATATGCGACCGCGTGGTTGTCGCCGGAGACCAGGAGCGTCGCCTCGGTCACGCCGGCGGGGACGGTGAAGGTCTTGCGAAAAAACCGCACCTCGCCATCGGCGGCTTTGGCGGTGTGCCAGATCCATTCGGGCGTCTGCGCGCGGGCGGTGGCGAGGGTGAGGAGGGCGAGGAGGAAGACGCGGAGGGTGGGCATGGGAGTGGGTGGATGGGCGGGCGTGCATTTCAAACCGCAGCGCTCCGCTTTTCCTAGGGAAAAACGCTCAACGCCCAACGACGCAAGCGACGTTCGGAGTTCGTTTGTAGGAAAGGCGGCGAACTTAGGCGTTGGGCGTTGGGCGTTGGACGTTGAGCGTTCGCACCGCAGGCCGGTCTTGCACCTGCCAGCGGGCTTGGGAAAACTGCGGGCACTTTCCCCTGCCCCATGAAAACAAAATCCCTCCCCATCCTTCTCGCCGCGCTCGTCTGCGCCGCCGTGCTCCCCGCCGAGGAGCAGCGCATCGGCGGGCGGCGCCAAAGTCTCGCGCAGCTCCGCAAGGACGCCGCCGCCGCGCGGGAGCAGATGAACGCCTTCGAGACCGCGCAAAAGGCGCAGCTCCAGATGCAGGAGATGGGCGTGAAGATGGGCAAGGCGATGTTCGGCGGCGCGGACAGGCGAAAGTAAGCGCGGGCGCTCGCAGTGGGGCTCGCGGTTTGCTATGCAGATGCGACGCATGATTTCCACGACCACGCTTGCTCCCGACCAGATCGCGAAATTCCGCGCGGACGGCTACCTCGCGCTCGCGAGCATCACCACGCCGGAGGAGGTCGCGCAGTTGCGGGAGATTTTCGACCGCCTTTTCGCCGAAGGCGCGGGCTGGGAAAAGGGCGCGCAGTTCGATCTGGCGGGGACCGACGAGGGCCGCCGCCCGGCGCTGCCGCAGATTTTGAATCCGGCGGAATTCGCGCCGGAGCTGCGCACCACGCAGTTTCGCGCCAATGCGCTGGCCCTCGCGCGGCAGTTGCTCGGGCCGGAGGCGGAGCCGTGGTTCGAGCACGCCATTTTGAAACCGCCGCACTACGGCGCGGCGACGCCGTGGCATCAGGACGAGGCGCATCGCGACGATCCCGGCATCGACTACGAGCAGCTCAGCGTGTGGATGCCGCTGCAGGAGGCCACCGAGGCGAACGGCTGCATGCGGTTCATCGCCCGCAGCCATCTCGGGCCGGTGCTCGCGCACCGCTCGCCGGGCAATGATCCGCGCGTCACGGCGCTCGAATGCGCCGGCGGCTTCGCGCCCGAAGACGCCGTCCCCTGCCCGCTCCCGCCCGGCGGCGCGACGATCCACCACTGCCGCACGCTGCACGCCGCGGGGCCGAACGCCTCGGACATTCCGCGCCGCGCCTACATTCTCGCCTTTCGCGGTGCGGTGCGGCCCAATGCCGAATTCTGCGGCTACCCGTGGAATGCGGAAAAGCGCACCGCGGCGCAGGCGCGCAACGAGGCCTGGCAAAACCGCGGCGGCGCGCTCGGCCGGGCCGGTCGGGCGGCGGCGAAAGCGGGAGCCGGACTGCTGGCGCGCGTGCGGGGAAAAGCCGCGCGCCTTTTCCGCCGATGAACGCGCGGCTGCGTCTCGCGCTCTGCGGCCTGCTGCTGGGCGCCGCCATTTACGGCCTCTGGCCGCGCCCCGCGCTGCGGCATCCGCCGGGCGTGCTGGTGGCCGCGGAGCCTGAGCAGCACTTGATCGCCGGGCCACCGCTGCCCGCGCCGCGCGGCTGGAAGCTGGACGCCGTGGCCACCTACACGATCCATGCGCGGGTGCTCCACACGCGGCGCTATTGGGACGATGGCAGCGCGCTCGTGCCCTACGACGTGGCGCTCGGCTGGGGGCCGATGTCGGATCAGGCGGTGCTCGACCGGCTGAAGATTTCGCAGAGCACGCGCTTCATGTTTTACCAATGGGCAGACACGCCGCCGATCCCCGGCAAGGAAATCGGCTGCCACTCGTCGAACAACCACCTCATCGCCGCCAGCCCCGAGGTCGCGGCGGTGATTCGCAAGCTGCGCACGGGGCAGATCGCGACGCTGCGCGGTTATCTCGTGAACGCCACCGGCCCCGACGGCGGGCACTGGAACACCTCGCTCTCGCGCACCGACGACGGCCCCGGCGCGTGCGAACTTTTCTACGTCGAGTCCGCGCAGGCGGAGGACGATGTGATTTGAGCGGCGGCGCGCGTCTGTAGGGGAAGCTGTCAGCGTCCCCTACAGACGCGGCGCGGCTTTGCGCTCGCCGCGCGTGGACGCTCTCGGAATGCTCGGCGCATGCCCCTCATCCCATGCCGCCAATGCGCCGAGCCGGTCGATGACCAGCTCGCCGTCTGCCCGCACTGCCACGCGCCGCGCCCCGCCGTGCGCGAGTGGCATGGCGAGGGTTTTGCATGGCGGTCGCAAGCGCAGTGGCTCGGCGTGCCGGCGGTGCATGTGGCCTTTGGCAACGGCGCGGATGGCCGCCCGCGCGTGGCCCGCGGCTGGGTCGCGGTCGGCCAGCGCGCGGTGGGCGGCGTGGCGGTGGGAATCGTGGCGACGGGATTTGTCGCCGTCGGCGTGGTCGGCATCGGCGTGTTTTCGTTCGGCGTCGTGGCCGTCGCGGCGGGCGCGGCGGTGGGCGTGAATGCGCTCGCGCCGCTGGCCTTCGGCGTGGTGGCCGCGGGCTATGCGGTCGGCGGCGTCGCCGCGTACGGATGGAAGATTTTTTTCGCCGTCGCGCGCTGAGCCGCGATGCGACTTTCCAGGGCGGAAAAATTCGGGTGCTGTGCCCGCATGGCCAGCGCCCGAACCACGAAAGATTTTCGGATTCCCATTCCGTTGATTCCGTCGAATTCCGTTGATTCCGTCCAAAAAACAAAAACGGAATTACGGAATTTTGCCAAATTAACGGAATGGATTTGGGGGCGATTCCCGCTCGCCGCTTTCTCCGCCGCGCTGCTGCTCGCGCCGGCCGTGACGGGTCGCGCGGAGACCGCCGAAAAGCTCCGCGAACTGGAGGCGAAGGTGCAGGCGAATGCCGCGGATTTTGTCGCCTGGAACAAGATCGCCGACGCCGAACTCACGCTGCTCAGCACCACGGGCGAGATCGCGCATCTCACCCGCGCCGCCGCCGCCGTGGAGCGCTCGCTGAAAACGGCGAACCCGGAATTCAACCGCGGCGGTCTCGCGATGCGCGCGCGCGTCGCGCTGGCGTCGCATCGCTTTGCCGACGCGCGGCGCGATGCGGAGCAACTGCGCGCGCTCATGCCCGACAGCGGCTACCCGCCGCAACTGCTCGGCGACGCGCTTTTCAATCTCGGCGAATACGACGCCGCCGGACGCGCATGGGAGCAGGCGCTCGCGCGCGACGGCAGCAACCCCGCGACCGAGCCGCGGCTGGCGCAGCTCGATCTGATTCATGGCCGCGTGGAGCCCGCGCGGGAACGGCTCACGACCGCGCTGGAACTCGCGCGGAAGCTCACGCCGCCCGCGCCGGAAACCGTCGCGTGGTGCGAGGTGCAGCTCGGCGAACTCGCCTTCCGCTCCGGCGATTGGGAAACCGCCGAGACGCATTACACCGCCGCACTTTCCGCCACGCCAGACGACTCCGCGGCGCAGGATCACCTCGCCGAACTCCGCGGCGCGCAGGGCCGTTTCGACGAGGCCCTCGCGCTCTACACCCGCGCCATCGAGCGCACCCCCCGGCCCGAGTTCATGCAGGCCCTCGGCGACCTCTGCATCGCCGCCGGCAAAGCGGGCGACGCAAAACTTTGGCGCGACCGCGCCCTCGCCGCCTACCTCGCCTCGGTCGAGCGCGGCGAAGTCCTTTACCTGCACCACCTCACCGGCTTCTACGCCGACTCGCTCAATGAGCCCGCCAAAGCCCTCGACTGCGCCCGGCGCGATTTCGCCCTGCGGCCCAGCATTTCCGCGTGCGACGCGCTCGCGTGGGCGCTGCGCAAAGCCGGTCAGCTCGACGAAGCCGCGGCCATGTCCGCCCGCGCCCTCGCCACCGGCACGCGCGACCCGCACATCCTCTATCACGCCGGCATGATCCGCATGGGCGCCGGCGACATCGCCGGCGGCGGAGTCCTGCTCCAGCAGGCGCTCGCGGCCAATCCCCGCTACAACACCTTTCACGTCCACCGCTGATGCTGCGCGCGCTTGTCCGCCTTTTCCTCGTGCTGAAATGCGCCGCGCTCGCCGCGCTCGCGCACCCCGTGGCGCAGGGCGCGATGGACATTTCCGTGCGCCCCGAGGTCATCGAGATCCGCGCCCGCGTGTCCAATGAAGAGGCCTTCATCGCCGCGGCTTTCGGTGGAAAGGAGAACGCCGGTGCCACGCTCGACGAGGTCTGGCAGCGGCACGGCGAATACCTCCTCGCCCACCTCCAGCTCACCGCCGACGGCCTCCCGCTCACGGGCCAAGTGACCGCCTGCACCCCGCCCGCCAGCACCGCGCCGGAAGGCCGCATCGCCTACGATTTGCGCTTCGACCTGCCGCCCGGAAAGACCCACCCCGGCGCGATTGTCCTCCGGCAAAATGTCCTCAACGAATTCATCTTCGCCCCCGGCAATCCGTGGGAGGCGAGCTACATCGTCCGCCTTTCCCAGACCGGCCGCCCCGCGCCGACCGACCGCCTGCTCACCTCGCGCGAACCGCTCACTTTCACCTGCGACTGGTCCGCGCATCCCGCGCCGACCGCCAGCGAGCGCGGCATGGCCGGCGCCTTCGTCCGGCATGGCATCATGCACATCCTCACCGGCTACGATCACCTGCTCTTCGTCGCCGGCCTCGTCCTCGCGGTGGTGAGCCTGCTGGATTTGGTCAAAGTGGTCACCGCCTTCACCCTCGCGCACACCCTCACCCTCACCCTCGCCGCGCTCGACATCGTGCGCCTTTCCAGCCGCATCGTGGAGCCCATGATCGCCGCCAGCATCGTCTTCGTCGCGCTGCAAAATCTCCTCTCCCCCGCCCGCAGCCGCGGCTGGGCACGCCTCGCCGTCGCGTTCGGCTTCGGGCTTTTCCACGGCCTCGGCTTTGCGGGCGGACTCCTCGACGCGATGCAAGGCATGGCCGGCGTCACCATCATCACCGCCATCGCCGCCTTCAGCCTCGGCGTGGAAATCGGCCACCAGCTCGTCGCGCTGCCCCTTTTTGGCGTCTTGAAAATCCTGCGCACCGCCAGCCGCCGCGCCACCGACCCCGCGCGCGTCCCCCGCTGGGCCGTGCGCATCGGCTCGGGTGCAATCTGCGCCGCGGGCTGCGTCTATTTCGTCGCTGCGCTGCGTTGAGCGGCTGTTGCAAACATGCAGCGCAGTGTTCCGGCCGCGGGCCGGCGCTCGGGCAGGGTGGGCATCCTGCCCGCCGAGCGACGCATCTTGCGTCGCGGCCTTTCCTGTCACAGGGGAGTGCGTTCGGACGAGACGCCCAACCCGGCGGGCGGGACGCCCACCCTACCCGAAACCGGGCCGAGCCCTCGGCTACAGTAAAAAATCAAACCGCTCTGGCATCCCCACAGGACGTCAGCGCAAAGCCACGCCGAGCGAGTAGGACCGCGGCAGCCGGCGGTAGAGCACGGGCCGCGCGCGGAGGAGGCGGCCGGCCAGCCAGTGCCGCATGAATTTATAGAGGTTGTCGCGGCCCGCATTGCCGCCCGCACCGCTGGCGGAGATGAGGCGGTGAAACTGGCTGTGGCGGGCGAAGCAGCGTTCGGCGCGGGCGTCGAGCCAGTCGGCCCACTCCGGCGGCAGTTCGGTGTGCAGCCAGCGGCTGGCTTCGCCGAGGACGCTGTCGGCGATGACCCACGGCATGAGTTCCGTCTGGCGCTCGATGCCGGGCCGCAGCGAGGCGAGAAATTCCCGCTGCCACGCCGGGCGCGGGCGGCGGTGCGCGCCACGGGCCGACTTAGTCCGCGTATTTTTCTTTCCTTCGATCACACGGTTTCAATTTCCAGAGCCGTCGTATCCAAGGCCTGCGAGCGGCGCGACAGATACAGCATTTCGATGCCGACTACTTCGTTCCTGTCGTTGTAGTCGAGGATCACGCCGGGCGCTACTTCGTCGGACTCGATAATTTTGGAGTCATCGAGTTGGAGATAGAGTGCGTCTGCTTCCTTATCCACATGGAGTTTCATAGGTAGTCTTCGGATGGACTCCTGCCGGTTGTGGATTATGCAGCCATGCCTTCCAGCACCACTTGCCGCATGGTTTCGGGTCCGCCAAAGCGTTTTTGCGCGTCCAGGATTTCCAGCCCCGTCAGCCGGCCTTCGCTGTCGTAATCCGCCGCGATGCCCTCCCCCAGGTGCTTGGTCGTCACCGTGGTTTCACGGAACGTGATGCTCAAGGCGTCTGCTTCGGCGTCGTAGCTGATTTTCATGGCTCAAAAGTAGTAGGTATAGACCGTGATGACAACGATTTCCTCCCCCTCGTCCACAAACACGGGACGCACCTGCTTAATGGCATACACCTTTCCGTTCCAGGCGCTGGCAAAAGAAAAATCCTTCCGGCAATCGAGCCGCCCGAGTTCCGTCGCCACCCACGGGCAGGTGCGGATGGCCTCCTCGACTTCCGCCACGGTGAATCCGCGTGAGACGATGTAACCCGTGGCGTGTTTGGAAAGCCGGATCGGTTTCATTTTCCGCCCTCCACCAGGGCGATTTCCTCGGGGGTGAGGGCGTAGAGGGCATAGACGAGTTCGTCGATTTTCCGGTCGGTGGAAGCCACGGCGTTCTGGAGCACGGCGCGCTCCTTCTCGC
>JAYWEP010000053.1:0-42117 GCA_043779205.1 Chthoniobacter sp. | reverse complement strand
TAAGAACTCCCCCGGCGTGCCGTCCCAATTGCCGATGCGCCACAGCGGCACGGTCTGGCTCGCATCATCAACGATGCCGATGTTGCCCAGCGCGGTCGTAGCCCCTGCGCTCACCACGACGCTCGCCGAATAGACAACGAGTTCATTCTTATGAACCTTCATCGTGTAAGTGCCGGGCAGCATGTCGGCCATGTTGAAGGCGCCATTGCCCGCCGCAGCCTGAGTCCAGTATTGGGCGGTCGTGTTCGCAAAGCCGACGGTGTAGGCGTAGCTCGTATCGCGGGCGGTGATGCCGATGCCGGCGACGCTGCCGCGGCCAGTAGCCGGCGCGACGTAGCCGAGGAGCCCCATGCTTTCAATCCACGAGGTGGTATCGAGTGCCGGCGGCGGACTGCCGTTCGTGAAGACCAGGGCATAGGGGCCGTTAAGTATGTTGGTGCGGAACGGCTCCGTCTGCGCTTCGCCGTAGTTGATGATGTAGGTGATTTCCTGGTCGGTGCCGCACTGGTTCAGCAGGCTGCGATAAAACGGCCCGCCGGAATCGCCCTCGTGATTGCTCCGCACCATCCACATGCCGACGCTCGCGCCCGTCGCGCCGATGTAGGACCAGTCCTTCAGCCGCATGTTGGAGTAATGCTTCGAGCGCGTGGTCAGGTCCGCCATTCCGAAAATGTCCGCGGATTCGATGGCCCCGGTGTTATTGCGAATGTCGGATGGGACGGGGCCATTCGACAGCAGCGTGGAAGGAACGCGGACGATAAAGCGGCAGAGGCCGAGCGTGTCCGGCTCGGTGGCGAAGTAAGTCGCCATATAGATGTTCGGATCGCCGTTCCGCGCCATGTAGTAGTGCGTGAGGTCGCCGGCGACGACGGTGATCTTGATGAAGTTCGTATTGATGACCGCCGCACTCACGCTGACGGCCGAGACGCCCGTGTAGAGGAAGTCGAACCCCGAGTTGATCTGGGAACCCCTCGTCTGGTCCTGATATTCGACCCCATTGTAAACGAGGCTCATGAGGTCACCCGCGGATTGACTGTTGGAACCGTTGTCTGTCCGCCGGACTTTGAAGACAAGTCCTCCGGCACCGGTATCGACTGAATAGGAGGTGTCAGTCGTGGTGAGGCCAAACACCCCGAAGGCCACCGCCGGCGCGAACAGCGCCAACGCCAGCACAAGGACCGCGAACTTCTTTACCGGAGCCCACCAAGGTCTCGATTGCGAGCGGGCTTTTGGGTGCATGGATGGATTCACTTGGACGACCGGCTAAATATCAATCGTCTTCATTAACATCGTGTGGTGAGGGGGGATGGATGCAGCGGCCACCCGCCAAATCATTCGCTTCCAGCGCGGCGCTTCCGGCGCAACTCACGGACGCCGACAAGTCCCAGCAGCGCCAGCGCGCCGAAGATTGTCGTCGGCTCGGGCACGGGCACGATTTCAAAGGAGTAACTTCCGTTCCCGAAGCTCACTTCTTTCCCGGTGCCAATCAAGCCGCCGGCATCGTTGTAAAACGAGATCGAGCCGAGGGTGTTTCCCGCAGTCGGGTCGCCGTTGAAGAGCAGACGATCCTGGGTGCCTGCGCTGTGATCGGCGGTTTCCGTGGCCGCGTAGTGCGTGCCCGTCCATCCGAGAACCGTGAGGTTATGACTGTTCAATGCCAGACTCGCGAAGTTCAGCGTATTGGAGTTTCCCGTTCCGAAGTCGATGGTCGAGTCCGCGCTCAAAGTCAGCGCGCCCATCGTCTCCGAGCCACCGGTCACCGTGGAGTCAAACCCAAACTTGCCGCCGGCCAGAGTCAGGCCCGCGCTATCGGCGATGCGGTCGCCCGTGCCTCCCAGGAGCAGCGTGCCGCCGGAGTTCACGGTGACACCGCTCGTATTGCTGAGCGAGCCATTCCCCGCCGCCGTGCCCACCGCCAGGATCCCTGCGCTCACCGTCGTGGTTCCAAAGTAGCTGGCCGTGGACTGGATCGCCACCGTGCCGCCGCCGGTCTTCGTCACGTTCTGACCCACACCGAATCCGCCGCCGGTGAGGCCGCCGGTGAAGGCGACAGTGCCGCCGGTGGCCGCCGTCAGCGTGATGGAGCGGTTCTGGCCGCTGTTATCAGCGCCGACGAAGGTGACCGCGCCGGAAAAGGTGTTCGTGCCGCTGGTGTTCGTGCCGCCGATGACCCGGTTGCCAGTCGTGCCGTCGCCGGGATTGACTGAGACCGCCCGATTGAACGTGACACCGCCCGTCAGACCCGCCGCGCCCCCTCCGAGCAGGACGGAGGCGGCGGTTGCCGTCGTGCCGCCATTGCCGGCAAAGTAGGTGCCGCCATTGGTCTGGGCCACGTCCGCGCGGACGGCTCCGGCATTGATGTCCGTCTCGCCGGTGTAGCCATTGTTGGCCTGGTAGATCAGCGTGCCGGTGCCGTTCTTGGTTACCGTATTTCCGGTGTTGGTGCCGCTGTAGATCCCCGTTCCCGCGCTGGTAAAGAGCGTGTCGCCCGCGCCGCCGACGGTCAGGTTGGTCGCCTTGAGGTCAATCGCGCCGGGACTGTTGCCGGAGAAGGCCAGCACCGCACCAGCGTTCGTCGAGTTGATCGCAAAGCTGCCGCCGTTGCCAAACTCCGTGCCAGTGAAGGTGTTCGTCGTGCCCGTCGCGTTGAGGCCGCTGAGGGTCGTCACCGCGCTCGGGTTGCTGGCGATCTGGTTGGTGACCGTGCCGCCGTCCGCCTTGTTGATCGCGACGGTGCCGGTGTTGTTCACGAAGATCGTGCCCGAGTTCACCGAGGAGCCGTTGGTCGAGGTGCCGTCGCCGAACTGGAGGATGCCGGCGTTGTTCACGATCAACTGACCGCTGCCGGTTTGGTTGCCCGCGACCACCAAGGTGCCAGTGTTGACGTTCGTATTGCCGCTGTAAGTGTTCGCGCCGGTAAGGGTCAGCGTGCCATTGCCATTCTTGGTTAAGCCGCCGTCGGTCGCATTATCGCCACCAATGGTGCTGTGGACGAGCACCTGGCCGATGGTGATGCTGTTTACCCCGCTGTCGATGATCGCACCGCCATTGCGCACGTTAGCCGTCGTCAGGCCGGTCATGAACGTCGTGCTCGCAGCATCAGCTTTCAGCGTGCCGCCGTTGAAGTTGAAGGTGCTGGTGCCTGCGCCTGCGCTCACCGCTGTCGCAGCGAGCGTGCCGCCATCGAGATTCACCGTTCCAGCGGAACCCGTCTGCCCGTTGCTGTTGTTTGCCAGTCGCAGTCCCGCTTGGGCATCAAAGACACCCGTGCCGCTGATGTTGAGTGTGCCTGTGCCTGCGCCGCCGACGTATCCCAGACCCTTGAGAGTCGCCGTTCCAGCGCTCAGGTTGTAGGTGCCCGTGCCGGTGCCGAAGTTGCGCCCGCCAAGGACAAAGGTTCCGTCTGCCGTGTCGTTGTCAGTGAACGTGCCGCCGGTCTGGTTGACGGTGCCGGTGCCAAGGTTGCCGGAACTGAACGCGGAACCCACAAAGAACCCGCCAGCTGTGCCAATTGAAACCGTAGCCGTGTCCTGGATGTTCAGGGTGCCCACGGCTGCGACCGATGCGCTGCCGGTGTCCCCCACGTTGAAGTCGCCGTTCGATGTATAGATGCCGGTGCCGAGCACGGTCATCGTGCCGTTGTCGCCCGCCGCCACGCCAGGACCACCAAAGCTGCTGGTCGTGACATTTCCACCGGAACCGATCGCAAACGTGCCAGCCTTCACAAAGAGCTGGGCCACGCTCGCCGTTCCAGTGTAGTTCACCGTGCCAGTGCTGTTGATCTGTGAGATCGAGCCCGTTCCAGTGATGTTGTTGCTGACCGCCGCCGTGTCGCTGCGGTTGAAAATAAGAGCGGCGTTGTCGGTGACCGCACCGGTGCCGAGGCTGCCGATGGTGCCGCCGTTGCCGATCTGCAGCGTGCCGGCGCTGATCACCGTCAAGCCGGTGTAGGTGTTGCCCGTGCCGGTGAGGGTCAGCGTGCCCGTGCCGTTTTTCGTCAAGCCCGTCGTCGCGTTGGTCGTGATGTTGCCCGCGTAGGTGGTGCTCAGGTTCTTGGCTCCGACGATGTAGTTATCGGTGCCACCGAGCGTGCCTGTGGCGCCGGTGCTGCTCAGCGCGCCAAAGGTCCAGGAACCAGCGTTCTTGGTGGAAACAAAGCCGTCCACGTTGAAGGTGGTGTTGACGCCGCCGTTGGCCGCCGTGGTGCCGCGGGCGTCCATGGAAGATCCGCTGACCACGTTGACGGTGCCCAGGAAGTTGGTGAACTGGCTGGTGGCCGAGGCGCTGAAGTTGGACGCTCCCGCGCCCGCCGTCAGGTTGATGACGCTGTTGGCGTCACCGGTCAAAGCTCCCGAGTAACCGTTGCCCGTGGCGTTGCTGCTGAAGGCGGTCGTGCCGCTGACTGTGATCGCGTTGCCGACGTTGACTAGGATACTGTTCAAGGAGGTCATCGCGAACGACGAGCCGTTGTTGAGGGTGATGCCGCCGGTCAGCGAACCGGCAGATCCGGTGGCGGACTGAATGTTGAGCTTGCCCGCGTTGATGACCGTGCCGCCCGTGTAGCCTTGCCCGGAGGCAATCGTCAGCGTGCCCGTGCCGCTCTTGCTCAGCACTCCGCTGCCGCTGCTTGCTCCGTTAAGGGTCACCGTGTTGGCCTGCGTGTCGATGGCCGCCGTGCCGCTGCTGAGCACGAGGCTGCGGTTTGCGCTCAGGTTGAGCGTTCCGGCTGCCTGCAGGGTCGCCGTGTTGCCCGCGCCCGGATTAAAAGTGATGTTCGGAGCCGCTGCGCCGGGCACCGCACCCAGGGCGGCATCCGCGTTGACGCTCAACGTGCCCGCGGTGATAACCGTGCCACCCGTGTAGGTGTTGACACCAGTGAGCGCCAGCGTGCCCAAGCCAGTTTTGTTCAAGGTGCCCGCGGCTGCGGCGTCTGCGACGATGCCGCTGATTGCGTAGGTCTTGGTCGCGTCCACGCTGATCGTGCTAGCCGCGTTGCCGAGGTTGATGTTGCGCGCTGTCGTGATGTCCCCCGTGGCCTGCAGCGTGCCAGCGTTGATCGTGGCGGCACCGGCCACGTCACCGAGGCTGGTTGCGCTATTGATGGCGATCGTGCCGCCGCCGACAACAGTGCCGCCTGTGTAGGTATTGACGCCGGTAAGGGCCAGCGTTCCAGCGCCGGACTTCGTCAAAACGCTGCCCGTGCCGCTGATCGCGCCCGAAACCGAGAGCGTGTCTGTCGAGGTGGAGACCGTAAAGGTCGCACCGTTCGCGGTCATCGCCAAAGGCACCTGGATGCTGTGGCTGCCAGCGGTATCACTGACAAAGGAGCCTGTTGCTCCGTTATCCAGAGTGATCGCGCCGCCAGTCCCAGCGGCGAGCGTGTAAGCTTGTGTCGGGTTGTTAAAGGTGAGCGTGCCGACCGTATAGGCTCCGTCCACCGTCGCAGTGCGTGGCGCCGTGATCGTCGTTCCGCCGCCGCCAAACGCTGCAAACGCACTGACTGCATTAGGGACTCCAGCAGTCCAGTTTCCACCCGTTCCCCAGTTGCCATCTGCATTCACATTCCAATAATCCGCCGTTACAGCGGCGTTGCTTATGGTCAATGTCACAAAGCCGCCTGCCGAGCCGAAGGCGTAGGTATTGGTCGCAAGGTTCTGATTGTTCGAATTGACCGTAAGCGCGCCAGTGCCCGTGCCGCCAATCGCGCCAGTGTAGCCGATCAGGTTGTAAACGCCGTTGCTCGTGAACGCGCTTCCACCGCCATTGATGTTCAACTGACCGCCGTTGATGGTCAAGCCACCGGAGCTGGAGACGGTGATCTTGTCGAGCGTGCTCGTGTTCGTGATGTCGTAGTCAAGCAGCGAGCCCGCGCTGAGCGTGACGCTGCCGACCGTCAGCGTGCCGATGCCGGCATTGCCCGGAGCGATGTGGCCGCCGCTGGACACCGTGACTACGCCCGCCGCAGTGCCGCTGCCGCCGAGGGTTCCCCCGGACGAGACGCCCACCGCACTTCCAGAAGCAAGCGAACCGGTCACATTCAACGTGCCGGCGCTGACTGTTGTCGCGCCGGTGTAGGTGCTAGCGCCCGAAAGAGTCAACACGCCGGCGGCACCCTTCGTCACTGCCAGCGTGCCCGCCGCGCCGTTTTGCATGACGCCGGCGAAGGTGTTTGCCGAGGCGTTGTTAACAGTGAGCGTGGCGGTTCCCGCAGTGCCGTTCTCCACAACGGGCGTTCCGGGTGTCGCATTGGAGGTCAGGCTGACGAGCGTGGTGCTGTTGTTGTTTAATTGGAGCTTGCCGGTGCTGCTGGCACCGAAAGTAACTCCCGCTGTGGTTGCGGCACCGAGAGCGGTTGATGAGCCGAGTTCAAGCGTGCCGGCATCAATGGCCATCGTGCCGGCGTAAGCGCTCGACTGATTCAGCAAAACCGTGCCTGGGCCGGCGATGTGAACCACCGTATCCGCAGCGCCGCCGGTGAAATCGCTCGCGCCATTCCCCACTGTGAACACGTCGGACGAACCCACGGTAGAAAGGGTCGCGCTGACCGCCGCCGCTGTGGAAAGGTTGATGCGCGCATTCGTCACCGTGCTGCCGCTCGAGCGGATCGTGCCGCCGCTGTTGAGCTGAAGCACCAAGCCGTTATCCAAAGTGATGTTATTCGCAAGCTCGAGCGTGCCGCCGTTATTGATGTAGTTGTTGACGTTCGTGTTCGCCGTGCCGTTCGTGCCGAGCGCCGCGTTGTTCCGCAGCGAGAGAACGCCCGCGTTGACTTGGACGCCGCTCGTAGCCGTCAAAGTGGTTTCCGAGACGCCAGTGAAGCTGTTCGCTCCCGACAAAATCCACGTGCCAGCACCGTTCTTGGTGAGCAATGGAACATTCTGGGTACCTGTATAAGCGGAAAAGGCGATAGCCCCGCTGATCGTGTTCGCTCCCGTGTTCGTGCCCGCGAGAATGATGCCGGTAGGACGAGTGCTACTGCTGTTGTTCGTGATGGCACCGGAAAGCGTCAGCGTTGCAGCAGTGGTCGTGGAGTTGTTTTGAAAGGTGTATTGACCGTTGGTGCTCGAAGGAGCCACGAAACCAATCGGTGCCGCAATGACCTGGGAGGTGGCCGCCGTCGCGGTCATCTGAATGGAGTTGCTGCCATTTGCCGCCGCAGACAGTGTCAGCTTATTCCCGGCATTGGTACCGATGGTGAACGCGCCAACAGTCGCCGTGTCGAAAGTGATACCGGTGATCGTCCGACTGGCATCAATCACGATCGGCGTTGCTGAGGATCCAAATCCGCCGCTGACAGCGGTGTTGAAGGTCGCGATGTCCCCAGTCGTATAGGTTAACGTCGTGTTTCCCGGTGGCGTAACGACGCCCGATGCACCCCAGTTTCCAGTGCCCGCCCAAGTCGCATCCGTCGGAATGGCTCTCCACGTCTGACTCGCCGCCTGGGCAGAACCAGAGAGCGCGAAAAGTCCTGCGGCGGAGAGCGCCGCGGTGAGGCTGGCGATGGCGAGGCTGCGGCGTGCCGCCGAGAAGCGGGGCGCTGGCAATTCAGCGCCGATCGAGCCCGCACAGATGGAAGCCCGTCGCCGGATTCGTGAAAGCAGCCGCGGTGAGGTGGAGACGGTGGAGTTCATGGGGGCGGAGTGGGGCGTCATATTGATAAAATTCTTGGGAATGGAA
Organism: Chthoniobacter sp.; assembly: GCA_043779205.1. Lineage (GTDB taxonomy): Bacteria > Verrucomicrobiota > Verrucomicrobiia > Chthoniobacterales > Chthoniobacteraceae > Chthoniobacter. Next base: position 34,440 of record JAYWEP010000053.1, on the reverse strand, counting down.
TCCATGAAGGTAGGGGAGAACGGCATCCGGTCTATTAACCCGAACGGGTTAGAGGGAGGGAGGAGTCTGACAACGCGAAGACGGCACATTCCCACTGAGCGCAAGTTTCGGGCGGCTTTGAGCCTGTGAACAATGGTCGGGGGAGATGGTAAAATAATTCGCCGGAGCCGGGTGGGGACGGCGCTCCGGGCCGTCCGCCGGACGACGGGCAGCGAGCGCCGCATTTTCAGACCGCCTGATACGTCCCGCCTGTCACCCCGAGCTGCGATTGCGCGCGCAGCTCGCGCCACAATTCTTCGCCGTCTCGCGCACCGCCGAGCAGCGTCTGATACGCGCGGATGACGCGCGCGGCTTCGTCGGCGTTTTCCTCCAGCAGCTCGATGCGGAAATCGCGCAGCCCGGCGTTTTCGAGCTGCGCAAAAAACCGCGCGCCGGTCTGCGGCACGGCGTTGAAGAGCGTGTTGCGGCAGCCCACATCCGCGCGCAGCGGATGCTCCACGCCCACGCGGTCGCGCAGACTCACGCGATGCTTTTCACACGGCCGCCCGCAGTCCGTGGAGTCCTTGCCCGACGACATGAAGGCCGCGAAGACACAGTGCTCCATGTGAAACATCGGCATGTGCTGATGGATCGTCAGCTCGAACCACTCCGGCGGCGCGGCGGCCAGCAGATCGAGCACCTGCCCGATGTTCAGGTCGTAGCTCACCGTCACGCGCTCCAGCCCCGTGCCGATCAAATGCTGCGCGGTTAGAGGGTTCGCGACGTTGAGGGAAAAGTCGCCCACCTTCCGCAGCGGGCTCGCCGCGAAATGCGCGATCGCCCCGAGATTGCGAATAAGCACACCATCCGGCGCGGCGTTCTCGATGAGCTTGAAAAAGCCCTGCTCGCCCGCCTTCTGAATCCGCGGCGTCGCGAGAAAAATCCGCGCGCCATGCCCCGCCTCCCGCACCCGCGCGACCGCGTCCTTGTAGCGCCGGATGTCCTCGAAATCCGCATACACTTCCCCGACCCCGCACGTCAGCGCGGCGTCGAGCTGCTCCATCGTCCGGCACAGGACGCGCAAAGTAGCGCGAGCCTCCGGCTTGCACTTTGGCGGGCTCGCCAGCCGGAGGCTTGCGCTCCTTTGGAAAACCTCCCGCCACGACTCCGCCGACTCTGCGCGCACCACCGCGCGCGCGGCATCCAATTGGAAAACCAACTCCCGCCGCAACCGGTTCAATTCCCCAATCGGCAAAATCACCTCGCCTTCCAGCGCGTTCTCGAATTCCCCGAGCGCATACCCGCTCTCCCCAAACCGCCCGAGATGTTCCCGCAGTTTTTCGGTCGTCAGCGGAGCCGTCCGCGCCGCTTCCAGCGGCAGCGCGGAGCGCAGCATCCGGGGAGCACACGCGTCCCGCGTGTTGGTCGCGGCGTCCCGCCGCGACGCACTTCCCAAGGCGTCATTCGCAGATTGGACGTCATCGGTGAAAGGAGCGCCGCCTGAAGTTCGCGAAGGCGGGACGCCTTCGCCAGCACGCGGGACGCGCGCGCTCCCCAGCACCACCATGGCCTCCCCCGCCCGCCCGCTCACGCGCACGTCCACCGCCACCCGCCGCCGCGGCTCGATCTTCCCCGCGAACGACTGCCGCAGCCGCTTGTTCAACTCGGGATCATCCGTCTTCCACACCCGATCCCCCGCCTTCAGCCGCGCGAAATCAATCCGGTCGTGCTGGAAAAAATAGCGCCGCCCTTTGATCCCAAAAATCCGCCCGCCCTGCTCCGCATTCGTATCGCCGCCGGTGTCGAAAACCACGCCGTCACCGAGCTTGAGCGCGATCTCCGAATCCAGCTCCATGTAGTCCCGCCCCACACCTGCGATCCTTCCGGCAAACGGCCCGCGTTTTTTTCCAAACCGCGCCGAGACGAGTTCCTGATGATTCACGCCGTGCATCCAGCCGGAGTAGAGCCCGCGCGAAAACACCATCTCGAGCTGGTGGCGATCCGCCTCCGTCGCCCCGCCGGCGCTGTGCCCATCAGCCTCGCGCGTCGCCAGCGCCGCGTCGATGGCCTTGCGATACACCTGGCAGACCGCCGCCACGTACTCCGGCGTCTTCAGCCGTCCCTCGATTTTGAAACTCACCACACCCAGTTCCATCAGCGCCGGGATTTCATTCACCGCCGCCAGATCCTGCGGCGAAAGCAGATAGCGCCGGTCGCCCAGATCGCGCACCGCGCCATCGACCACCAGCTCGTACGGCATCCGGCACGCCTGCGCGCATTCCCCGCGGTTCGCACTCCGCTGGCCGAGCGATTCGCTCGTCAGACACTGCCCCGAATACGCCACGCACAAAGCGCCGTGGACGAAAACCTCGAGGGGCAATGACGAATGACGAGTGCCGAATGACGATGAACCGCTCTCGTCATTCGTCATCCGGCATTCGTCATTAAACTTCCCCAGCTCCCGCAGCGACAGCTCCCGCGCCAGAACCGCGCGCTCCACGCCCAGCTCTTTGGCAAACTCCGCGCCTTCCGGCGAGGTGATCGTCATCTGCGTGCTCGCGTGGATCGGCAGCTCCGGCGTGATCGCCCGCGCCAGCCGCACCAGCCCCACGTCCTGCACGATGAGCGCATCCACGCCCGCCCGGCTGAGCAGCCGCAGATAATCCGCCGCCGCATCGAGTTCGCCGGTGAAGACGAGCGTGTTGAAAGCGACATACGCTTTCACCCCATGCCGATGGCAAAACGCCACGACCTCGGGCAGCTCGGTCTCGGTGAAATTGTCGGCCCGCAAACGTGCGTTGAATTTCGGCAGCCCGAAATAAACCGCGTCCGCGCCGTTCGCCACCGCCGCGCGCACGCAATCCCAGCCACCTGCGGGAGCGAGCAGTTCGGGTGTTGGAAAATCGGCGGGCGCGGTCATCAGCGGGGTGCCAATAGACGCACTTCCGCGGCTGCCGCCAGCACGCTTCGGACCTCTTCCTCTTCCTCTTCCTCTTCCGCTTAATCTTCCTCGTTCAGCGGGGAGGAAGATTAAGCGGAAGAGGAAGAGGAAGAGATCAGGTCAACGCCCGCTCAATAATAGCTCCGCACTTTACGCAGAAACGCATCCCACCGCGGCCCCGGCCGTCCGTGTTCGAGCAGGATGCGCGGGCAGTTCTTCATGTTGTTGTGAAAATGCCGCTGCGGCCAGTGGTAGTGCGGCACCACATGGTCGAGCGCGATGCCCCGGTCGTGCATCAGCCACGCCGTCAGCCGCGCCGCGCGGTCGATCGCCGCCGCCTGCCGCCGCCGGTCGCGCAACTCGGAGATCTCCATCGCGATGCTCGTCTTGTTTCCCGGTCCGTCGTGATCCGCGTGTTCGCCCTGGATGTTCAGCGGCAGCGACTGGATCGCCTCGCGATCATCCACGCTGAAATGCCACGTCATGTAGCCCGTGCGATTCCATTTTGTCCTCCCGCGAAAATTGCCCGCGGCCATGCCGCGCGCATGCACCAGCGCGCTGGCGTTGGGGCTGTCGGTGCTGTGGATGGTGATGTAGGTCGCGCGCAGCGGAAACTCGATGTGCCGCCCGTAGCGCCCCTTCGGCACGATCATCTGCCGCAGCTTCACCGACGCGGGAGCCGCGCTCTGGCGCAAAACTTCCCCACGCGCCGGGACCGTCGCGCTTTCCGCAGTCGCACAGCCGCCAAGCCCGACGGCTCCGAGCATCACAATCAAAAGAAGAGTTTGTTTCACGCGGCGGAGTGTATCGAAATTGGCAATCGCGTCACGATCCGTGATTTCAAAATGCGCGCGGCTCGCTACTCTCCCGCGCGTGCAACCTCCCCTCGCTGGCAAATCCCTCGTCGTCATCGGCGGCACTACGGGCCTTGGGCTCTCCGCCGCGCGGGCCTTTGTGGAAGCGGGCGCGCGGGTGATCGTGGTCGGGCGCAACGCGGCGAATGGGGAGCGCGCAGCGGCGGCTCTCGGCGAGAATGCGCGCGCCATTTCCGCCGATGCCTGCGACCCGGAAACCGCGCCGCGCGCCATCGCCGAAGCCGTTGCCGTGTTCGGAAATTTCGACGGCCTCTACCACGTCGCGGGCGGCAGCGGACGGCAGATGGGCGACGGCCCGCTGCACGAGCTGACCGACGAAGGCTGGCGCGCGACCTTCGATCTGAACCTCACCTCGCTGATGTTTTCCAATCGTGCCGCCGTCCGCCAATTCCTCGCGCAAGGCACCGGCGGGAGCATCCTGAACATCGGCAGCGTGCTCGGCTGGAGTCCGTCGCCCCGCCACTTTTCCACGCACGCTTACGCCGCCGCGAAGGCCGCGCTCATCGGCTTCAGCAAAGCAACCGCGGCCTTTTACGCGCCGCAGAATATCCGCGTCAATGTCCTCGCGCCCGCGCTCGTGGAGACGCCGATGGCAGAGCGCGCGGCGCAGGACGAGACGATCCTGCGCTTCATCAAAACCAAGCAGCCGCTCGACGGCGGACGCATCGGCCAGCCGGGCGATCTCGACGCCGCGGCGGTTTTCTTCATGAGCGACGGCGCGCGCTTCGCCACCGGCCAGGTGCTCGCCGTCGATGGCGGCTGGTCGGTCAGCGAGGGGCAGCATGAGTAGCGTCGCCATCGGCCTCGATCTCGGCGGCACGCAGATCAAAGGCGTGGTCGCCACCTGGACGGGCGACATCCTGCGGCGCGAGGTGCGGGCGACGAATGACGACGGCACCGACGCGCACACCTGGGCCTACATCGCGAAAAAACTCGCCGACCATCTCGGCCACGATCTCGCCATCGGCATCTCGGCTCCGGGCCTGCCCGCGCGCGACCGGCGCTCCATCGCCATTCTGCCGGAGCGGCTGCGCGGCATGGAGCGGCTCGACTGGACCGCTTTCCTCGACCGCGGGCGCTTTGTACCCGTGGCCAATGACGCGCACTCCGCGCTCGCCGGCGAAGCCTGGATCGGTGCGGCGCGCGGCCTGCAAAACGCCATCATGCTCACCCTCGGCACCGGCGTCGGCGGCGCGATCCTCGCCGACGGAAAAATCCTCCGCGGCCATCTCGGCCGCGCCGGGCACCTCGGCCACGTCTGCCTCGATGTCGCCGGCCCGCCCGGCATCGTCGGCACTCCCGGCACGCTCGAAGACTGCATCGGCAACCACAACGTCGCCGCGCGCACCGGCGGACTTTTCGCCACGACGCACGAACTCATCGCCGCCTACCGTACCGGCGAACCCGAGGCGGTCCGGCTTTGGCTCGCCTCGATCCACGCGCTCGCCTGCGCCATCGCGAGCTTCGTCAATGTCCTCGACCCCGAGGCCGTGATCCTGGGCGGCGGCATCGCGCAGGCCGGAGATGCTGTGTTTGAGCCGCTCCGCGCGGAACTGGCGCGCATCGAGTGGCGGCCCGGCGGCCACGCGGTAAAGCTCCTGCCCGCCACGCTCGGCGAATGGGCCGGGGCCATCGGCGCGGCGCGCGAAGCCATGCTCGCCGCCAAAGAACCGCAAACCCCCTGACCGTTTTTCATGACTCCCTCCCTCGATTACCTCACGAAATGCCGCGCCCTCATCGACGCGGTGGAAACGCAAACGCCCGCCATCGCGCAGGCCGCGGATTGGTTCAGCGAAACGATCCTCGCCGGACGCATGGTGCATGTCTTCGGCTCGGGACATTCGCGGATCATGGTCGAGGAAATGTGGCCGCGTTACGGCTCGTTCCCCGGCTTTAATCCCATCGTCGAACTGTCGCTCAGCTTTCACAATCTCGTGGTCGGCGCGAACGGCCAGCGGCAGGCGATGTTTCTCGAAAACGTGAGCGGCCTCGCCGAGCGCATCCTGCGAAACTTCGACCTCGCGCCTGCGGACTCGGCGCTCGTGATCTCGTCGAGCGGCTGCAACGTCGTGCCCATCGAGATCGCGGAGCAGTTTCAAAAACGCGGCGTGCGCGTCGTCGCGATCATCAGCCGCGCGCACAGCGAGGCCAGCCCGAGCCGGCACGCCGCCGGGAAGAAACTGCAAGACTTCGCCGACCTCACGCTCGACACCGGCGCACCCGTCGGCGACGCGATGGTCCGCATCGACGGACTCGACACGCCGGTCGCGCCCGGCTCGACGGTCGGCGGCTGCCTGCTCGTCAACTCCATCAAAGCCGAAGTCGCCGCGCGGCTGACCAAAGCCGGCCAGCCGCCGACGGTGCTGAGTGGCGCGGCAATCGTCGGCGCGGAGCGGGCGGTGGAGCTGTTTGAAAGCGCCTATGACGAGCACGCTCGGCGGCTCGCAAAACTGTACGCAAACATCGGACAAAAATGATCGCACAACCTCTCCGCACGACCGTCATCGGCAGCTACCCGTTTCCCTCCTGGCTCGAATTCGCCTGCCAGCACCTCGATCAATTTGGCAAAGACGACCTCGCCGAGATGCAGGACGACGCGGTCATCGCCGCGCTCCACGACCAGCTTGTGGCGGGGCTCGATGTCGTCACCGACGGCGAGCAGACGCGGTTCGATTTCAATCTCTCGTTCTACGGTTTCATCGACGGCATCGAGCTGGAAAGCGCGTCGCCGCGCCGCTTCGGCCCGCCGGCGCACGACCAGCGCGGAAAGCACGCGGTCGTCGGCGAACTGTGCGCGCCACGCGGGCTCGGCGCGGTGGAGGAATTCAAGCGGCTGCAACGGCTCGCGCCCGCGGGGCCGGTGCTCAAGGCGAGCGTGCCCGGCCCGTACACGCTCAGCGGGCGGCTCGTGCCGAATGCCCAATATAAAGACCGTTACGCGCTGACCGAGGCGCTGCTGCCGATCGTGCGCGCAGAATTGGAGGCGCTGGTCGCGGCGGGCTGCACGGAGATCACGGTCGATGAACCCTCGATGAGCTGCTACGCGCACCGCGAGGATCCGAAAAAATTCACCGGAATTTTCAACCGCACCGTCGAGCCCATCGTCGGCAAGTGCCGGCTCTCGACGCATCTCTGCTTCGGCAATTTCAAAGGCCGCGCCGTGGGCCTGCGCCGCTACGCGCCGATGTTCCCTGCGTTTCTCGACATGACGCTCGACGAGGTGCATCTCGAAATGGCGAGCCGCGAATTTTCCGAAATCGCCATCATCGGCCAGATCGCCAAACGCATGGATGTCGCCGTCGGGATCATCGACGTGAAGAGCTACTTCATCGAAACGCCCGAGGAAGTGGCCGCGCGCGTGCGGCTCTGCCTGGAGCACGCGCCCGCGGAGCGGCTGTCCTTCGCGCCCGACTGCGGCCTCAGCCAGACCGCGCGCTGGGCGGCGCGGCAGAAGCTCGCAAACATGGTCGCGGGGGTGAAAATCGTGCGCAAAGAACTCGGCCTATGAAACAGAAACCCACGCTCAACGTCGCCGACCTCGGCCCGATGATTTGTGTCCTCCGCGGCCAGCGGGTGATGTTCGACAACGACCTCGCCGCGCTCTACGGCGTGGAAACCAAAGCTCTCAAGCGAGCGGTCAAACGGAATATCGAGAGGTTTCCGGAAGACTTCATGTTTCAGCCTACGGCCGAGGAGCTGGAAAACTTGAGGTGCCAAATTGGTACCTCAAGTTTTGCTCATGGCGGCAGCCGTTATCTGCCATACGCCTTCACCTAGGAAGGCATCGCCATGCTTTCGAGCGTGCTGCGCAGCGGGCGCGCGGTGGAGGTGAACGTGGCCATCATGCGCGCTTTCGTGCGGCTGCGGGAGATGACGCTGGGCATTGGGGAACTGGCGCGCAAGGTGGAGGCGCTGGAGCGCGGCTTTGCCAAACATGGCGAGGATTTCAAGGTGGTCTTTGACGCGCTGCGGCAGTTGATGACTCCGCCGGAAAAGCCGCGGCGGAAAATCGGATTTAACGCGCGGGACTGAGCGATGATCGAGCCGCTGCTGCGCGACGACGCCTTTCTCGCCGAAGTGGCGCGGCCACAGGCGATGCCGGACGAACTGCGGGTGTGGTGGCTGGGGCAGAGCGGTTTTCTCGTCCGGTGCGACGGACACTTTGCGCTGCTCGATCCGTACCTTTCGGATTCGCTGACGGTGAAATATGCGGCGACGGACAAGCCGCACGTCCGCATGACGGAGCGCGTGATCGCGCCGGAGCGGTTGACGGGGATCGAGGTCATCACGTCGAGCCACAACCACACCGATCATCTCGATGCGGAGACGCTCCGCCCGCTGCTCGCGGCGAATCCGCAGGCGCGGCTGATCGTTCCCGAGGCGAACCGTGCATTCGTCGCGAACCGGCTTGGCATCAGCGTTTCCGGGCCGGTCGGGCTGGATGACGGCGCGAGCGTCACGGTGGGCGCGTTCACGTTTCACGGCATCGCCGCGGCGCACAATGAACTCACGCGCGACGCGGCGGGGCGGCACCAGTTTCTCGGCTGCGTCATCCGCTGCGGGCGGTGGACGATCTATCACTCGGGCGACACGCTGCTTTACGACGGGCTCGCGGAAAAGCTGCGCGCCTTTGCGCCCATCGACCTCGCGCTGCTGCCGGTCAACGGGCACGCGCCGGAGCGCCGCGTGGCCGGGAATCTCGACGGGCGCGAGGCGGCGCAGCTCGCGCACGCCATCGGCGCGCGGTGCGTGGTGCCGTGCCACTACGGGATGTTCGCCTTCAACACCGCCGACCCGCGGGAGCTGTTCATCCCCGAGTGCGGGCGGCTCGGGCAGCCGTACCGCGTGCTGCGCGCGGGCGAGGCGCTCGCGCTGACTTAGCCGCAGCGCGCCACTTTCCACTCGTCACCCGTTTCTCCCCGCGCAGAATCCCGCCAATCCTATGAGCAAAAAATTCCGCATCGCCGGCATCAATTTCGACCACATGCACATGGGCGACCTCCTGCGGACGGCACACGAGCACCCGGATGCGGAGCTGGTGGGCATCTGCGACGGGGAGCCGCTGCACATGGCCTCGGCGATGCAGAATTTTTCCATCCCGGCGGAGGCGATTTTCACCGATTACCGGGCGTGTTTGGAAACGACGAAGCCCGATCTCGTGATCCTCTGCCCGGCGACGGGTGAGCACGCGCTGTGGACGCAGCGGGTGGCGGAGTTTGGGGTGAATATCATGGTGGAGAAGCCTTTCGCCGGCTCGCTGGCCGACGCGGACGCGATGATCGCGGCGCAGCGCGCGACGGGGAAGCTGCTGGCGATCAACTGGCCGCTGCGCTGGCTGCCCGGCTACATCACGACGAAGCGGCTGCTCGACGAGGGGCTGATCGGCGAGCTGACCAGCTTCCACCACTACGGCGGAAATCGCGGGCCGCTCTATCATCGCGCGGACAAGGTGGAGGCGCATCCGACGGCGGAGGAAAAGGCGGCGAGCTGGTTTTACGACGCGGCGCGCGGCGGCGGCTCGCTGCTCGATTACGCGGGCTACGGGGCGACGATCGGGACGTGGTTCCAGGGCGGGCGCAAGCCGGTGGAGGTGACGTGCGTGACGGACGAGCCGGCGGGGCTGGAGGTGGATGAACACAGCATCACCGTCTGCCGCTACGCGCACGGGCTGTCGAAGATCGAGACGCGCTGGGGCACCTTCACCGACCCGTGGATTTTGCAGCCGCAGCCGAAGTGCGGCTTCGTCCTCTGCGGGACGCGCGGGACGATCAGCGCCTACGACTACGCCACCCATCTGCGCGTGCAGACGCCGGAGCGGCCGGAGGGCTATGAGCTGGCGGTGGATGCGGTGGCCGCGCCTTTCCAAAACCCGATCCAGTACCTGCTCGCGGTGCTCGGCGGAGAGGAGACCTTTGAGCGCGGGCCGCTGCATCCGGAGATCGCGCGGATCGGCCAGCAGATCGTGGACAGCGCGGCGCTGAGTGCGCGGGAAAAGCGGACGGTGGCGCTGCTCGAATAATGGGTGACGAAACCTACGGCGTCAGCACGGAGAAAGCGGCGCGGTCGGTGGCCGCGCCGGAGCTGCCGTATCGCCCGCGAGTGCCGATGGATGCAGGGGTCGGCATCGGGTTGATCGGGTGCGGCGGGATCACGCAGAGTCATTTGCAGGCGTATAAAAAGGCGGGCTATCGCGTGGTGGCGCTGGCTTCGCGGGAGCGGGAGCGGGCGGAGGTGCGGCGGGCGGAGTTTTTTCCGGAGGCAGCGATCCATGCGGACTGGATCGAGTTGCTGGCGAGGGACGATGTGGACGTGGTGGACATCGCGACTTCGCCGGAGGTGCGTGGGCCGATCATCGAAGCGGCGCTGCGCGCGGGAAAGCATGTGCTTTCGCAAAAGCCGCTCGCGCTCACGCTGACCGAGGGCGAACGGCTGACGGCGCTCGCGGAGCAGCTCGGTCGGCGGCTCGCCGTGAATCAGAACGGCCGCTGGGCGCCGCATTTCGCGTGGATGCGCGCGGCCATTTCCGCGGGGCTGATCGGCGAAGTTTCGTCCGTCGATTTCACGGTGCATTGGGATCACCACTGGATTTGCGGGACGCCATTCGAGGAACTTCCCCACCTCATCCTTGCCGATTTCGCGATCCATTGGTTCGACATCGCCACGGCTTTTTTCGGCGACCGCCGCGCGCGCCGGGTCTTCGCCGCCGCGGCCCGCTCGCGCGGCCAGCGCGCGCACCCGCCTTTCCTCGCGCACGCCTGCGCGGAGTTCGACGGCGGGCAGGCGACGTTCGCTTTCAATGCCGACACCGCCTTTGGCCCGGAGGATCGCACGACCATCGTCGGCTCGCGCGGCACGCTGCGGAGCGTGGGGCCGAGCCTGATGCGGCAGCGCGTGACTTTGCACACCGCCGCGGGCGTGGCGTCGCCGGAGCTGGAGGGCTGCTGGTTCCCGGACGGCTTCCACGGCGCGATGGCCGAGCTGCTCTGCGCGATCGAGGAAAACCGCGAGCCCATGCACTCCGCACGGGCCAATCTGCGCAGCCTCGCGCTTTGCTTTGCCGCGATGGAGAGCGCCGAAACCGGTCAGCCGGTCCCGATCCGTCAGCCGGCCTCGGACGCTACGCGGCCGTCGGGCGGAAGCCTTTGATCGCCCCGCTCACCGGGTCGATCTGGAGGGTGAAAAAATTGATCGGATCGCCGTTGACCTTCTTCATCGTCGTCCCGGTCGGCGTGTCGGTCAGGTTATGGATCGACACGAACCATGTGCTGGTCGGCGCGAGATTGGTGGAGCCGTCCTGGAGGAAACGGAAGGAGGCGTAGCGGTAGTTGGGCTTGACAATCCCGCGCGGCAGGTCGGGATCGGTGGCGGTCGGCTTGGTCGGGGTGGCGGGGATGAGGGTGGAAAAGGCGATGTTCGGCTCGATCACGACCGAAACCGGCAGGCGCTGCGGTTTATCGAGCGGGATGGCCACGCCGGACTCGACGATTTCAAAAAGCTGGATGGCGCGGTACTTCCAAGTGGTCTGATCGGTGACCGTTTCGCCGGGAGCCTCGGGATCGGCGTACTGGTAAAAGCGCACCTCCACCGCGCGGTTTCTGCTGAGGGCCATTTGCCGGGCGAGACTGATCTGATCGGTGAGCGTCTGCGAAGCCTGGGTGATCGCCGAGCCGCGGAGAATGGTGGTGGCGGCGGGCACGGTGAAGGTGGCGATGATGGCGATGATGGCGATGACGACGACGAGTTCGATGAGGGAAAACGCCGAGCGTGGAGCTGAAAGGAGGTGCTTTTTCATGGGCGGACTTGGTGGTGATGGTGGGAGGAGCTTTTTCCGAAACGGTAGTTATATGATACATACACGAAACGGGGCGGCAAACGGAAAGGCGGGGCATGACCGGCAAAGTAGCGCGGGCTTTAGCCCGAAGTCAGGGAGTTGGGCTGAAGCCCAAGCTACTTTCCGCCTCGACACGGAACTGGATGAAGACACCATTTTTCCCATGGAAACCCTGACCATCTCCCAAATCAAACGCGCGGCGCTCGAAAGCCGCGTGGACGCCGCGGTGCATGGGCAGGTCGAGGCGCTGGTGAAAAAGGAGACGAAAGACGGCAAGCCGTTTTGGGAGGTCACGCTCGCGGATGCCGAGGCGAAAATGACGCTGCGGGCGTGGAGCGATGCGCCGGCCTATGCCGCGTGTGAGCAGCTCGCGGCGCGCGATTTTCTGGAGGTGACGGGCGAGTTTGCGCACAGCGGGGCGTTCGGGCTCGATGCGCGGCGGTGGACGTGCCGCGCGCTCACGGACGCGGAGCGCGACGCGCTGCTCGCGGGGCCGCCGGCGCTGCGGGAGAAGCAGGCGGCGGATTTCGCGCTGATCGAGGAAAGCGTGGCGTCGGTGGGCGATCCGCGGCTGCTCGGGCTGGCGCGGATTTTTCTCGCGGAGTACGGCGCGCGGTTCCGGCGGAGCGCGGCGGCGCGGGGAAATCACCACGCTCGGCGCGGCGGGCTGGTCGAGCATGTGGCGCAGATGATGCGCGCGGCGCTGGCGCTGGCGGCGGCGTATCCGGCGCTGAACCGCGACCTGCTGATCGCGGGCGTGCTTTTTCACGACTCGGGAAAGCTGTGGGAAAACGCGCTGCCGGCGGACGGCTTCGCCATGCCGTTCGACGAGCGGGGCGAGCTGCTCGGGCACATCACCATCGGCATCGAGCTGGTGAACGCGCTCTGGCGCAAACTGCTCGCGACCCCGGAAGCAAGCGCCTGGGCCGATCTCCAGCCCGCGGGCGAGGACGTGCGGCTGCACCTGCTGCACCTGCTCGCGGCGCATCATGGCGAGCTGCAATTCGGCTCGCCCGTCGTGCCCAAAACGCCCGAGGCTTGGGCGCTGCACTACGTGGACAATCTCGACGCGAAGCTGGAAATGCTCGCCGCCGGCTACGCGACCTCGAAGCCGCTGGCCGCGCGGATTCAGGAGCGCGTCTGGCCGCTGCCGGGAAATCTCGTCGCGCCGCTGGCGAGATTTCAGCCGGGGCCACCCCGCGCCGCTGCCGGCGGGGCGCGGCCCGTGGCGGATTGAGGAAAACGAAGGTGCATCGCGCCGGTCCGAGGGTTTATAGTGGCGGCTCGACTTCGTTTTCCCATGCACGCGTTTTGGTTTCTGGAAAGGCCATCCGGCTGCGCCCTCCGCTGCGTTTTGCGAGCGGCGCTGGCGGGCTGTTTTCTCGCGGCGGCCCGAGCCGGGGCGGCGGATGAAAGCGCCCGCGCCACCGCGCGGCTGGAGCTGCTCGGCGCCGCGCCCACCGGGGAGGCGCTCGTCCGCGCCGTCGCCTCGCGGCATCGCCCGGTCATCGACCTTTTTCTCGCGGCGAAGCCGGACGTGAACACGCCGGGCGAGGGTGGCCGCACCGCGCTCCTCACCGCCACGCTCACCCGCGACGCCGAACTCACCGCGCGCCTGCTCGCCGCCGGGGCCGATCCGCGCCTGGCGGACGACGATGGCGTGACCCCGCTCATGGTCGCCGCGTGGGCCGGCCATCTGCCGACCATCGCCGCGCTGCGGGCGCACGGCGCGGCTCTCGACACCACCGATGCCGCCGGCCGCAGCGCGCTGCACTACGCCATCGCCGCCCGTCAGCTCGCGGTGATCGGGCAGTTTTTCCAAACACCCGCCGACATCGCCGGGCCGCTGCGCGACGGGCCCAGCCTCGCCGAACTCGCCTGCGCCACCGGCGACCGCCACATCGTCGAGACCGTCCTCAGTCGGCTGCCGGAGAAAGTCCCGTGGCCGCCCGCCGGCCGCACCGTCGCCAATCAAGCCCTCCAGACCGGCGACACCGCGCTGCTCCGGCTGCTCTTCGCCAGCTTCTCCGGCCCCGCCGCGCCGTCCGCGAGCGCCCAGCCGTGGCTCGCCTACGCCGTGGCCGCCAGCGACCTCGCGCTGCTCGAAATGCTGCTCTCCTGCGGGGCCGATCCCAACGCCATCCTCGACCAGCCCGACGACCCCGCGCTGCGCGAGCGCCTCGCGGCGAACTTCATGCGCGGCCACATCGCGACCGAACCCGGCATGACCCCGCTCATGCTCGCCGCCGGCCTCGGCCAGACCGACGCGGTGAAAATGCTCCTCGCCGCCGGTGCCAATCGCAACGCCGGCACCCGCGGAAAATCCACCCTCCTCGCGCTCTATTTCGCCGCCTGGGCCAGCAGCCCCGCCACCGTGCAGGCGCTCCTCGACAAGGCCCCGCCGCGCGACCGGACCCGCATCGAAATCTCGCTCAACGCGCAGCACGCCACTTTCTACAAAGACGGCGCGGTCGTGCTCCAAACCGAAATCTCCACGGGCCGCGCCGGCTTTGACACCAAGCCCGGCGAATACGTCATCACCGACAAACATCTCACGCACCGCTCGACGATGTATCCGGCGGAGATGCCCTTTTTCATGCGCCTGAGCTGCCAGGCCTTTGGCCTCCACGAAGGTTACGTCACCGGCCGGCCCGCCTCGCACGGCTGCATCCGCCTGCCGAAAAACGCGGCGCAGCGGCTCTTCGCCGAAGCGCCCATCGGCACCTGGGTCAGCATCAAATAGCGTGGGCTTCAGCCCGCAGGGTGGCGCTCCCTTTGCGCTGAAGCCCAAGCTGCTTTTCTCCACTCGCAAACCACCCGAACCCGCGTAACGTCGCGCCCCATGCCGCTCGACCTCAAGGCCCTCGTCACCGCCCGCCTTGGCGAAAACTACACGCTGCACGCCCAGCACCTCAACGCCACGCTCGTCCGCGTGCAGCGCATCATCGGCTTCGACCACGTCTATGCGCGCGCCGCGGGCGCCTACCTCTACGACCTCGACGAGCACGACTACCTCGACTTCCTCAGCGGCTACTCCGTCTTCAACATCGGCCGCAACCACCCCGCCGTGCAGCGCGCCCTGCGCGACGTGCTGGACATGGACCTGCCGAACATGGTGCAGATGGATTGCTCGCTCCTCAGCGGCCTGCTCGCCGAGGCGCTGCTGAAAAAAACGCCGCCCCATCTCGACGCCGTTTTCTTTTGCAACTCGGGCGCGGAATCCCTCGAGGGCGCGATCAAATTCGCCCGCGCCGCGACCGGCCGCAGCGGCCTCGTCTCGCTCGAAAAAGCCTTCCACGGCCTCTCGAACGGCGCGCTCTCCACGATGGGCGACGAGAGCTTCCGCGAGGGCTTCGGGCCACTCCTGGAAAACTGCGCGCGCATCAAAATGGGCGACCTCGCCGCGCTCGAAAATCTGCTCGAAAAACGCGACGTCGCCGCGCTGCTCATCGAGCCCGTGCAGGGCAAAGGCGTGAACTTTCCCGCCGACGATTTTCACCCCAAAGCCCAGCGCCTCTGCCGCGCCCACGGCACGCTGCTCATCTGCGACGAAGTGCAGACCGGCCTCGGCCGCACCGGTCGCTGGTGGGGCTTCGAGCACTGGGGGCTGGAGCCCGACATCATCACCGTCGCGAAATCGCTCAGCGGCGGCTACGTCCCCGTCGCCGCCATCGTCACGCGCCGCGCCATTTACCAAAAAACCTTCAGCCGTCTCGACCGCTGCGTGGTCCACTCCTCGACCTTTGGCCGCAACAACCTCGCCATGGCCGCCGGCCTCGCCACACTCCAGGTCATCGACGACGAAAACCTCGTCGAGCGCGCCCGCGAGCAAGGCGCAGAGCTGATCCGCAGGCTCAATGAGCTGAAAGAAAAGCACTCGCTCATTAAGGAAGTGCGCGGCCTCGGCCTGATGATCGCCATCGAATTTCACGAGCCCCGCGAACTCGCGATGAAGATGGGCTGGAAGCTCCTCCACAAAGTCGAGCGCGAGCTTTTCGCCCAGATGCTCGTGACCTCGCTTTTCAAAAAACACCGCATCCTCACGCAGATCGCCGGGCACGCCATGGACGTGCTGAAAATCCTCCCCCCGCTCATCATCGGCCCGCGCGAGATCGACCGCTTCGTCACCGCGCTCGACAGCGTCCTCACCGAATGCCGCCGCTTCCCCGGCCCCATCTGGGACCTCGGCTCCAATTTCATCCGCCACTCCCTCAAACGCTCCACCGTCGAGCCCGCCGGCGCAGGCTAGCGCATCTGCCAAAAGAACCTCCGTCTCTTCCTCTTCCTCTTCCGCTTAATCTTCCTCAATTCCGAAGGAGGAAGATTAAGCGGAAGAGGAAGAGGAAGAGGGGATCTCCAAATCCGCACCCCAGAAACATGAATCTCCCCACGCACTCCCGCCGCGCATTCCTGCGCCAGACAGCCTTTGCGAGCGCCGCCAGCCTCGCCGGCCTGCGCGCCGCGCGCGGTGCCGACACGGTCACGCTCCCATTTGAAAACGGCGAGCGCCGCCTCGTGCAATACCCGCAAAAGCGCCCGCTCATCGTCCAGACCTCGCGCCCGCCGCAGCTCGAAACACCGTTCTCCGTTTTCAACGACGGCCTCATCACGCCGAACGACGCCTTCTTCGTCCGCTACCATCTCGCGAACATTCCGCTCGCCATCGACCCCGACACCTTCCGCCTCGAAATCAAAGGTCTCGTCAAAGCACCGCTCGCGCTCTCGCTCGCCGAAATCAAAACGCAGTTCGAGCCCGCCGAAGTCATCGCCGTCAACCAATGCTCCGGCAACAGCCGCGGCTTTTTCCAGCCCCGCGTCGGCGGCGGCCAGCTCGGCAACGGCGCGATGGGCAACGCCCGCTGGCGCGGCGCGCGGCTCAAAGACGTGCTCGACAAAGCGGGCGTCGCCGCGGGCGCGAAGTTTGTCGTCTGCAATGGCCTCGATCTGCCCGTGCTGCCCGCGACCCCTGATTTCATCAAAGCCCTCGACCTCGACCACGCGCGCGACGGCGAACTCCTCCTCGCCTACGAAATGAACGGCGAGCCGCTGCCCATGCTCAACGGCTTCCCGCTCCGCCTCGTCGTCCCCGGCTACTTCGGCACGTATTGGGTGAAGCATCTCAGCGAGATCACCGTCGCCGCCGAGGAGTCCGACGGCTTCTTCATGAAAACCGCGTACCGCATCCCCGACACCGCCGGCGGCTGCGTCGAGCCGGGCACCGCGCCGAAGAGCACCGTCCCGATCAGCCGTTTCAAAATCCGCTCCTTTCTCACCAGTCACGAAAACGGCGCGCAGCTTCCCGCAGGCCGTCCAGCCTTGCTCCGCGGCATCGCCTTCGACAGCGGCCAGGGCATCGCCGAAGTGCTCGTCTCCGACGACGGCGCACGCACCTGGCGTCCCGCCGAACTCGGCAAAGACCCCGGCAAATATTCCTTCCGCGAGTGGACCTATGCGTGGACGCCGCCGAAGCCCGGCGCGTTCGAGTTGAAATGCCGCGCCGTCAATCGCCTTGGTGAAACGCAATCCTTGGAGCCGCTTTGGAACCCGCCCGGCTACCTGCGCAACGTCGTCGAAACCACCAAAGTGAACGTCGCCTGATCGTGCCGCCCATCGCCATGAAAGCCGCATATTTCCTAGCATCCGCGCTCGCCATCACCCGGCTCCACGCGGGCGAAATGACCATCACCCTCCCGCCCGAAACCGTCGCCCTGAAGCCCGGTGCGGGTGCCGAGCTGGCCCAAGCGAACTGCATGATGTGCCATTCCGTCGATTACATCTCCTCCCAGCCGCGCATGCCGCGCAAGTTTTGGGAAGCCGAGGTGAAGAAGATGAAGGAGAAATTCGCCGCGCCTCTCGCCGACGAAAACCTCGCCGCTCTGGCCGACTACCTCACCGCCACCTACGGACTCGTGGAGAAAAAGGCTCCGTAGTCCTGGCGCAAATCGCGCCGAGACAAACGCGCCGCCGGCCGGTAATCCTGACCGCCACATGAAACCCCACTGGAGCGGCGTCTTCCCCGCCATCACCACCCATCTCAAACGCGACGGCTCCCTCGATCTCGACGGCACCGCGCGCCACCTCGAAGCCCTCATCCAATCAGGCGTCGCCGGCATCGTCATGCTCGGCTCGCTCGGCGAAAACCAATCGCTCGAGCCGGAGGAAAAGCGCGCCGTCATCGAACTCGCCGTCCGCACCGTCAAAGGCCGCGTGCCCGTCCTCAGCGGCGTCGCCGAGACCAGCACGCCCGCCGCCATCCGCTACGTGCGCGACGGCGAGCGCCTCGGGCTCGACGGCTTCATGCTCATGCCCGCGATGATCTACAAGACGCCCGACCCGCGCGAAACGCTCGCCCATTTCCGCGCCGTGGCGCGCGCCACCGGCCTGCCGATCATGATCTACAACAACCCGCTCAGCTACGGGAACGACATCACCCCGGAGATGTTCGCGCAGCTCGCCGGTGTGAAAAATTTCGTCGCGCTCAAGGAATCCAGCGGCAACACCCGCCGCATCACCGACCTGCACAACACCGTCGGCGACCGCTACGCCATCTTCACCGGCGTCGATGACCTCGCGCTCGAAAGCGCCATCCTCGGCATCGACGGCTGGGTCGCCGGCACCGGCATCGCCTTCTCCGCGGAAAACCAGCGCCTGTGGGACTTGATGCAGGCCGGCCGCTGGGACGAGGCGCGCGCGATCTACCGCTGGTTCTCGCCGCTGCTGCATCTCGATGTGCATGTGAAATTCGTCCAATACATCAAGCTCGCCGTGCAGGAATGCGGCCTCGGGACCGAGTGGGTTCGCGCTCCTCGCCTCCCGCTCGCGGGTGCCGAGCGCAAGGCCGTGCTCAAGATCATCCACGACGGCATCGCGAACCGCCCGAAGCTGCCGCGCAAATAGGATTTGCCAGATTGGTCAAATTGGTCAAAATAACGGCATGAAGAATTTAGTCTCACTTTATGAAGCCAAGACGCAGCTCTCGACGCTGCTTCGCGAGGTGGAAGGCGGGGCCGTCATCACGATCACACGCCACGGAAAGGCGGTCGCGGAATTGCGCAGCGTCGCCGCCGACCGTCCGCGTCCCCGTGCGGGTTCGCTGAAGTCGCCCAACTTCTACATGGCGGAAGATTTTGACGCGCCGCTGCCCGAGTTTGCGGAGTATATGGAGACGGCGCAGGAAGAAACCGCGCGCGTGGCGGAAGCTCCTCCCCAAAAATCCGCGAAGCGCAAACGCTGATGGATTTGCTCCTGGATACGAGTGCGCTCCTCCTGTTTTTGGAGGGCTCGAAGCGTTTGCCCGCCTCGATCAAAGAGACCATTCAGAGCGCAGACCACCAGTGCTTCGTGAGCATCGTTTCGGCTTGGGAGATTGCGATAAAATCGGCCATCGGGAAACTCTCCATCGGTTACTCCGTGGAGCCGGGTTTGCGGATCGCCCTGATGTCGAACGGCATCGAGGTGCTGCCGGTGACTTGGGAAGATGTCGGCCAAGTGGAGCGGCTCCCGCTGCATCACGGCGATCCCTTTGACCGTCTCCTCATCGTCCAGGCGATGCGTCTCGGTCTCCGCGCGGTGACTCCCGACGAGGCGTGGGACAAATACGGTATCTCGCGGCTATGGGCTTAGTGCCGAGGCGCGTCCCCGTCATCGACTCGCACACCGGCGGCGAGCCGACGCGCGTCGTGCTCAGCGGCGGGCCGGATCTCGGCGGCGGGAGCGCGGCGGACCAGCTCACGGTTTTCCGCGAGCGGCACGACGATTTCCGCCGCGCCGTGGTCAATGAGCCGCGCGGCTCGGACGTGCTCGTGGGTGCGCTGCTCGTCGCACCGGGCGACCGGTTGTGCGTCACCGGCGTCATCTATTTCGACAACGTCACCTTCCTCGGCATGTGCGGGCACGGCACCATCGGGCTCGTCGTCACGCTCGCGCACCTCGGGCGCATCCAGCCGGGCGAGCATCGCATCGAGACGCCGGTCGGGGTGGTCAAAGCGGTGCTGCACGAGGACCGCTCGGTCTCGGTCGAAAACATCCCCGCGCACCGCAAGGCCAAGGCTGCGACTGTCGAGGTGCCGGGCTTTGGCAAAGTCACGGGCGATGTGGCGTGGGGCGGGAACTGGTTTTTCTTCGTCGAGCAACACGGGCTCCAACTCGAACTCGCCAACGTCGAGCAGCTCACCGCTTTCTCGTGGGCCATCCGGCAGGCGGTGAACGCGCAGGGCTTTCCAGAGGTCGATCACATCGTCCTGCTCGGCCCGCCGCGCTCGCCGAATGCCGATTCGCAGAACTTCGTCCTCTGCCCCGGCAAAGCCTACGACCGCTCGCCCTGCGGCACCGGCACGAGCGCGCGGCTCGCCTGCCTCGCCGCCGACGGGCGGCTTGCGGAGGGCGCGGAGTTGGTGATCGAGAGCATCGTTGGCAGCAGATTTCGCGGGACGTTTCGCTGGCTCCAAAAGGAGCGCGGGATCATCGTCCCCACCATCACCGGCACCGCCCACGTCACCGCCGAAGCCACGCTGCTGCTCGATGCGCGCGACCCATTTTGCTGGGGAATCCGCTGAGCCGTGGGCAAGCGCATCGTCATCATCGGCGGCGGCGTCATCGGGCTGTGCGTCGCGCATTACGCGCTGCGGCGCGGACACCGGGTCACCGTGCTGGAGCGCGGCGCGGCGGATCACGATTCGTGCTCGCTGGGCAACGCGGGGATGATCGTGCCGAGTCACTTCACGCCGCTCGCCGCGCCGGGCATGGTCGCGCTGGGGCTGAAGTGGATGTGGAATCCCGAGTCCCCGTTCTACGTGAAGCCGCGGCTCGACTGGGATCTCATCTCATGGGCGCTGAAGTTCTGGCGGGCCGCCACACCCGCTCACGTCCGGGCCGCCGCGCCGCTGATTCGCGATTTGTCATTTGCGAGCCGCGCGTGCTTCGAGGAAATCGCGACGCAGCCCGGTTTCGATTTCGGTTTGGAAAAGCGCGGCCTGCTCATGCTTTGCAAGACGCCGCACACGCTCGACGAGGAGGCGCAGATGGCCGCGAACGCCCGCGCACTCAGCATCCCCGCCGAGGTGCTCGATGCGAAAGCGGTGGCCGCGCTGGAGCCCGGCGTGCGCATGGACATCGCCGGCGCGGTCCTGTTTCCGCAGGACTGCCACCTCACGCCGCAGCGTTTCATGGCGGACTTGCAGCGCGCGGTGATGGGCGCGGGCGGCGAAATCGTCTTCGATTCCGAAGTCACCGGCTGGCGTTTCGAGTCGCGCAAAATCGTCACCGCGCAAACCGCGCGCGGCGAAATTGCGGGCGATGAATTTGTGCTCTGCGGCGGCGCGTGGTCGGAAAACATCGCGCGCGAGCTGCGGCTCTCCCTGCCGATGCAGGCGGGCAAAGGCTACTCGCTCACCCTCCCGCAGCCGCGCCAGCTTCCAAAACTGTGCGCGATCTTCACCGAGGCCCGCGTCGCCGTGACGCCGATGGGCGGCGCGCTGCGCTTTGGCGGCACCATGGAAATCGCCGGCCTGAACGAGCGCATCAATCCCCGCCGCGTCGCCGGCATCATCAAGTCCGTGCCGCAATACTATCCCGATTTTTCGCCCACGGATTTCGCCGGCCTCCGCCCGTGGAGCGGCCTGCGGCCTTGCTCTCCGGACGGTCTGCCTTACGTCGGACGCACCCGCGCTTACGAAAATCTCTGCCTCGCCACCGGCCACGCGATGATGGGGCTCAGCCTCGGCCCGATCACCGGCCAGCTCATCGCGCAGCTCATCTCCGGCGAAAAACCCGCACACGATCTCACCCTCCTCGACCCCGACCGCTACGCCTGACCTTTCCCATGCGCCCCATCCTCCTCGCCCTCCTGCCACTCCTCGCCACCGCGTCCGCGCAGCTTTCCGTCGTCGATACCGAGCGGCTGCGCATCGAGCAGGGGAAACAGATTGCCGCGGGGAAGGAGATGCGCGTCTGGCATTTCGAGGAGTTCAAGGAACCGATGCAGGACTGGCCGCGCGAGGTGAAGGGCGCGTTCGTCGAGCTGCGCTGTGAGGACAACAAATTCTCCGAGGCTGCGCTCATTCTCGTGCGCGATGACTTTCGCCTCCGCAGCTATCCGGCAAAATCCCTCGCCGCCGAAGATCGCGCCCTCGCGGAGAAACTGGAGACCGAGCGCGCCGCGAAAATGAAGCCTGCGGATGAAAAGCCCTACGCCGCGAAGCTCACGCCCTACACCACCGCGGATGCGAATGTGCTCGAGAGCGAGCACTTCACTTTCTACACCGGCAATGACCGCGCCGGCTCGGGCAAGGAAGCGCTGGAGGACACCGGGTTTCTGCCGCGGCAGACGCGGTGGTTTGAAAAAGTGTGGGCGCACCTCGGCCACCTCGGCGCGCCGCTGCCGATGCTCGCCGATCCTGCGCCACACAAGATCAACGTCTATATCACCGGCACCGGACTCGCGAAGCACAAGGACGGTTTCGCCTTCGGCGGCGAGAGCGTCATCATGCACCCCGGCGCGCTCGGGCCGGGCAGCAGCGTGGTCATTCACGAGTTCACGCACTCGGTGCAGTTTTACTCGAAAGGCTTTCGCGACTCGCCGTTCGTCGGCTGGTTCTGGGAATGCCATGCGAACTGGAGCACGCACCAATTCATGCCCGGCTACCCGCCCGTGCTCGCGCACTACGCGGGCCGCGCGCACTACGAGCTGAATTCCTCGCGCCACAACTACGGCTCGTGGCCCTTCCTCCAGGTGCTCGCCGAGCATCCGCGTTTCGGCAGCGAATTTCCCTACGCCATCTGGCCCGCCTGCAAACGCAACGAGAAGGACGGCGCGCTCGAAGATCCGTTCCAGACGATCATGCGGCTCGGCACGGAGCGCGGCATTTGGAAAGACGGCGTCGCGGGCTTCGGCGACATCATCGGCGAACTCGCGGCGCGGATGGTCGCGTGGGATTTTCAAAACCAATTCTTCCAGCAAAAGGAGATGCGGAACCTCGTGCGGCACAACCCCGGCGTGCCGTCGCATCGCACCGTGCTCGAGCCGGTCAGCGACCGCGCGGGCTGGTGGAAACCCATCTACTCGCACGCCCCGCGGCAGTATGGCGTGAATATCATCGAGCTGGAGCCGGACGCGAAGCAGGTCGAGGCGGACCTCGCCGGGATCGTGGATGAAACCGAAGGCTCCGACTGGCGCGCGACGCTCGTGGCCTACGACACCCTCGGCCACGCGCGCTACAGCCCCACGGTGCATGGCGGCAAAGTCGCGCTCGACGTGCGCGACGGCGAAAAGCTCGCGCTCGCCATCGCCGCCGCGCCGTCGAAATACACGCCGCTCGGCTTTCGCATCGGCTTTGGAAAAAAGCGCCGCTATCCCTACGAGGTCGCTTTCCGCGGAGCGAAACCCGCGAGCGCTCCGCCGCAGGGCGAGGAGCGGAAGCACGAGGGCAAACCGCACCCGAACGGCGGGGGCTTCGTCGCCACCGGCGCAAAGGTCGCGCCGACCGCCTACGTCGGGCCGAATGCCCGCGTGCTCGATGCCGCAGAGGTGAGCGGCAACGCGCGCATCGAGGATTTCGCCGTCGTGCGGCAGAGCGCGAAGGTGGGCGACAACGCCATCGTCGGCGGCTTCGCGCGCATCACCGACCGCGCGCAGCTTTCGGGCAATGCGCGGGTCCGCGGCTTCGCCCGGCTGGCGGACCAGGCCACGCTCACCGGCAATGCGCGGCTGCTCGAATACGCGACCATCGACGGACGCGGCACCGTGAGCGGCGACGTGCTGGTGAAAGGCTTCGGCGAAATCCATCTCCAGCCCGCGACCGAGCTGACCGGCGGCACCATCTGCGGCGAAGACCTCGAAGTGCATTTCATGAACAGCGAACTGCCGCAGGTCAGCGGCGGGATGATCTACGGCTACATGAACTCCGAACTGCTCAAGAAGGAGAAGGCCGACAACCACTGGCTCTACGCGCACTGGGACTTCAACGAACCGCGCAAGCAAGTGCTCAAGGACGCCAACGCCGATTGCGACGGCGTCTTGCGCGGCAGCCCAAAATTCGCCGACGAGCAGGGTCGCGGCACGCTCGCCTTCGACGGGAAAAACTACGCGCTCACCGAGGGCCATATCGCCGACACGCGCGACGTGACCTTCGATCTCCAACTCGCGTGGGCCGGCGGCGCGGCGGGCCAGCGCGTGTTCGAGTTTGGCGATGCCGACGCCAGCGTGCTCCTCGCCATCGCAGCCGGCGGACGGCCCGTGTTCGTCATTCATCGCGGCAAGGAATCCGCCACGCTGCAAAGCACCGCGCCGCTCGCCACCGCGAAGTGGACGCGCCTCACCGTCACCCTCAAGGATTCCGTCGCGCGCCTCTACCTCGACGGCAAACTCGCCGCGGAAAACAAACAGTTCGCACTCACACCGGAAGACGTGCGCGCCCGTGCGGGCCGCATCGGCGCAGGCGTCGCGGGCCTCGGCTTCACCGGACGGCTCGATGATTTCGCCGTCTATCGCACCGGCTTCGCGACCGTGGAGGAAATCCCCATCGCCGCCAAAACCACGCCCTGACCCGCCGTGTCTCCCCCCGACAAAAACCCCGACTCCGCCACGCTGAGCGCGGCGCAGAAAAAATCCGGCATCGCGGCGTGGCTGGGGTGGATGTTCGACGGGCTGGACATGCACCTTTATACGCTCGTGGCGCTGCCGTTTGTCGCCGAACTGCTGCGGGTGAGCCCGGGCGCGCAGGAGGCTTCGACGAAGGCTTCGCTGATTCAGGCGGCGTTTCTCATCGGCTGGGCGCTGGGCGGGACGGTCTTTGGCCGCATCGGCGACCTGCTCGGGCGCAGCCGCACGCTCTGCCTCACGATTCTGACCTATGCCCTGTTCACCGGCCTCGCGTTTTTCTCGCAGGCGTGGTGGCACCTGCTGATTTTCCGTTTCCTCGCGGCGCTCGGCATCGGCGGCGAATGGGCGGTCGGAGCGTCGCTGCTTTTCGAGACTTGGCCCGCGCGCTGGCGGCCGTGGCTGGCCGCGATTTTGCAGACGGCGGTGAATGCCGGCGTGCTGCTGGCCTGCCTCTCCGGCTGGCTGCTCGCGGGCACGGCCTACCGCTGCATTTTTCTCGTGGGCGTGCTGCCCGCTTTTCTCACGCTCTGGATTCGGCGCGCGGTACCGGAGCCGGAGGAATGGGCGGCGGCGCGTGGCAGCGTGCGCGAACGCGCGCCGGGGCTGCGCACGCTTTTCGAGGGCGAGCTGCGCCGCACCACGCTCATCGTCATCGCCGTCTGCGCGCTGGGCCTCACCGCGCATTGGGCGCTGATGTTCTGGCATTCCGCGCATCTGCGCACGCTGGCGCGCGACGCGGGCTGGTCCAAGGAGCGCATCGACGTCCTCGCCAACCACGCGCTCTACCTGCTGACCATCGGCGCGATCACCGGCAACTTCCTCGCCGGCTGGATCGCCAAATACCTCGGCTACCGCCGCGCGATTGCCGTGCTCTTCGCCGCGTATTTCGGCCTGATGATGACCACCTACGGCACCGTCCGCGACCCGGCGGGCATCCTCTTCTGGCTGCCCTTCATCGGTGCGGCGCAAGGCGCGTTTGCACTTTTTACCATGTGTCTCCCGCCGCTTTTCCCCACGCTCGTCCGCACCACCGGCGCGGGCTTCTGCTACAACGTCGGGCGCGTTTTCGCAGCGTTCGGCACCGTGGCGTTCGGCTTATTCGCCAAAGTCGGCACGGGAGCCGGGGCGATCTGCGATCATCGTCTGGCCTTGTTCTGCGCCGGATTCCTCTTCCTCCCGGCGGCACTCGTTGCCTGGCTGTGGCTGCCGGAGCAGCCCGCCGCGGGCGGAGAAACTGCGCCATTGGCCGCGACGGACTGAATGCACCGTTCTTGCGCCGCAGGAGGCACGCCGCGAAGGACCACGCCTTTGCCAATCTCGGCTACGAAATCCTCGCCCAAGGCCCGCGCGGCCCGCTCATCGTCGAGCGCACCGACGGCGACGCCCTGCTCATCGCCCTCCTCTTCCACACCGACCGGAGCACCCTCCCGTATCGTGTCGGCTTCCCCATCTTCGTGTCAAACGTCGTCCAGGCTGCGCTGAAACAGAGCGGTCTCGCCGAGGCCGAGGCCACCCGCACCGGCGTCCTCCCCGCCCTCACCCTGGCGCCCAACCGCGCCGTCCACATCACCGGCCCCGACCGCTTCGACCGCGACGACCACACCGACGACCGCGGCCAGCTCACCGGCATCCCCGGCCCCCCGCGCCGGCGACCACACCATCACCGCCGCCCCGCGCCACATCGGCGCCAGCCTCCTGTCCCCGCCGAAACCTCCCTCGCCGCCGGCAGCCAGATCGAATTCGCCGACCAACTCACCGTCGCCGCCAGCACCGCCGTCCCCATGCGAAGTGCAACTCGCTTCCAAGTGCGTACTGGAACACGTTGCTTTGCCATCGCCGAGGCATTACAGATCAGCCAAATGTATTGGAGGATGTGTCCAAATTACTTGGATGCATAAACAAATCCAACGCATCGTAAATCAAGCAATATTATGAAAATACATCGTCTCAATGCGGCATTTGGCATCGTTGCGCTAGGCTTACTCCTGCTCTTCGAGCCGGCAGCCAGTCGCGCGGACACTCTATTTGTGTCCAACTATGCCAATAACACCATAACGAGGGTTGACTCGTCTGGAGTGGGAACTCTCTTTACTTCTTCGGGGCTCAGCAATCCGTCTGGTCTGGCGTTCGATAGCACAGGCAATCTCTACGTGGCCAACGAAGGCAATAACACGATCCGAAAATTCACTTCGACGGGAACCGACTTGGGCGTCTTTGCCTCCACAGGTTTGAGCCTGCCGTCGGGATTGGCGTTCGATAGCTTGGGCAACCTTTACGTGGCGAATCGAATCAGTAACATCATTCTTAAATTTGACCCAACGGGCACGACCTCCAGCGTCTTTGCCGACAGCACCGACGGACTCAGCAGCCCGAATGGTCTGGCGTTCGATAGCTCGGGAAACCTCTACGTGTCCACTGCGGGCAGCGGTCCCTCTGTCTACAAATTTGCTTCGTCGCACACTGGCACCCAGTTTGCCTCCACCAGCGACGGACTGAGCCAGCCGATTGGCTTGGCATTCGACAACGTGGGTAACCTCTATGTAGCCAACAATAACAGCCCTGGTAACAACATCGAAAAGTTCACCGCGCCGCACACAGGCATAACCTTTGCCTCCACAGGTCTGAGCCTGCCGTGGGGCTTGGCGTTCGACAGCTCCGGCAACCTCTACGCGTCCAACGAGAGCACTTTCACCATCGAGAAGTTCAGTTCGGGAGGAACGGACTTGGGCGTCTTCGCCGATAGTAGCGACGGGCTGAACCATCCCCTGTTCATTGCCTTCGCCCCCGCTCCTGAGCCTTCCTCCGCTGCACTGCTCTCGGGCGGTTTCGGCGCGCTTTTCTTTTTTATGCGTCGCCGCAGCGGAACGGCAGACTAACGACCACCAAGCAGCGAAACAGAGAATAGCGTGCGCGGCGGATCCATTCGCCGCGCATTTTCTTTTTCTCCTCATTACCCAAGCTCCTGCTTGGCAATGCCGCTGTCTGCGAAGCTCTGCTTCGTCTGCGTGGATCACGCGCGCGCTCCGCTCAGATGCCGACGCGGGGAAGCAGAGCTTCCAAGACAAGGACGTGACCAAGAGGAGCTTGGTCACGAGGATAGGATGGTTTTATGCCCCGTTACCAAACTCCGTTTTGGCAACGCCCTGAGGAGGGCAAGTGGCCTTGCCCACGGAGGGGGCGTCTGCGGATGATTTTGTGGGTGCCATCCGGACGCAGCACTTCGGCGACTACCGGGGCAATTGCAGACAGAAGGATTCCGCATCGCTCCCGCCACGCTGGCCGAAGTTTTGCGGCTGGCCGGAGAGTGACGCGCCGAGCGAGCGATGGCCGACGTTTTTACCAAGACGAAGCGCAGTGCGGGAAACTTCGCCACTGGCCGCGGCGGAGTGCGCGCCTATTTTGCCGCGCCCCCGATGAAAGACCACACCAACGCCCGTCTGCGGTGTCGCTCTACCGATCCCAACTGCAGCCGCTGGCAGCCGCTGGTGTAGTGTCGGCTCTATGAGCCGAGGGCTCTGATGCGCTCATAGAGCGCACGCTACAACAGCACGGCCACCACGGTGAGCGGCCACAGTTTTAGTGAAACCGCTCCAGTCCGAAGGCCCGGCGTTTTCACCAAGGCGAAGCGCGGGGCGGACAGTGCTTTCACCCGCCATGCTGGAGCACGGCAGCACCTCCGCTCACCCCGCGCTCCAGCCGCCATCGGGCGTCAGCGTCGCGCCGGTCATGAAACTGGCTTCGTCGCTCGCGAGGTAGAGCGCGGCGGCGGCGATTTCCTCGGGCCGGCCCATGCGGCCCATCGGCTGCGTGGCGCACATTTCGGCGTAGGCTTTTTCGGGGTCGGGCGATTCCTTCAGCCGCTCCGCGACCCACGGCGTCTCGACGCGGCCGGGGCAGATGGCATTGATGCGGATGCCGTCGCGCGCGTGGTCGAGCGCCATGG
Organism: Chthoniobacter sp.; assembly: GCA_043779205.1. Classification (GTDB taxonomy): domain Bacteria; phylum Verrucomicrobiota; class Verrucomicrobiia; order Chthoniobacterales; family Chthoniobacteraceae; genus Chthoniobacter. The sequence goes on along the minus strand of JAYWEP010000053.1, from coordinate 6,273 downwards.
CGCGGGTGAGGCCCACGATGGCGTGCTTGGTCATGGTGTAGGCGAGCCGGTCGCGCACGCCGAGCACGCCGCCGATGGACGCGATGTTCACGATGGAGCCGCTGCGCCGCGCGAGCATCGAGGGGAAAAACGCCTTGATCACATTGAAGGTGCCGCGCGTGTTCACCGCGTGCAGCCGGTCGAGGTCGGCGGCGGTGGTGTTCGCCATCGTGCCGACGTGGCCGATGCCCGCGTTGTTGACCAGCACATCGAGCTGCCCCGCCGCCGCCAGCACCGCGTGCGCGACCTCCGCGCATTGCGCCTCGTCGGAAATATCGAGCCGGAAAAATTCGCCGCGCCCGCCCGCCGCGATGATCCGCGCGAGCGTGGCGCGACCGCTGGTTTCGTCGCGATCCGTGACAAAGACGCGCGCACCCGCACGGGCAAAGGTTTCGGCGATGGACGCGCCGATGCCGGAGCCGGCGCCGGTGACGAGGGCGGATTTGCTGGTGAGGGAAAACATGGCGGAAAATCTAGTGTCCTATCCCCGAAGACCAAGCCGCTTCCTCATTCCGTAATTTGGTGCAATTCCGTCATTCCGTCCTGCCTTTTTTCGGAACGGAGGAAACGGAATTACGGAATTTTACCAAATTACGGAAAGATCAAGCGTCAGCCCGGCAGGCACGCCGGCCCGAGCGGCTCAAAGCTTTTATAGACGAGGGAAAATTCGCGATGCCCGAGCACTTCGCTCGCGGTCCGCCCGCCCGCGGCGATGTCGAGCACGCGCCCGTAGATTTCGCGCCCGACTTCCTCGATCGTGCCCGCGCCTTCGAGAATGCGCCCCGCATTCACGTCCATGTCTTCGCTCAGGCGGCGGTAGGTTTCCGGGTTCGCGCAGACTTTGATGACCGGCGAAATCGCCGAGCCCACGACCGACCCGCGCCCCGTGGTGAAGAGCGTGACATGCGCGCCGCACGCGATGAGTTCGCCGATTTCCTGGATGTCGCTGATGTTCGGAAAGCCCCAGCGCACCTCGCCGTCCGGCACCACATCGAGCAGGTAAAGCCCCGCGCTCGGCGGCACGTCGCCGGGTTTCAAAATGCCGCTGATCGGCGAGCTGCCGCTCTTGCTGTAGGCGCCCATCGACTTCTCCTCCATCGTCGTCAGCCCGCCCTCCGCATTGCCCGGCGCGAAGCTCCCGTGCCCCATCGTTGTGTAATAGCGCGCCGCCTTTTCCACGCACGCGATCAGCTCCGGCGCGAGCGCGGGCCGCGCCGCGCGCGCGGCCATGATTTGCTCGCAGCCGATCAGCTCACCCGTCTCCTCGAAAATCACCCGCGCCCCGTTTTCCACGAGCAAATCGAACGCGCGCCCGACCGCCGGATTCGCCGTGATGCCGCTCGTCGCATCCGACCCGCCGCAGATCGTCCCGACCACCAGATCGCTCACCGCAAAGTCCGCGCGCGGCGTATCCGCGAGCTGCCGCAGCGCGCCCGCAATCCACTCCCGGCCCTCCGCGATCGTGCGTCGCGTCCCGCCCGTTTCCTGAATGACCAGCGTGCCCGCGGGCCGGCCTGTCGCGCGGATTTCCGCGAGCAAATCCGCGCGGTTGAAACCCTCGCAGCCGAGCGACACGAGCAGCGCCGCGCCCACATTCGGATGCGTGCAAAGCTGGCGCAGCATGCGGTGCGCATAGGCATTCGGATAGCAGCCGGGGAAGCCCAGCAGATGCACCTCCTCCTCGCGAAACGCCTGCACCACTTCCCGCGCGACGTGATGCGCGCACTCCACGAGATACACCACCACCGTGATGTTGCGGATGCCCTTGCGACCGTCGGTGCGGAGATAGGCGGAATTTATGATTTCAGATTTCAGATTTGTGCTCGTAGTGCGCGCCTTCACCGCGCGCAAAGGTGGGCAGATAATCGCTGCGGAGATTGTGCGTGTGAACATGCTCGCCCGCGGAAATCGCGCACGTCGCCGAGCCGATGGGTGCGCCGTATTTCAAGATCCTCTCGCCCGCCGCGATCGCCCGCGCCGCGACCTTGTGGCCGATCGGCACGCGCGCAGAGACCGCCACCGCGGCACCGCCGACGCGGATGTTTTCCCCGGCTTCGAGCGTCGAGATCACGGTCAGGACATTGTCCGCGGAGTGGAGGCGCAGCAGACGGGCGTCGGTGTTTTCATTCATCGCGGGCGCGGCAAAAATAGGCGGTCACTCCGTCGCGGCCAATGGCGAAGTTTCCGCGCCCGCCTCGCGTGCCCGGTGACGCTGGGGAGCGATTTTTTTCTACTCTTCGCCCACGCGTCGGCAGTCATTTTCGACCACGGATCGTCGGTCTTGCCCATCAGCGCCTCGTACTGCGCGCGCTTCATCGAGTGGGTGTCACCGGCTCCAGTCGAGGACGACTTTTCCACAATCACCCGAGAGCATGGCGGCAAAGCCTTTTTCAAACTCCGTGTAGGGCAGGCGGTGCGTGATCGCGGGCGTGATGTCGAGGCCGCTTTGGATCATCACGGTCATCTTGTACCACGTCTCATACATCTCGCGGCCGTAGATGCCTTTGATGGTCAGCATGTTGAAAACGACCTTGTTCCAATCAATGGCGATCTCTTCGCTGGGGATGCCGAGCATGGCGATTTTTCCGCCGTGGCACATGGCGTCGATCATCGAGCGGAAGGCCGCGGGGTTGCCGGACATTTCGAGGCCCACGTCGAAGCCCTCGGTCATGCCAAGCTGCTGCTGCACGGCGGGGAGGGAGTCGCGGGTGACGTTGAGGGCGACATCCACGCCCATCTTTTTCGCGAGCGCGAGGCGGTGATCGTTCACGTCCGTGATGACGATGAAACGCGCGCCGGCATGGCGCACGACGGCGGCGGCCATGAGGCCGATGGGGCCCGCGCCGGTGATGAGCACGTCCTCGCCGAGCACGGGGAAGGAGAGCGCGGTATGCACGGCGTTGCCGAGGGGGTCGAAAATGCTGGCGACATCGAGGTCGATGCCTGCGCGGTGATGCCAGACGTTGGTCATCGGCAGCGCGAGGTACTCGGCGAAAGCGCCGGGCCGGTTCACGCCGATGCCGCTGGTGTGCGCGCAAAGATGCCGCCGCCCGGCGAGGCAATTCCGGCAGCGCCCGCAGACGACGTGGCCCTCGCCGCTGACGATTTCGCCGGCAAAAAAGTCGTTCACATTTTCGCCCGTGGCGATGACCTGGCCGACGAATTCATGGCCGACGACCATCGGCACGGGGATGGTTTTCTGCGCCCACGCGTCCCATTTGTAGATGTGCAGGTCGGTGCCGCAGATGCCGGTCTTGAGCACTTTGATGAGCACGTCGTTGAGCCCGCATTTCGGGTCGGGGACATCTTGCAGCCAGAGGCCGGGTTCGGATTTCGCTTTGACGAGGGCTTTCATGGAGAAGGTGCGGAGGTATCAGCGGAAAGGTGGGAGTCGCAAACGGAATCCGCCTTTATGACAGGCGGGGGTCTTCCTCTTCCTCTTCCTCCTAATCTTCCTCTTTCTGGGAGGAAGATTAGGAAGAAGAGGAAGAGGAAGATTCAGCGGCTCACCGCCCCGTCCCGGTGATCGGCAGCGGGCCGCCCTCCTGCACGAGCTGGCGGTAGCTGCGCGGCGGGATGCCGTAGGCTTTGCGAAAGGCGCGCGAGAAGGCGTAGAGCGACTCGAAGCCGCACCGCTCGCCGATGTCCGACACCGTGAGATCGCCACTCTGCAAAAGCTGCGCGGCCTCCGAGAGGCGCGACTCGCGGATGTATTTGCCGAGGCTCACGCCGAGCCGGTCGCGGAAAACCGCGCGCAGATGGCTCACGCTGTAGCCGAGTTCCTCGGCGATGTCGGCGATCGTCACCGCCTTGCTGAGATGCGCGCGGACATAGCGGTTGATGCTTTCCAAAATCACATCGCGCACATCGTCGCTCGAGTGGATGTCGATGCGCTCCACGGGCAGCGTCGGGCAGCTCGCGAGATGGCGGAGCAGGCGCGAGAGAAGGTAGGAGATTTCCAGCGTGTCGGGTTGCGGGGCGCGCGGGTGGCGGGCTTCGCGGACGAGCGCGTGGAGCAGTTCCATCGCCGCGTGGTCGAGCGCGCGCGGGCTGTTGTGCAGCGCGCGGATGGCGTCGGCGCTCCGCAGCTCGAAGGTGATGAAAAGCCACTCCAGCCGCCCGGCGGACACATCCATGTAGTGATGAAACTGGTTCGGGAAAATCAGCGCGCACTCGCCGGGATGGAGCAGAAAAGTGCTGCGATCAATGCGCACCGGCCCGGCCTTTTCCAGCACCGTGGTCAGCTCGAAACGGTGATGATAATTCGCCGTCACGCCCTCCGGTTTCAGCGCCGTCGCATCGTTGCGCTGAAAGAGGATGATATTGTCCGGCGCGAGCGACTGCTCGATCGTCAGGCCCGAGAAAAGGCTCGCGGGCAGCGCGATTTCGCGGACGAGGCGGCGGACGCTTTGGATGGTTTTGCTGTCGGGTGGGTTCACGTTCCGTATTCGGTAAAAGCGGGCGCAGGAGCCCGTCGGATGACGCCGTGTTTGTAGTGGGCGCGGGTGAAAAGGGCATCAACAATCGGCGGCCCGCGCGACCCCCGCCACCGTGGGGAAAACACCGCTTGCCATCGCCGCACCGCCTGCCTACTTTCCCGCCCTCGTTTCGAGAAACGCGCGGTTAGCTCAGTGGTAGAGCACCTCCCTGACACGGAGGGGGTCACTGGTTCGAACCCAGTATCGCGCACCATCCCCACGCCGCTCATCTGCGGGGCCGAGCAGCATGAGTGCGAAAAGCACGCGAAGACAAAAGCGGGGCCGGACATGAGCGCGGGAGCGTGGGCAAAAGCCCGCACCTTCCAAGGGCGATCCGGTCAAATTTCCCGGCGCCTCTTTCGCACCCGGACGACCATTGGCCCGCCGCCATTATAGGGTAACCACCAACTCACTGAACAACCACAGCATCAGCGCAATCAGGAGGGCAACCAGAAAAAGGCCGACGCCGATCCTGAAAAGATAGTCCGAGCGGGAAATCTTCTCTTTGGTGATCTTTCTCCGTCTGAGGGGTATGGCTCGGGCGTCTTCCGTTGGTGCCTGTTTTCGCGCTTGGGCAGGAGCTTGGCAATGGGGAAGAAAATTCCCGCGCTCACGGTGGCATCAGCTCATGGGCCTTCGATCTCGGGAGTTCCGCGCGCCCCGTGCCAGAAGCGGGCCACGTCCACGCGGCAATCGCCGTGATCGACGCGGTAGATGACCCGGTAGGAGCGGACGATAATTTCGCGAATGGATGGATCGTCGAACTCCGGCACGACCCGGCCCAGCTCGGGGAAGTCGGCCAGGCGTTTGGCGCTGCTGACCAGGAACTGGCCGAAAGTTACCGCGCGTTCCGGCGAGTCCAGCGAGATGTAGCGCACCACGTCGCGGAGGTCTCGCCGCGCTGAAGGCGAAAGACTTACCTGATAACCCATGACGGCAACTCGCGCTCAATCTCCTCGATCGGAATGCGCTCGCCTCGCTCAATCTCCCCCAGCCCCTGCCGCACCCCCGCCACAAACTCGATCTCCTGGGCGATGTCATGCAGAGAGACATCCTCGGGGAGCTTCTGGAGCAGGTCTTGAACGATTTGCTTCGTGCTCATGGCGGGAGGATGCACGCACCGGCGCGCGGCGTCAACGGACGCCGCGGTGCGAATCGGGTTGATGATTCGCCAGTGGAGAGGCTTAGTGCTCGCATGGTTTCCATGAAGGACATCAAACGCTACTGCGATGCGATCGCTGCCGCTTTTCAGCCGCGGCGGATCATCCTGTTTGGCTCGCACGCCGGCGGGCAGCCGGATGAGGACTCGGATGTGGATGTGCTGGTGGTGATGCCGAAGTCGCGGCGCGTGCGGCGGGACACGGCGGTCAAAATCCGGCTGAAGGTGCGCGCGGACTTTCCCGTGGACATGCTGGTGCGCGGGGAGTCCGAAGTGGAACGGCGGGTGCGGGAGCGGGACTTGTTCATGACGCAGATCACCCGCGAGGGGCGGGTCATGTATGAAGCCGTCCACGCGTGAGTGGATCAAGAAGGCGGAGAGCGACTATCGACTCGCCGTGGCGCTGGCGCGGCGACGCAAGGTGACCTTTCACGATCACGCCTGCTTTCACTGCCAGCAGAGCGCGGCCTGAGCGGTGGAGGGCCAAAGGCCCGCAGACTGAGCCTGTCTCGGTTTCGCGGACAGTGTTTGGGTATGCAGGGCACGGGAGGTTTAGTGGTTGGAGTTTTCGAAGTCCACAGGTGACTGATAGCCGAG
>JAYWEP010000052.1:0-6212 GCA_043779205.1 Chthoniobacter sp. | reverse complement strand
CGGCGCGCGATGACCTGCGTGTATTGCGAGCCGAAATCGAGGATGACGATCCGCGATGCCGGGGCGACGGCGCTAGTTGCCGACACGGGTGTTTTCGCGGATGACGGGATCGGCGGACCGGTCGGGCTCGGAAAGGGTGCCGTGGCCGGTCACGCCGCGCCCGAATTTTTCGGCGGGATTGGGCTTGGTGGTGTCGGGCGGCAGGTCGGTTTCGCAACCGGAGAGGGCGAGGCCCGCACCGGCGAGCGCGATCGAGGCTAGGATGGCTTTCATGAGCGTGTCATACCGCGCGCGGGGTGCAAAAGTGAAGGTGAAAATGGCGCGCGCCGCACGATTGCGCGCGGCGCGGGCATCGGCGATAAACGCGGTCCATGATTTCGGCGGACCTGCTCCTCCACGCGTATCGCAACGCGGTTTTTCCGATGGCCTCGCCGGAGGGGGAGATCGCGTGGTTTTCGCCCGACCCGCGCGGGATCATCCCGCTCGACGAGGGCTTCCGCGTGCCGCACGGGCTGCGGCGGGCGCTGAAAAAGGGCGCGTTCGAGATTCGGGTGGACACGGCGTTTGAAACGGTGATGCGCCAGTGCGCGGCGCGGGAGGAGACGTGGATCAATGAGGAGATCATCGCGAGCTATGTGGAGCTGCACCGGCGTGGGCACGCGCACTCGGTGGAGGCGTGGCTGGAGGGGCGGCTGGCGGGTGGCTTGTACGGCGTGACGCTGGGCGGGGCGTTTTTCGGGGAGTCGATGTACCACGAGGTCACCGATGCCTCGAAGGTGGCGCTGCACGCGCTGGTCATGCGGTTGCGGGCTGGGGGGTTTGAGTTGCTCGACACGCAATGGCTGACGCCGCATCTGGAGACATTTGGCGCGGTAGAAATTCCGCGAGCCGAGTACCGGGAGCGCCTGCTGGCCTGTGCGGAAAAGCCGTGCCGCTTTGCGGATTGAAAGCGCGGGCGAATGCGTGATCCGCCGGCCGGTGCGGCTGATAATCGACTTAGCTCAGCGCGTCAGACTGTTATCTTCGTACCAAGAGGCTATCCGGTAATCAATGACGGCACCCACGTCTCCTTGCGCGCTATCGTAGTGGAGGTTGGTCACGCCGTTGAAGAAAATGCTGTTGGCAAAGATCGACCCATACATCGCCCCGCTGCTGCCACCTCCCTTGACTGAGGCACTCGCGCTTGGTGCATAGATCATTCCGGCGAACTGGCCGTTGCCATTGACGGTCATGCTCTGGACCACCGTCGAGTCGTGGTTCCCGTAAAGGACGACGTTGCCAGGAATCAACGCCGTATTGACGATGCCGTTGCCGGCGATTTGGACGTTGCCGTCGATGTAAAAGGTGACGTGAACATGGGGGGGGATATTGATCCCGCCGTTGCCGGAAATGGTGAGATCCCTTGGAATCCAAATCTCCACGTAGCCCTCTCCGGTCGCCGGGGGAATAATGCTGAGGGAGGCACCCCCGGTCAGCTTCAAGTCCCCACCGTTGTTGCTGATCTTATAGCGAGCAGGGGAAGCTGCGGTGCCGGTGGACATGATTGACCAAAAAGCGGAGAAGTTCGTCCACGAACTGCTCACGGCGGAAGGATCTGGGGCGGGAGGGAGATACTGGTAGAAGTCCTGCGTAATATTGCCGGTGACGTTGCTGGAGTTGCCCACGACCGCAGTGTTGTTGGTGGCGATATTCCCATAAACGTGGGCGCCAGTTGGGCTGAGGTTGATCACGCCGATTGAGCCGCCGCTCGTCAGGCCGTCGTTGGTGACCACATTGCCATTGGCCGTGGCTTTGGCGGCGTCGTAGATGCCGTTGGTGGAGTAGAGCGGGCTGCGCGAGTCATAACTGTTAATGACGACATTCTGGTTGTTGAGATCGACCCCGGTGACACCGAAAAGCGCGGCACTGCCTATCGTGACTGGTTTGGCGATGACTTCCACCGTGCGCACGGCCTGGGGTTTGCTAAGCGCATTGCCCGAGCTATCGACACGAAATTGGAGCTTTCGCAGGAAGTTGTCATACTTCTGGATGCCGACATTAGCACTCCCGCTCAGTGGAACTGTGCCGACGGATCGAATACGGTACCAATTGTTCGCTCCGCTGTTGGTGAGATTGGCCGAGGGAACCCCGTCGATAATGACGACTGCGCTGAACTGCGAACTGCCTTCGCCGACATGAGGGATAATGAGCGTGGGAAGCTGGATTCTTGGGTAAGGCGTGCCGCCATTGCTGCCTGTTAGGACGGTGCCGTTGACCGAAGTACCCCCCGAGGAAAGCGCGGCGAGGTCGGATTGGAGCGAGCCGGGGACCGCGAGCGGATTGGTCAGAACGCCGTTTGGTGTCAGCGGGCTCCGCAGTCGGACGAGCGTGTACTGAATCCCGTTTTCCGAGGAAGTCAGCGCATCATGCCAGCTCGCGGTATGGTAGTTCGAACGGAAGCGGGACGTGACGGTTTGAAACGTCACCGCGGCAAGCATCGCGAGGATTGCCAATGTCACCATCGCCACGGCCAGGGCGCTGCCCTTTTCGCAACGGAGTTTTGGCGTAGTCTGGAAAGGGGGAATTTTGGTTGCGGCGCGCATAGAGTATCTCATTTCTATTAAAACAAGTTTCTTAACTGGATCTTGCATCCCACAGTGGTGCCGATGCGTGAATCTGTCGTGCTGGAAGCGAGGGATTTGGCCCATAAGCTTCGGCTGTATTTCGGAGCAAATGTCGCGCTGATGGAGACGATGGTTTCGCTGAGCAGTGGGTTGGCGACGATGGAGTCCGTGATGTTGAAGTCAGATACGTTATCGGCGATGCTGACCGCCTGGTTTCGTTTGTCACCGACCGCCAGATCGGGATCGACCTCGATGCGATAGAGGGTGGAGCCGAGCAGGTAATAGCTGATTTTCACCGGAGTGGAGCCATAGCTGATCGTATCGGCGGAAACCGTGGGGAAACGCGTGGCGGATGTTGGGTCCTTGTAATTTGGAATCACCACGGTCACATACTTTGTGGCTCCGCTCGGGACTGCGTTGGTGTAAGACGTGCCTTTGTAGGTTACAGTGTCTGAGTTGAGCCCCACGGCGAGGGCGCGGCGCAAGTCCGTGCCGAAATAATCCATGACGCGCAACTGGTCTCCCTCGCCCAGAAAATAGTCCTCGGTCGCGGAAAAGGACGTCTGGAGTGCCACCGATGCACCGAGCAGGGCTGTCATCGCCACCGAGAATGCGGCCATGGCGACAATCATCTCTGCGATGGTCATGCCGCTCTTGCGGAAGGAATGGTTCAGGCAGGTCTTCATGCTCAGAGCAGGGATCCTGATTTCGAAACTATGGTTGAGCCGATCTGCGTGCGGGTCACGTTATTGGAGTCCTTCCAAGTGTAGGTAACGTCCACGCGCAGTTGCGGATAAGAAGTAAGGTCTCCACCAGTGACCACGGTGGTGGTGGCATTCGCCCCGGTCCCGACGCGGGTCACTTTGATGAACGGCAGGGCACTGGCAATTTGCAGGGTCCACGCCCCCGGGGCGGTCGTGGTGGACTTATAGGTCTTGGGCGCAGCGGGAGCGATGGAGTCAATCTGGGAAGCATACTGACCCACGATATCCGGGGTGGCGTTGTTGCGGTCGGAGTCACTGGAGAAAACCTGTGAGCCGAGGGCGTAAACCGTAACCGTTTCCGTGAAATTATTCATCCCCTGGGTGGTCATGCCGAATGGAGTGGCATCGCCGGGAACCCCGGAAACCATCAAGGTGGCGCTGAGGTAACTGGATTTTGCGAGTTCGGAGTAGCTGAGGGTGCGGATGGCATCGAGCCGGCAAAGAATATCCTCCCTGATGGCCACGATTTCCTTCGCTCTCCGCAAGAGGGCATAGCATTGGGCGCTCGTCGAAAAAATACCCGCAAGCCCGATGACTGTGACCATCATGGCAACGATGGTTTCAAGCAGTGTCACCCCCGCTTCGGCGCGACGTGGCGAAGATGCCGGTGCGGTTCCGCATCCGGCATCCGATCGCAAAGAGATCTGCTTTCGATGGAAGGTGGTCAAAGGCATATTGGCTGTATGGCGATTATTGTTTTTAGCAGTTTATGTGCCTTTTATCCTGCGAAAGGTTGAACGGCCACCCCGATGACACATTGCCAGCCGCCCTTGCTTTCCCGCGGCTTTGCGGCACAGTCGCGCCCGCCTTTTTCCACGAAAACACGACCATGCTCACGATCCGCGAACTGAAGAAAAGCCACGGGGGCCGCGTGCTCTTTGAGGATGCGGCGATGCAGGTGGGCTATGGCGAAAAGGTCGCGCTCATCGGGCCGAATGGCGCGGGGAAATCGACGCTTTTCAACATCGTGCTGCACACCGAGGAGCCCGACGCCGGGACGGTGGAGCGCGATGAGTGGACGATGATCGGCTATCTCCCGCAGGAGGCGGAGGTCAAAGGCGCAGAGACGGCGATGGATGTGGCCACAGGCCGCGCGGGCGAGGTGCAGCAGCTCGAAGACGTGCTGCACGCCTGCGAAAAAGCCGGCGACGTGAGCAGCCCCAAGTATCTGGAGGCGCACGCGAAGCATGAGGCGCTGAGCGACCCTCAGGTGGAGGCCAAGGCCAAGCGGATGCTCGCGGGGCTCGGCTTTCGCGAGGCGGATTTTACGAAGGCGGCGCGGGAACTTTCCGGCGGCTGGGTCATGCGCGCGCATCTCGCACGGCTGCTCGTGATGGAGCCCGATCTTTTGATGCTCGATGAGCCGACCAACCACCTCGACCTCGTCTCGCTGCTCTGGCTCCAGCAGTATCTCCAGACCTACTCCGGCGCAGTGCTGCTCATCTCGCACGACCGGGCTTTCATGGACGAGATCGTGGGGAGTGTGTACGAAATCGACGAGCGCAAGCTGGTGCCGTACACGGGGAATTATGCGGACTTTCTCCGGCTGAAAGAGGAGCGCTACGAGCAGCAGAATGCGGCCTATAAGAACCAGCAGAAGGAGATCGCGGCGCTGCGGGAATTCTACGACCGCTTCCGGCAGGTGGCCTCGAAGGCCTCGCAGGCGATGAGCAAGCTGAAGCAGATCGAGCGCATGGAGCTGATCGAGAAGCCGGTGCCGCCGCGCAAGCCGTTCCGCTTTCAAATCCCCCAGCCGCCGCGCGGTGGGCAGCGGATCATCGGCCTGGAAAAGATCGATTTCGCCTACGGCGACAACGTCGTTTACCGCGGGCTCGATCTCGACGTGGAGCGCGGCGAGCGCACCGTCCTAGTCGGGCCGAATGGGAGCGGAAAAAGCACGCTGCTCAAGCTGCTCGCGGGCGTGCTGGAGCATCAGAAGGGCGAGCGGAAACTGGGGCTGAATGCGAAGATCGGCTACTTCTCCCAGCACCGCTCGGCCACGCTCGACCCGGCGAAAACCGTGCTCCAGGAAGTCATGGACTCGAACGGCACGCTCTCGGAAAACGAGGCGCGCGGCATCCTCGGTTCGTTCCTTTTCCGCAAAGACGAAATCTACAAAAGGACCGAAATCCTCTCGGGCGGCGAGAAGACGCGGCTGAATCTGATCAAGTTCCTCGTCGATCCGCCGAACCTCCTGCTCATGGACGAGCCGACCACGCACCTCGACATCCACACCGTCGAGTCGCTCATCCTCGCGCTCGCGGGCTATGAGGGGACGCTCGTCTTCATCAGCCACGACGTGCATTTCATCCGCAAGCTCGCGACCAAGGTGCTGCACGTCCACGAAGGCACGGTGCGCGCGTATCCCGGCGGCTACGACTATTTCCTGGAAAAGACCGGCGCCCTCGGCAACGAGCGCGCGGCGCTCACGGCGCGGTAGCGGCGCGCTCCGGGGAGCACACGCGTCCCGCGTGTTGGTCGCGTCGTCCCGACGCGACGCACTTCCGCAGGCTCTCGAAATCTGAAAATCTCCCGGCGCACAGGACGCCATCGGAAGTGCGTTTTGGCGGGACGCCAAAACCAACACGCGGGACGCGTATGCTCCCCGGAAGTCTTAGAGGGTGTACCGGAAGTCTCAAGGTCTTGCGAGACGGACGATGAGAAGGAGCGCGGCGGCGAGGAAGATGAAGGCTTCGCTGGAATCGGTGCGGAACTCGTAGTCCTTGCTCAGGCGGCGAAAGTTATTGAGCCAGCCGAAGGTGCGTTCGACGACCCAACGCCGTGGCAGGACGGCGAAGCCTTTTTGGGTGTCGCTGCGCCGGACGATCTCCAGGCGCAAAGGGCG
>JAYWEP010000051.1:0-2264 GCA_043779205.1 Chthoniobacter sp. | reverse complement strand
AAGCGGATTCTACTGGATCAGTTACCCCGGCTGCTTGGCGGATATGGCAAGGCTTTTGCCTCCTATCCGGTCGATTATCACGCAGCGGTCATCGTCGTTCGTGATTTGGATAATCGGAATCTAAAGGAGTTCACCAAAGAGCTACTTGAGGTGGCCAAGAAGGCAAACCCTGCGCCAAGGACAGGATTGTGCATCGCGGCAGAGGAGGGCCAAGCTTGGTTTCTCGGGGACATTGCAGCGGTCAAGAAGGCATATCCGAGGGCAAAGCCTGCGGTGCTCGCCGCCTATGAAAATGACTCTATTTGTGGCACTTGGGAAAAGCTGGCGGATGCCCGCTATGCCGGGGGTGCAGCGTCGCTGAGTGGGCAAGGCTACCAAGTGGTCGGACAAGAAAAGAGCTGCTGGGCGGGGAAAATTACACCTCACATGGACGTTGCTTTGAATCAGTCACCGAGCTTCGGAAGGTTCTGCACGACTTTGAAGAAATTTGCCGGGACTGACGTGTGACCTGCGCCCGAGTGTTCACCCGCTTGACCGAATTAAGGACTTGGCAACGCCGTTTTTGTGCGGGGAAGCTGAGCTTCGTGGTGAGGGGCGGGACGGCCTGGAGCCAGGGCGGCGGCGCGTGAACCCGGCCACCCCACGCTACTACGCCGCATGCAGCGCCTCCGGGTGATGTCTGGCCACAGCCAGCAGGCGCAAGGCGGCGCCGCTGGGTTTGCGCGTGCCGTTTTCCCACGAGATCGCCGTCACGGGCGGCACGTTGAGCAACACCGCGAACTCCGCTTGGGTGCAGCCCAGCCCGAGCCGGATAGCGCGGATTTGTTTCGCGGCGATCGGCTTGACCGACGGCGGCAGTTTCATCGTGCGCTCGCGCGCCGGTTGCCGTCCGGCGGCGAAGCCTTCCACGCGGGCGACGAGTGCTGCGGCATCGAAGGTGATTTCGGTTTTCTTGGTTTTGGTTTTCATCGGTTGTAACTGGCTTTGATGGTTTCGACTGCGGCCCGCAGCCGCATGAGCAGCGCGGGCCGGATGTCCGTCTGTTTCGCCTTGGTGCAGAGCATGAAGAGCACGAAGCGCCGCGCCTCCGGCAGCCAGAGGTAAATCACGCGTGCGCCGGAACTCCGGCCCCGCCCCGGCAGCTTCATGCGCGCCTTGCGCAGCCCGCCCGAGTGCCGGATCAAATCCCCGGCTTCCGGGTGGGCGGCCAGCTCCGCATCGAACTGCCGCAGCGTCTCCTCATCGGCGACGCGCAACACTTCTTCGGTGAAAGCCTCCACCTCGACAAAGCAGACAGTCATCGGACGGGAGAATGATACATGGTATAAGCGCCGTCCAGTGCCGATCTCTTCGGGCGGTTCAGAATTCGCTTCCGGTTCGCGGAGTGGTGAATTGCCGGGCGATTTCCGGGAAGGTGAACGCGAGGCGGTCGTCTGCGAGTGGGATCATGGGCGCGTGGGTCGGCAGGGCTCACCAGTCGCCAGCGCGAATCTGGCGGGAGATGGCGGAGACGCGTTTGGCGGACAGGCCCCGCAGCGCGCGCAGGGGTTCCGCGACCACGGTGGGACGTTCGCGGATGATGGCGAGCAGATCGCTCGAAACCTTCCCGGCCAAGTGCGTCATCAGGTTCTCAACTTGGTTACGAGGAGTCGCGGGTTTCGACCTCCACCGTTACGGCAGGCTGATTCTCACCCGGTAAAAGCGCGGCGCGGAGGTGGGCGCGGGGTCGGGCCAGAGGTAGGTCGGGTTGGCGGTGGTGACGGTGAAGCTGCTGCCGGTGTTGCCCCAAGTCGTGAGATTGGCGCTGGTTTCGATCTGGTAGCGGCGGTTCGGGATGACGGGGAATTGCAGCCGCCACGTCGCGCCGTTCGGTGAGATGATGGGTCGCAGGAGGGTGCCGTCGTTCGGGTCGGCGGGATTGAAGTCGCCGAGAAATTCCAGGATGTTCGGGATGCCGTCGCCGTCCTTGTCGCCATACGCGCCGTTGTCGCCGTCGGGGTTATTAGGATCGAGGCGGTTGGCGATTTCCCAATAGTCGGGCAGCCCGTCGCCGTCGCTGTCGAGAATCGCGCCGGGCGCGGCTTTCACGTCGCGGATGTCGGTGAGGGAAATGTTGCCGCGCTGCCAGGTGGCGCGGACTTCATGGAGGTCGTCGGGGTTGCCGGTGTAGAAATTCGGGAAGTGGAACGAGAGGGCGCTGTCGCTCGCAGTTTCATTGGCGATGAAGGTGTAGCCCGCGCGCGGGAGGAGCGTGCCGTCGAGGG
>JAYWEP010000050.1:0-4092 GCA_043779205.1 Chthoniobacter sp. | reverse complement strand
GCTTTCCAGCCGGCATCGAGATTCAAAAGTGAATTGCCCACACGCGGCGCAGCATCACACTGCCCGATCGCGTCACCCCTCAAGCGCGATGATAAATCTCCGCACCCTTCTTGACGAACTCGATGGCCTTTTCTTCCATGCCTTTTGACAGCGCGGTTTGTGCATCGGCGCCGATCTTGTCGGCATACTCGCGCACATCCTGCGTGATTTTCATCGAGCAGAAATGCGGGCCGCACATCGAGCAGAAGTGCGCCACCTTCATCGAATCCTTCGGTAGCGTCTCGTCATGAAAATCTTTCGCGGTATCGGGATCAAGGCCGAGGTTGAACTGATCGTCCCAGCGGAACTCGAAACGCGCCTTTGACACCGCGTTGTCGCGGATCTGCGCACCCGGATGGCCTTTGGCGAGATCGGCAGCATGCGCGGCGATCTTGTAGGCCATGATGCCGTCCTTGACGTCGGTCTTGTTCGGCAGCCCGAGGTGCTCTTTCGGCGTGACGTAGCAGAGCATCGCCGTGCCGTACCAGCCGATCATCGCCGCGCCGATGCCGCTGGTGATGTGGTCGTAGCCGGGGGCGATGTCGGTGGTGAGCGGGCCGAGGGTGTAGAAGGGCGCTTCGTGGCACCATTCGAGCTGCTTCTCCATGTTCTCCTGGATCATGTGCATGGGGACGTGGCCGGGGCCTTCGTTCATGACTTGGACGCCGTGCGCCCAGGCGCGTTTGGTGAGGTCGCCCTGCACTTCGAGTTCGCCGAATTGCGCGGCGTCATTGGCGTCGGCGATGGAGCCGGGGCGCAGGCCGTCGCCGATGGAGAAGCTGACGTCGTAGGCGGCCATGATTTCGCAAATCTCGTCCCAATGGGTGTAGGTGAAATTTTCCTGGTGATGGGAGAGGCACCACTTGGCGAGGATGCTGCCACCGCGACTAACTATCCCGGTCATGCGTTTGGCAGTAAGTGGGATGAACCTAAGTAACACGCCGGCATGGATGGTGAAGTAATCGACGCCCTGCTCGGCCTGCTCGATGAGGGTGTCGCGGTAGAGTTCCCATGTTAGGTCTTCGGCTTTGCCGTTTACCTTTTCCAAAGCCTGATAGATGGGGACGGTGCCGATGGGCACGGGCGAGTTGCGGAGGATCCATTCGCGGGTGGCGTGGATGTTTTTGCCGGTGCTGAGGTCCATGACGGTGTCCGCGCCCCACTTGGTGGCCCAGCGCATTTTTTCGACCTCCTCGTCGATGGACGAGGCGACGGCGCTGTTGCCGATGTTGGCGTTGATCTTCACGAGGAAGTTGCGCCCGATAATCATGGGTTCCAGTTCGGGGTGATTGATGTTCGCCGGGATGATGGCGCGACCGCGGGCGACTTCATCGCGGACAAACTCGGGGGTGATGTGCTTTGGCAGCGCCGCGCCCCACGACTGGCCGGGGTGCTGCTGGTGCAGGACGTTGCGCGCGCCGTGCTTGTTTTCCACGGTTTCCAACGCGGCCTCGCGGCCCATGTTTTCGCGGATGGCGATGTATTCCATCTCGGGCGTGATGATGCCCTGCCGCGCATACCAAAGCTGCGTGACGGGATGGCTGGTCGCGCGGAGCGGACGGCGCTTGGCGTTGTCGGGCGAGCGGAGCGGGGAGAGGCCGCCGCGTTTCTCGGAAGCCTGCTGGGCGTGGCTCGCGCTGAGGTAGCCGTTGTCCTGCGGATTGATCGCCCGCCCGTCGTATTCCTCCACGTCACCGCGTCCGCGAATCCACTCCGCACGCAGCGCCGGCAAGCCCTTTTCCACATCGCCCGCAAACTCCGCGTCGCCCCACGGCCCGCTGCAATCATAGACGCGCACGGGTTCATTGACCTCGACCGCGCCGCTCATCGTCTTCGTCGGCGAGAGCGCGATTTCGCGAAAGGGGACGCGGATTTGCGGATGCAAAACGCCGGGCAAATAGACGCGCGTGCTGGCGGGGAGTTGCTCGCTGCTGTGGGGTTCGATGGAGTCTTTGGTGGCGATCATGGTGGGAGATGGAAAATGGCGGATGGAAAATGGAAAAGCCGTGCGGCGAAGTCGCGGCACGGCTGAGAGTTGAAGAGCGCCCCGGCGGGCGCGGCTCCCTGCGGCGGCATGACCCGCATCAGGTTCAAAGGGTCGTCTCGCTCGCGCGAAACCTCTCAGCCAATACGGCTCCCCTGCATTTGGTGTGCGGACGATACGGGCCGCGCCGGGGGAGTCAAGGATGCGGCAATGGAGCTTGGGCTTCAGCCCAAAGTCGGAGGGTGTTTGGACTGAAGTCCAAGCTACTTTTCCTCACGCCGCGCGGGTGGCGAAGGCGGTGGCGATCATCGCCGAGAGGTCCGCGGGGCGGTAGGGCTTGGGGAGGTAGTTCACGCCTTCCTGGAGCTGGACGCCGCCGGTGAGGAGGTCGCGGCTGTAGCCGCTGGAGAAGATCACGGGCAGCGCGGGACGGTCGGTGCGGAGCCGCCGGGCGAGGTCGTGGCCGGACATGCCGCCGGGCATGACCATGTCGGTGAAAAGGAGCACGACATCATCGGCGTGCCGCGCCCACAATTGCAGGGCCTCGGCGGCATTGGGCGCGGCGATGACTTTGAACCCATGCTCCTCAAAGGTACACGCGGCGAGCAGGCTGACGGCTTCCTCGTCCTCGGCGATGAGCACGGTGCCGCTGCCGCGCAAGGCGCTGGCCGGCGCGGTCGCGGGCGGCGGTGCGGCGAGCGCTTCCGCGGCGGCGGGGAGAAAGACGTGGAACGCCGAACCCTGGTCGGGCGCGCTTTCCACCTCGACCCAGCCGCCGTGCTGCTGGGCGATGCCCTGGACCGTGGCGAGGCCCATGCCGGTGCCCTGGCCGACTTCTTTCGTGGTGAAAAACGGCTCGAAGACATGCCGCGCGGTTTCCTCGTCCATGCCCACGCCGGTGTCGGCGATGGTGATGCGCAGATGCGCGCCGGGCGCGGCGGAGTCGGCGGTGGCGGGGATGCGTTCGCGGGGCACCTGTTCGAGCGCGCTTTCGATGAGGATGCTGCCGTCGTGCGGCATGGCGTCGCGGGCGTTGAGCGTGAGATTGAGGATGATCTGGTCGAGGTTCGTGGTGTCGGCGTAGAGCGGGGGAAGGCCGGGCGCGAGATCGAAGCGGAGGGCGATGTGCGCGCCGAGCAGGGGACGGAGGATGGGCTCCAGGGCGGTGAGCCGTTCATTGAGCTGGAGCAGGCGCGGCTGCATGACCTGCTTGCGGCTGAAGGCGAGGAGCTGGCGCGTGAGGCTGGCGGCGCGCTCGGCGGCGGTGGAGATGTGGCCGAGGGATTGGGCGACATCGGACTCGGCTGGCAGGCGCGCGAGCTGGAGGCTGGAGTAGCCTTGGATGACGGTCAGGAGGTTGTTGAAATCGTGCGCGATGCCCGCGGCGAGCCGGCCCACGGCTTCCATCTTGTAAGCCTGCCGGCGCTGCTCCTGCGCGGCCTCCAGCGCGGCGGTGCGCTCGGCGACCATCTGCTCCAGTTCATCCACGCGGAGCGCGGCCTGGCGGGCGAGGTTCCATTTGTTCGTCAGCGCGTGGGCGAGCTGCAGCGCCTCGACGTGGTCGAAGGGCTTTTTCAAAATCACGAGGCTGTCCGACGAGCCGAGCCGCTGGGTGATGCTGTCCCAGCAGTAGTCCGAGTACGCCGTGCAGATGACCACCTGCAGCTCCGGGTTCACGGCCCAAAGCCGCGCAATGGTCTCGATGCCGTCCCAGCCCGGCGGCATGCGGATGTCCACAAACGCCATCGCGAACGGACGCCCCGCGGCGAGCGATTCCTCCACGCGCACGAGCGCCTCCTGCCCCTGATGCGCGTGCGCCAGCTCAAAGTGCGTCGGCGTTTCCGGCGCGGCGTCGCCGAAAATCAGCGACTCGAGATCGTCGATGGCCTGCGAGTCGGCAGCCTCGGGCGCGAGGATTTTGCGGAAGTCCTCGTGGATCGCCGCGTTGTCATCGACGATCAGGATGCGGTGATTAGCTGGGGTTTGGGCGGGCATGTGCGGGTGGAAGGCGAGGGGGTCAGGTCGTGGGCGACCTGGAGGGTGAGGGTGAAAGTCGCGCCGCGGCCGGG
>JAYWEP010000049.1:0-5658 GCA_043779205.1 Chthoniobacter sp. | reverse complement strand
CAGCGGCGTGATGAGCGGCAACGGCGCGGCCAGCCTGATCAAGACGGGCACCGGCACGTTCACGCTCAGCGGCGCGAACACCTTCACCGGCACGGCGGTCGTGAACAACGGCGTGCTGCAGCTCCAGAACGGCGCGGCCATCGCGGACACCGTGGCGGTCACCGTGACCTCGCCCGGCTCGCTCGATCTGCTCAACAGCGAGACCATCGGCAGCCTCGTGGGCAGCGGCAACACGACCTTGAACGCGAACACGCTGACGACGGGTGGCAACAACACCTCGACGACTTACAGCGGCGTGATGAGCGGCAACGGCGCTGCGAGCCTGATCAAGACGGGCACCGGCACGTTCACGCTCACCGGCGCGAACACATTCACCGGTACGGCAGTCGTGAACAACGGCGTGCTGCAGTTGCAAAACGGCGCGGCCATCGCGGACACCGTGGCCGTCACCGTGACGGCGCCCGGCTCGCTGGACCTGCTCAACAGCGAGACCATCGGCAGCCTCGCGGGCAATGGCAACACAACGCTCAATGCGAACCTACTGACGACCGGCGGCAACAACGGCACGACGACGTTCAGCGGCGTGATGAGCGGCAACGGCGCGGCCAGCCTGATCAAGACGGGCACCGGGACGATGACCCTCAGCGGTGCGAATACCTTCACCGGCACGGCTGTCGTGAACAACGGCATCCTCAGCCTGCAAAATGGCGCGGCCATCGCGGACAGCGTGGCGGTGACGGTGACCACGCCCGGCACGCTGAACCTGCTCAACAGCGAGACCATCGGCAGCCTCGCGGGCACCGGCAACGTCACGCTCAACGCGAACCTGCTGACGACCGGGGGCAACAACACCTCGACGACCTTCAGCGGCGTGATGAGCGGCAATGGGGTCAACAGCCTCATCAAGACCGGCACGGGCGCGATGACCTTCAGCGGTGCGAACACCTTCACCGGCACCGCCGTCGTCAACAACGGCATCCTCAGCCTCTCGGGCGGATCGGCACTGGCCGACGTCGTTGCGGTGACTGTGACGACCCCCGGAGCGCTGAACCTCGTGAACAGCGAGACCATCGGCAGCCTCGCGGGCAGCGGCAACACGACGCTCAACGCCAACACACTGACGACCGGCGGCAACAACGGCACGACGGCATACAGCGGCATCATGAGCGGCACGGGCGGCCTCACCAAGACGGGCACGGGCACCTTCACTATCAGCGGCGCGAACACCTTCAGCGGCCCGACCAACGTGAATGCAGGCATCCTGAGCCTCGCTGGCGGTGCGGCCCTGGCCGACACCAGCGCAGTGATCGTGACCTCGCCCGGCACGCTGAACCTCGTGAACAGCGAGACCATCGCCAGCCTCGCCGGCACCGGTGCCGTCACGCTCAACGCGCAGACGCTCACCACCGGCGTGGACAACACCTCGACGACCTTCAGCGGCGCGATCAGCGGAGCGGGCGGCGCGCTCGTCAAGCAGGGCACCGGCTTCTTCACGGTCAGCGGTGCGAACACCTACACCGGCGGCACCACGCTCAACGCCGGCACGCTCGGCGCAGGCAGCGGCACCGCATTCGGCAACGGCAACCTCACTGTCAACAGCGGCACGCTGCGAACCGTGGGCGGTCCGCTCGTGGTCAACATCGGCGGCGGCAACATCCAGCTCAATGGCGGCACGACCGTCTTCAATGTCGGCGGCACCACGCCGGGCGTCACGCATGATCAACTCCTCACCACCGGCAGCGTCGGCACCATCACTGGCACCCTTACGCTGGTCCAGCAGAACGGTTACCTGCTGCAGCCCGGCGACAAGGTGAACCTTATTACCGCCGGCTTCGTCACGGGTGGGTCGAAAGGTGGCACCCCGCTGCCCGCGGGGCAAGTCATCGGGCTTGCCGCATTCAGCAACACCCCGCTGCTGGTGCCCACGGTGAACCTCTACTCCGACCCGACCGTCACCCTTGAGGCCATGCAAGGCTCCTTCCTCGGATTGGGCGGCGTGAACAACGCCCAGGGCCAGTTCATCGGCTACACGCCCAACCAGCGCGCCGTTGCCGCCGCCCTCGACAGCGTCGCCAGGACGATCAACCTCAAGACCGGCATCTTCAAGGAACTCAACTTCCTCGACACCCAGCCGCTGGGCACGCTGCCAAGCAACCTCGACAAGATCGCACCCGAGGAACTCACCGCCATCTTCACGAGCAGCTTCGCGCTCGCCAACGTGCAGACCGCCAACCTCCAGCGCCGCATGGAAGACATCCGCAACCAGGCCACGGTCCCCTCCATGCCGAGTTCCGCAAGGTCGGGCAACAACACCGTCTATGCCGATGGCGCGCATGGCCCGGTCGGGCGTCGCAGCAAGGAAATCGCCCCGCCGAGCAATGACCGCTGGGGCATGTTCCTCACCGGCTCCGGCGAGTTCTCCCGCGTCGGCAGCACGACCAATGCGGCCGGCTACCACCTCGAGACCGGCGGCGTCACCGCAGGCATTGATTACCGCGTGAACACCAACCTCGCAGTCGGCCTGGATCTCGGCTACGTCGGCACGACCGCGAGCCTCATCAACGGCGGCAAACTGGACAACGACGGCGGACGCCTCGGCCTCTACGCCACCTGGTTCCAGGAGAACTTCCACATTGATGCCGCCGTCAACGGCGGTCTGAACAGCTACAAGACCCGCCGCACCACGCCCAACAATACCGTGGCCACCGGCAGCCCCGACGGCTCGGAAATCAACATCCTCATCGCGGCGGGATACGACTGGAAGTTTGGCGGCCTGACCGTCGGTCCGACGGCGAGCTACCAGTACACCAACGTCCGCATGGACGGCTTCACCGAGACGGGTGCCTTTGCACCGCTGTCCGTCAACGGCCAGACTGCGGAATCCTCCCGCACGGCCCTGGGCATCCGTGCGTTCTACGACGCACACGTCGGACGGGTCATCGTCCGCCCCGAGGCGCGGCTCTCATGGCAGCATGAGTTCGGTGACAACGGGTTTGCGATCACGTCGCGCTTTGCGACGCTCGGCGGCAACCCCTTCACCGTCACCGGAGCACCCATCGGGCGCGACAGCCTGCTCATCGGAGCCGGCTTCAGCATCCTGTGGAACGACCGGTTCTCCACCTACGTCTATTATGATGGCGAAGTGGGCCGCTCGAACTACGACTCGCACAACGTCTCCGGCGGCTTCCGCCTGCAGTTCTAGGCCACGCCGGGGGCAGCGATGCACCCGGACGGAATGGAAAGTTTCACAGCAGCCTCCCGGTGCTCGAAGCACCGGGAGGTTTTGCTTTTTGCAACGGCCTTCGTCCGCGGAGTTTCATGGTGCCGCGATTCGGACTTTCATCTCGTGTCTCACGGAACATGCGCCGCATGACCATCGCCTTTCCTGCATGAAGACATTTCATTTCCTCGCACTGCTCGCAGTGGCGCTCTTCCACGGCGTCGCGGAGTCCGCCGCGGCATCGCTCGACATCACAGTACAGGACGGCGGCTGGGGTCAGACGAGTGCGAAGGAAGTCCGCGCCATCGTTCTCGGGGCAGGCGTGGAAATCGCCCGGCATTGTCCGAAGACCCGCATCGGTCCCATCGTCGTGCATCATCGCGACGACCATCCGCAGACGGCGTGGGTGCGCACGCGTGATGGCAAAATCATCGTCGGCCTGCAGGCCCGGGACCGCCAGTGCGCGCAGCTTGCCTTCCAGTTTGCCCATGAGTTCTGCCACGTGCTCGCGACGCAGAGCAACGACTGGCAGCGGACCTGGCGCGATGGCGGGAAGCCAAATCTCTGGCTCGAGGAAAGCTTCGCCGAGGCCGCTTCGCTTTTTTCGCTGCGCGCGATGGCCCGCACATGGCAGCGCTCCGCGCCGTTCCGCAACTGGCGCTCCTACGCGCCCGAGTTTGCCGACTACGCGGAGGAAAGGGTGCATGCCTCCGCCGCAGGCGGGCATGTGGATTTCGCCCGATGGTTCCGGCAGAATGAGCCCGCGATGCGGCGCAACCCGACGCTTCGCGCCAGCAACAGCATCGTCGCCCTCGAACTCCTGCCTCTCCTCGAAGCCGACCCGCGCGCGTGGGAGGCCGTCACTTTTCTCAATCTCGGCACCCGCGACCGGAAGCAGCCGCTCGATGCCTTCCTCGCCGAGTGGCGGCAGAATTGCCCGCAACCGCTGCGCCCCTTCGTCACCCGCGTCGCACAAATCTTCGGCGTTCGGATTTAGCGCGCGGGGCAATGTGGGATAGGCTTCCAGCCTGTCCCGCCTGGAACGAGGGCGGACAGCATGGCCAGCATCGTTCCATTGCGTCCGGGCACACAGTCCGAAACCACGCACTCGGTCACCGTGAGTATCGCTTCCATTCGGGACAGGCTGGAAGCCTATCCCACATTGCCCGCCGCCATGCTGACGCTGGGCCTCAGAACCTGTTTTCGATGCGTCAGCCTGAGTTTTTCTCAACGCCCCATTGCGCCCATCGCGCACCGCTGCTAAACCCCGCGGACTTTTCCCGGGCCTTTGCCCGTTCCATTTCATGCCGCGCGACAATTCCATCCACAAAATCCTCCTCATCGGCTCCGGCCCCATCGTCATCGGGCAGGGGTGCGAGTTTGACTACTCGGGCGTGCAGGCCTGCAAGGCGCTCAAGGAGGAGGGCTACACGGTCATTTTGGTGAACTCGAATCCGGCGACGATCATGACGGACCCGGAGTTCGCGCACCGCACTTACATCGAGCCGATCACGCCGGAGGTGGTGGAAAAAATCATCGCCATCGAGCGCCCCGATGCGCTGCTGCCGACGCTCGGCGGGCAGACGGCGCTGAACTGCGCGATGAAGCTGCACGAACTCGGCGTGCTGGAAAAATACGGCGTGCGGATGATCGGCGCGAAGCCGGAGGCGATCCACAAGGGCGAAGACCGGCTCGCATTTAAGAACGCGATGCTAAAGATCGGGCTGGATATGCCGACCTCGGGCGTGGCGCACACGATGGAGGAGGGGCGCGCGGTCGCGGCGGAGATCGGCACGATGCCGCTCATCATCCGGCCCGCGTTCACGCTCGGCGGCAGCGGTGGCGGCATCGCGTATAATCGCGAGGAATTTGAAACCATCGTCGCGCGCGGGCTCGACATGTCGCCGGTGAGCGAGGTGCTCATCGAGGAGTCGCTGCTCGGCTGGAAGGAATTCGAGATGGAGGTGATGCGCGACCACGCGGACAATTGCGTGATCATCTGCTCCATCGAAAACGTGGACCCGATGGGCGTCCACACGGGCGACTCGATCACGGTCGCGCCGATCCAGACGCTCACGGACCGCGAGTTCCAGGTGATGCGCGATGCGTCGTTCGCGATCATCCGCGAGATCGGCGTGGAGACGGGCGGCTCGAACATCCAGTTCGCCGTCCACCCGGACACGGGGCGGATGATCGTCATCGAGATGAACCCGCGCGTGTCGCGCAGCTCGGCGCTGGCGAGCAAGGCGACGGGCTTCCCCATTGCAAAAATCGCGGCGAAGCTGGCCGTGGGCTACACGCTGGACGAGGTGCGCAACGACATCACGCGCGAGACGCCGGCGAGCTTCGAGCCGACGATTGATTACGTCGTGGTGAAATGCCCGCGCTTCACGTTCGAGAAATTCCCGCAGGCCGACGCGGTGCTGACGACGCAGATG
>JAYWEP010000048.1:0-20714 GCA_043779205.1 Chthoniobacter sp. | reverse complement strand
CCAAACTTAAGCGCTGGCGCTTGGTTGAAATCATCAAACACTAGCGTATCGTCCGCTCCCATTTCCTATGCTTCAGATTAGATCCAGATTAGACGTTGCCGACAATACCGGTGCGCGCATGGCCAAGATGATCGGTGTCATCGGCAAGAAGAACTCACCCGAGGCGCGCGTTGGCGATGTCATCACGGCGCATATTCGTGAGGCTTCGAGCGGTGGCACCGTCAAGAAAGGCGATGTCGTCCGTGCGGTCATCGTGCGCACAAAACAGCCGCTCCGCCGCGAGGACGGGAGCTATCTGCGGTTTGATAGCAACGCCATTGTCATTATCGACAAGGATTTGAATCCGCGTGGAACCCGCATCTTCGGACCCGTCGCTCGTGAGCTTCGGGAGAAGAACTTCATGAAGATTGTCTCGCTTGCCCCGGAGGTTCTCTGAAATGAACCGTCCAAATTTCCACGTCAAAAAAGGCGACCAGGTCAGGGTGATCTCCGGCAACCATAGCGGTTCCGTCGGCAAAATTCTGCAAGTGCTGCCCAAGAAGGAGCGGGTGCTCATCGAAGGGGTGCGCCTGATCAAGAAACACGTTCGCAAGTCGCAAGACAATCCGCAGGGTGCCATCGTCGAGCGCGAGGGCCCCATCCACAACTCGAATGTCAAGCTCGTCGAGCAGCCTGCAAAGGCCAGCAAAGCGGCCAAGACCAAAACGAAGAAGAAAGCCTAGATAGGTTATGGCCGTAGAACTCTACCAATTTTATAAAGACCGTGTGATTCCTGCACTCCAGGCGAAGCACGGTTACACGAATCTCCACCAAGTTCCCAAAGTCCAGAAGGTGGTCGTCAACACTTGCGTCAATGCGAACACGGATGTTAAGCAGGGACTTGAAGACGCCAAAGCTGAGATCGCGCTGATTACCGGCCAGAAGCCTGCCGAAACCCGCTCCAAGAAAAGCATTGCGAATTTCAAGCTCCGCGAAGATCAGCCCATCGGCGCGAAGGTCACTCTGCGCGGCCCGCGGATGTATGAGTTCCTTGAGCGTCTGATTAAGACGGCACTTCCCCGCATCCGCGACTTTCGGGGTGTTTCCCACCGCGCTTTTGATGGTAACGGAAATTACACCCTGGGTGTCCCCGATCAGTCCATTTTCCCCGAGGTCGAACTCGACAAGGTCAAGCGTAATATCGGTTTCGACATCACGATTGTGACCTCGGCGACGACCAATGAAGAGGCAAAGTCACTGCTGAGCGAACTCGGCGTGCCATTTAGCGACAAAGCCAAACTTGCGCAAAAGAAGGCGGAGCAAGCCGCAGCCTAATTCACTATGAGCCAACTTTCAGATCCCATCGGCGACTTTCTGACGCGCCTTCGCAACGGTGGTGCCGCACGTAAAGAAGAGATCACCGCGCCTTATTCCAAGATCAAAGCGGAGATTGCCCGAATCCTCAAACAGGAAGGCTATATCTCGAACTACGAGGTCGATACCACAGGCAAGTTCCCGCAAATCAAAGTGACGACCAAGAACCACAACCGCATCTCGGCCATCACCGGTCTGAAGCGCGTGAGCAAGCCGGGTCTTCGCAAATACGTCGGCGCGACCGAAATTCCGCGCGTCCTCGGAGGCATGGGTATCTCCATCCTTTCCACCCCGCAAGGCATCATCAGCGGCCGCGAGGCCAAGAAGCAAAACGTCGGCGGCGAGCTTCTCGCCATCGTCTGGTAACCAATTTAATCAGCCATGTCGCGTATCGGAAAAAAAGCCATCGAGCTCCCGGCGAAAGTGAAGCTCAACGTTTCCGGCGAAGGCGCAATCAGCGTCGAAGGCCCAAGGGGCAAGCTGGAATGGATTCTCCCAAAGCAAATCAGCGCGCGGATCGAGGGCACTCAGGTGTCCGTGAACCGCAGCAGCGAGGATCGCAAAGTGCGTGCCTTGCATGGCCTTTCCCGGGCGTTGATCAATAACATGGTCACGGGCGTCTCGGCGGGCTTCGTCAAGGATTTGGAAATCCAGGGCGTCGGCTTCAAGGCCGCGGTCAAGGGTGCCATCCTTGATTTGAACCTCGGCTTTTCGCACGACATTCATTTTCCCATTCCGCAAGGCATCAAGGTCACGGTCGCGGAGAATACCAAGATCAAGATCGAGGGTATCGACCGCCAGCTTGTCGGCCAGGTGGCGGCGGATATCCGGGCCTACTACCCGCCGGAACCGTACAAGGGCAAGGGCGTGCGCTATGCCGGGGAGCAGATTCAACGCAAGGAAGGCAAAACCGTCCAGTAAGCTTATGGCCACGAAGAAAATCGATCCTCTCAAGATGCGCCATCAGCGCCTTCGCAAGAAGGTGGCCGGCACGCCGCAGCGCCCGCGTCTCGCGGTGCATTTTTCCGGCCAGCATATCTATGCGCAGGTCATTGATGATGAAGCTGGAAAGACCCTCGCCGCAGTGAATACGACCGAGAAGGCCTTCACTGACGACAAGGCCAGCCGCGCGAACATGACCACGGCTGTAAAAGTCGGCAAGCTGGTGGCTGACCGGGCCAAGATCAAGAACGTCACCAAGGTCGTTTTTGACCGCGGCGGTTTCATTTACCACGGCAAAGTCAAGGCATTGGCCGACGCCGCCCGCGAAGGCGGACTCGAATTTTAACTAGATAACTATGGCAGCACCCCAACAAGGCAATCGCAACCGCCGCGACCGGCAGGACAAACCCAAGGAAGATTCCGGCCTGACAGAGAAAGTCGTCTTCATCAACCGTTGCGCGAAAGTCGTGAAGGGTGGACGCCGGTTCAGCTTCAGCGCGCTGATCGTGACCGGAGATAAGCTCGGAAAAGTTGGCTGCGGTTTTGGCAAGGCTAACGAAGTGAGCGAAGCGATTCGCAAGGCTTCGGAGTCGGCCAAAAAGTCCATGGTGAAGATTGCCGTGCGCGATAACACCATCCCGCATGAAGTCATCGGCCAGCATGGCGGCGGGCGTGTCTTGCTGCGTCCTGCTTCTCCGGGAACCGGGGTGATCGCCGGCGGTGGCGTGCGTGCGGTCGTGGAGGCCGCCGGAATCCGCGACGTACTGGCGAAATCGCTCGGATCGAGCAATCATGCGAACGTCGTCAAGGCGACGCTCGGGGCGCTTCAGCAACTGCGCCTTCGTGAGGAGATTTACAAGACCCGCGGGATCGCGATTAAGAAGAGCAATGGCTCCGAAATCTAAGTTATGAATCTGCACACTCTCAAACCTCGTCCCGGCTCCAAACACCGGGTGAAACGCCTCGGCTGTGGCGAAAGCAGCGGTCATGGCAAGACCTCGGGCAAGGGTCACAAAGGCCAGAAAGCGCGATCGGGAGGAAGTATCCGACTGGGCTTCGAGGGCGGGCAGATGCCGCTCATTCGCCGCATTCCCAAGCGCGGTTTCAACAACGCCAATTTCAAGACCCGCTTCGCGGTTGTGAACCTCGATGCGCTCAACGCCTTCGACAACGGTGCGACGGTGGATGAGCAGACTTTGCTGGCGGCTGGGATGATCCGCCGTCCATACGATGCCGTGAAGATTCTGGGCAGTGGTGAATTGAAGAAGAAGCTGACGATCAACGTGGACAAAGCCAGTGAGACGGCGAAGGCGGCCATTGAGAAGGCGGGCGGGTCGCTTTCTGTCAAGTAATGGCTTTCGGATGCTTCGCGCACGGACGGGTCGCAATCGTCTAGTTAATAACTGACCTCTCGTGCCACGATGATCTCGGCCTTTACCAATACCTTCAAAATCCCTGAGTTGCGGAGCCGCGTGATGTTCACGCTGGTGATGCTGGTCATCGTGCGCATTGGCGCGGCGGTAAGCTGTCCGGGAATCAATGTCAGCGTGATTCAGGCATGGTTTTCCGCACAGGGCAGTCAAGCGGGAGGATCGCTGGCTGCACTGCTGAATATTTTCAGCGGCGGTGCCTTGGAGAATTGCGCCGTGTTCTCATTGGGGGTGATGCCTTACATCAGCGCATCCATCATGATGCAACTGCTCACGGCAGTCATTCCGCAACTCGGCAAAATCGCCAAGGAGGACGGAGGACGGCAGAAGATCATGCAGTACACCCGGTATGCGACGATCGCTCTCTGCATATTTCAGGGATACCTCCTTGCGGTGTCATTCGAGAATCCGGGATCGAATCCCTTCCTTCAGGGGATCATGGACACGATTAACAAGATGGGTGTCCCGCTGGTCGCGGACCCCGGGTTGCCGTTCCGAATCATGACGGTGATCACGCTGACGGCGGGGACGATGTTCCTGATGTGGCTGGGCGATCAGATTACGGATCGTGGTGTGGGCAACGGCATGTCTCTCATTATCTCGGTTGGAATCGTGGCCCGCCTGCCGTCTGCATTGGTGCAGGCTTGGCGCACGTTTGTTCCGAGCGACGGTCAGTCGAGTCAGGTCAATCCGATGGTGCTGGTGCTGATGATCGCGTTTTTGTTCTTCGTGATTGCGGCGGTTATCTGTGTGACTCAGGCGCAGCGCAGAATCAGCGTGCAATACGCCAAGCGGGTGGTCGGCAGGAAGGTGTACGGCGGGCAGACCCAGTATATGCCGTTGAAGGTGAATTATGCCGGGGTCATGCCGATTATCTTCGCCCAGGCTTTGCTGGTTTTCCCCTCCATGATCGCAACCATGGCGTTCAAGGGAAGCGCCAGGGCGCAGAAGATTGCGGCGATGTTGCAGGATGGATGGCTGCATTATGCGCTCTATGGCGCGATGATTTTCTTCTTCAGTTACTTTTGGGTGGCGACGCAGTTTCAGCCGCAGCAGATCGCGGAGGATTTGAAAAAGTATGGTGGCTACGTTCCCGGTGTGCGGCCTGGCAAGCCGACGGCTGACTTTCTCGACTTCACGATGACTCGCTTGACGTTTGCCGGCGCGGTTTTTCTCACAATCATTGCCATCCTGCCGCAGATGCTTTCGCATCAGCTCCAGGTGCCATACACAACGGCGCAGTTTTTCGGCGGCACCAGCCTATTGATTATCGTGGGTGTCATTCTGGATACGATGCGCCAGGTGGAGACGCACCTGATTCAGCGGCACTACGACGGCTTCCTGCGCAAGGGCCGGATTCGCGGGCGATCTGTCAGCAGCACGGGCGGGCGGGGCGAGGCTGTTCAGGAAGGTGCGATGCTTTGGCTTTATGTCGGGATTGCGGCGTTGCTTGTTGCCGGGTTGGCGGTCTTTCTGGCGGGCAAATTCCATTAGCCGAAACGGCGGATTGTGTTGCTTGGGCTACCAGCATCGGGAAAGGGAACGCGGGCGGAAATGATTCGCGACACGGATCAAACCGTCAGCGACTTGATTTTCGGAAGCGTATGAGCATTCCGATCAAGAGCGACCGCGAGATTGAGAAGATGCGCGCCTCCTGCCGGACGGCGAGCGAGGTGCTGGATCGCGTCTCTGGCTTGATCCGGCCGGGCATCACTACGGGCGAGGTCGATCAGGCGGCGGCGGATTTCATGGCCGAGCTGAATTGCAAAAGCGCCTTTCTTGGCTATCGCGGATTTCCTGGACACGTTTGCATTTCGGTCAACGAGGAAGTCGTGCATGGCATCGGTGGATCGAGGCGAATCCAGTACGGTGACATCGTTAAATTGGATGTCGGCGTGATTAAGGATGGGTGGGTGGGTGACACGGCGACAACGGTTCCCGTGGGCGTCATTGAGGATAAAACGCAGCGTCTTTTGCGCGTGACCGAGAACGCCCTCGAACTCGCGATCACCTATGCGCAGAGCGGACGGCGGCTGGGCGACATGTGCGCGGCCATCGAGGACGAAGTCGTGGCGAACGGATATACCGTGGTGCGTGAATTTGTGGGACACGGCGTGGGGCGCAAACTGCACGAGGAGCCGCAGGTTCCCAATTACGGCCGGCGCGGGAGCGGGCCGAAATTGAAGCCGGGAATGACGATTGCCATTGAGCCGATGGTGAACATGGGCGTGGCGGGCGTGCGGGTGCTGGGGGACAAATGGACGGTGGTCACGCTCGATGCGAAACCGTCCGCACATTTCGAGCACACGGTGCTCATCACCAAGGGCGAACCGGAGATTCTGACATGGCGAAAAAAGACGCTATTGAAGTAGAAGGAAAGGTCGTCGAACTCCTGCCGAACACGATGTTCCGGGTCGAGTTGCCGAACGGTCACCGCGTGCTCGCACATATTTCAGGAAAAATGCGTTTGCACTTCATTCGCATCTTGCCAGGCGACAAAGTTCTGTTACAAATGTCCCCCTACGATTTGACCAAAGGAAGAATTACCTTCCGCCAAAAGTAGTGCAACAACCTTGATCGCACTGGGGAAAACCCATTCCCGGCGCGATTTTTTGTCCTCCGAAAACCACCCGATTTAAGACCATGAAAGTAAGAGCATCCGTCAAACGCCTTTGCGAAAGCTGCCGCATCGTGAAGCGCAAAAACGTAGTTCGCGTCATTTGTAAAAACGCGCGCCACAAACAGCGGCAAGGTTAAACCACATCCCACGAATATGCCCCGACTCCTAGGCGTTGAAATTCCCGGCGACAAGCGCATCGAAGCGTCGCTTCCATACATTTTCGGCATTGGTCCGAGCACGGCGAAAAAGCTGCTCGAACAAGCCAACATCAACCCCGATCTCCGCGCGAAGGATCTAAGCAGCGAGCAGCTCAATCAGATCATCCAGGCGATCACCGCCAGCAAGCTGCCGATCGAGGGCGATCTGCGCCGCGAGTTGCAGGCGAATCTCAAACGGCTGCAGGCGGTCAATTGCTACCGCGGCATCCGCCATCGCCGCAGCCTCCCCGTGCGCGGACAGCGCACCTCCACCAACGCCCGCACCCGCAAGGGCCCGCGCAAAACCGTCGGCGTGCAACGCGCCAAGGACACCGCCAAACCGGCTGGTAAATAAATAACGAAGCCACTATGCCCGATTCCACGAAACCAAAGGCCCCGAAAGCCGAAGACGAAATTCCGGCGGCACCTGCCGCTGAAACGCCTGCGGCCGCCGCTGAGGTGGCTGCTCCTGCCGCCACTGCGGAGGCTGCTGCTCCGGTCAAGGCTGCGAAAGTCAAGGGACCGAAGAGGAAAGACATCGCGGCTGCGGCTGCGGCTGCCGAGCCGAAGAAGGAGGAGAATCTTTCGCTCGATCCGAATGCGGTCGTCGAGCAGATCAAGATCATCAAGGCCAAGGGCAGCAAGAACGTCCACTCCGGCATCGCGCATGTCGTCGCTTCGTTTAACAACACGATCGTGACGATCACCGACATGAATGGCGCGTCGATTGGCTGGTCGAGCGGCGGCAAGTGCGGCTTCAAGGGCTCGCGCAAGAGCACCGCGTATGCGGCGCAGATGGTGGCGCAGGATGCCTGCCGCCAGGCGATGGGGCATGGCTTGAAGGAAGTGGAAGTCCGGGTCAAAGGCCCCGGTGCGGGCCGCGAATCCGCCGTCCGCGCGATTCAGGCCGTGGGTCTGGAAATCAGTGTGATCAAAGATGTGACGCCGGTGCCCCACAATGGCTGCCGTCCGCCGAAACAACGCCGCGTCTGACGCCGGGCGAAAACGAATCCGAACTTAGAAACCAAACCAGAAAAGAGATATGGCACGTTACACCGGCCCCAAATCGAAAATCAGCCGCCGCTTTGGCGTGGCCCTTTTCGGCCCATCGAAAGCGCTCGAACGCAAGAACTACGGTCCCGGCATGCACGGCCCAAAGGGCTCGCGCCGGAAGCAGAGCGAATACGCGGTCGCCCTCGGCGAAAAACAGAAGCTGCGCTACCAGTACGGCGTGCTGGAGCGGCAGTTCCGGCGCTACTTTCACATCGCTTCCACGAAGCGCGGCGTGACTGGCGAAATCCTGCTCCAGCTTCTCGAGACCCGTCTCGACAACGTGGTTTTCCGCCTCGGCTTTGCGAACTCGCGCAGCGGTGCCCGCCAGCTTGTTTCGCACGGCCATGTGCAGGTCAACGGGCGCAAGGTGGACGTGTCTTCCTTCAACGCGAAGTCCGGCGACACGATCGCGATCAAAGACAAGCCGCAGTCGCGCCGCCTGGCTGCCAAGAATCTTGAACTGACGCAAATCACGCCGGTGCCGGATTGGCTGACCGTCGATAAAGACAACTTCAAGGGTGCGGTCTCCCGCATCCCGACGCGCGACGAAATCGCGCCGATCGTCAACGAGCAGCTCATCGTCGAGCTCTACTCGCGCTAAGCGACGGGCGGAGGAACCTTGTGAAATCGGCGCGGGCTGCCAGGTGCAGCCCGCGCCGTTTTTTTGCGATCCGGCAGACTTGGGAGGAAGGGCTGCGCCGGAAACAGGCGGCGAGGAGGAAGCGCGTCCTTTTCCGGTGCGGGGGCGGACGCTATTCGCGGAAGACGCCGTCGAAGACGAAGTCCGCCGGGCCGGTGAGGGTGACGTCCGTGTAGTCGGCCGCGGTTTTGACGAAGCCGATGCGGAGCGTTTCGCCGCCGCGGACCTGGACCTGCACGGGAGAGGCGGCGCCGGTGCGCTCGTGGAAGATGAGGGCGCAGGCGACCATGCCGGTGCCGCAGGCGAGGGTCTCGTCTTCGACGCCGCGCTCGTAGGTGCGGATGGCGATGCGGTCGGCGGCGCGCTTCTCGACGAAGTTGGCGTTGGTGCCTTTCGGCGCGAAATGCCCGTGGTGGCGGAGGGCGCGGCCGAGGTGGCGCACGTCGGTGTTTTCGAGATCGTCCACGAAGACGACGGCGTGCGGGACGCCGGTGTTGACGGAGTGGACGTGGAGGACTTCGCCGCCGACGTGGAGCTTGTCGCTGAGGCGGAGCGAGTGCGGCGGGCTCATCTGGATCTGCACGAGGTCGCCGGGAAATTTCGCGGTGATGAGGCCCGCGAGCGTTTCAAAAGAAAGGTCGCCGGTCTGGCCGCTGATTTTTTGCGCGAAGCGGGCGAAGCAGCGCGCGCCGTTGCCGCACATTTCGGCTTCGCCGCCGTCGGCATTGTAGTAGCGCATGCGGAAGTCCGCACCGTCCTGCGCGGGCTCGACGGCGAGCAGGCCATCGGCGCCGACGCCGCGGTGGCGGTCGCAAAGCCGGGCGATCTGCGTGCCGGTGAGGGCGGTCATTCCGTCGCGGTTATCGACCACGACGAAATCATTTCCGGCCCCGTTCATTTTCGTGAAGTGCAGCATAAGGGCGGGGAAGAAAGCACGCGCCCGGCGCGGGTGCCATAGGGAATGACGAATGACGGAATGACGAAAGAAACCGGAAGACCAAATGACTGAAGACCCGCGCTTCAGCCCCGCTCGTCATTCGTCATTCCGTCATTCGTCATTTCTCCCTTCACACCGGCTCCTCGACGTGGAGCTTCATCACGCCGGTGTCCTCGAAATACCAGATGGAACACGCGAGGCGCTTGGTCTGGCCGGCGGGCGTGTCCGGGCCGGTGAGCCAGTCGCGGAGCAGCGGCAGACCGGTGGAGATGAGCAACTGCTGAATGAGCTCCCGCCTTTCAAAAAGGACCGGGAGGATGTCGAAATGCCAGCGCTCGCCGCCCTGCCGGCGCGGGCGCACGGTGGCGGAGGCGGGGCGCGGGGTGTAATCGGGGTAGTTCGAGTAGGTGAAGCGGATGACCGGATAGCCGGGGATGCGCAGCGGCGGGTGGAGGATGGGCGACTGGCTGGAAAAACTGAGCGTGAATTTGTCGTACTGGGGCACGCTGACGAGGGCATCGCCGACGGCGCTGGCCCCGAGCGGATAGCTGAAGCCGCGGGGGAGCTGGGATTTTCCAAGCGTGGGAATGGGCGGGAGTGCGCCGTCAGGAATCATAGGATGGATTCAATACGTGTACGGTCTTTCGCTTTTCGCCAAGCCTCGGATTGCAAAGATTTTGCGGGCGGGCGGCGGGCGGCGGGCGGCTCCTGACGCGCTGCGGGTGGCGCGGACCGGAGCGGCTCCCAAATAACCGCCTCCGCACCGGCAGGCTCTTCCTCTTCGTCCTCTTCTTTCTCTTCTTCCTCTTTTTCTGAAAAGCGGGATGAAGAAGATGAGGAAAACGAAAACGAAAAAGAGCAGCAGAGCCGGAAACTTCTTTTGGCAGATGCTCCAATCCCGCAACATTCACCCGCCATGAACCTGCGCCCCCATTTCGTCCTCGCGTCCGCCGTTTTCATCGGTCTCTGCGCCAGCGCCGGGGCGCAGGAGTGGACGCGGTTTCGCGGGCCGAACGGCTCGGGGCTGGGCGTCGCGCCGAAACTGCCGGCGGAGTTTTCGGAGAAGGATTTCAATTGGAAGATCGAGCTGCCGGGCAGCGGGCATTCGTCGCCAGTGGTGTGGGGCGACCGCGTGTTCGTGACCGGTAATCCGAAGGATACGACGAAGCGCGTGATCGCGTGCGTGAGCGCGGCGGACGGGAAGACGCTGTGGCAAAAGGAATACGCGACCGGCGGCTATCATCTTCACGCGGACAATAATTATGCCGCGTCGTCGCCCGCGGCGGATGCGGAGCGGGTGTATTTTCATTGGGCATCGCCGGAGAATTCCGGGCTTGTGGCGCTGGATCACGCGGACGGGCGCGAGCTTTGGAAAGTGGATCTCGGGCCGTTCATCTCGCAGCACGGGCCGGGCACGTCGCCGATCGTTTTCGAGGACTTGGTCATCCTGAATTTCGACCAGGATCAGCCGAAGAGTTTCCTCCTCGCCGTCGATGCGAAGACCGGCAAGGAGCGCTGGCGCTGGGATCATCCGGGCACCATGCACACGTCCTCGACGCCCCTCATCTTCACGCCGAAAGGCGGCGTGCCGGTTGTCGTCACCGAGAGCTTTTCCGTGGGCCTCACGGCGAATGACGCGCGCACTGGCGCGATCGCGTGGCAGCTTCCGGGGCTGATGAAAAAGCGCTGCGTGGCGTCGCCGTTCGTCACGCCCGCCGGGCTGATTTTCGCGCAGTGCGGCGAGGGCCGCGCGGAGAGTTTCGTCGAGGCCGTGCGCCCGGCGGCGGATGGGAAATCGGCGGAGCTAGTCTATGAAGTTGTGCGCGTCGGCGGCTACGTGCCCACGCCCATCGTCGTGGGCGAGCTGCTTTTTCTGTGGAAGGAAAACGGCCTCGTCACCTGCCTGCGCGCGGCCACGAATGAGCAGCTCTGGAGCGAGCGCGTGGAAGGCCCCTTCTACGGTTCGCCCGTCGCCGTGAACGGCTACCTCTACAACATGACCACCCGCGGCGATCTCATCGTCCTCGCGGCGGCGGAAAAGTTCGCGCCGCCCGGCCGCATCGCCCTCGGCGAAGGCTCCCACGCCACGCCCGCGGTCAGCGGCGGGCGGATGTATCTGCGCACGTTCACGCATTTGATCTCGGTGGGAAAATAGACGGTGCAGGAAAAAAACCACTAATGGGCACTAATGGACACTTATTTCAGAAGTGCTGCGGTCGGCTCCGGTCCCCGCTGAATGGCAGGTGCCGCATGACCTCATCGCAGGCTCCCGGCCTGGTCTTCATTAGTGTCCATAAGTGCCGGTAAGTGGTTCAAAAAATAGCGGTGCCAACGGCGCGGTCTTCCGCAGTTGCCAAGGCGCGCGCGGCACCGGCATGCTGCGTGCCCGTTTTATGAAAAACCTCCTCCCACTGGCCACCTCCCTCGCCCTCGTCCTCGCCGCGCCGGTGCTGCGCGCGGAGACGGAGTATCCGCTGACCGAAGACTCGAAGCCGCACGACGACGTGCCGAAGGGCGAACTGATTAAGTTCCAGTTTGAGAACTCGAAGATTTTCCCCGGCACCACGCGCGAAGTGACCGTCTATGTGCCGAAGCAGTACGACGCGGCCAAGCCCGCGTGCGTGTATGTGAACCAGGACGGCGTGCAGTGGAATGCGCCGGTGGTTTTCGACAATCTCATCGCGCGTGGCGAGATGCCGGTGACGGTTGGCGTTTTCATCATGCACGGCAAGGTGCCGCCGCCGAATGACAGTGCGCTGCCGCGTTTCAACCGCTCGCTGGAATACGACGGGCTGGGGCCGGATTATGCGCGCTTTGTGCTCGAGGAGCTGCTGCCCGCGGTGGAGCAGAAGACGACGGCGGACGGGCGGAAGATCGTGCTGAGCAAAGACGGGAAGGATCGCGGGATCGGTGGTTCGTCGAGCGGCGCGATCTGCGCGCTCAATGCGGCTTGGGAGCGGCCGGATGCGTTCACGCGGGTGTTTTCCACGGTCGGCACTTTTGTGAGCCTGCGGGGCGCGGATCGGCTTGCAGGCTTGGTTCGCAAGTATGAGCCGCGCGCGCTGCGGGTCTTTCAAGTGGACGGCTCGAACGACCTGAACATCTACGGCGGCGACTGGTGGGAGGCGAACCAGATGATGGATCGCGCGCTCACTTTCGCCGGCTACGAGCACACGAGCCAGTGGGGCGATGGCGGGCACAACGGGAAGCAAGGCACGGCGGTTTTTCCCGAGGCGATGCGCTTCCTGTGGAAGGGCTGGCCGGAGCCGGTGAAGACGGGCAAAAGCAAAAACGGCATGCTCAACGAAGTGCTCATTCCCGGCGAGGAATGGCAGCTCGTGTGGGAGGGCGGGAAGTTCACCGAAGGGCCGTGCGCCAATGCGCAGGGCGAGGTTTTCTTCAACGACATCCCGAATGCGAAGACTTACAAAATCGGGCTCGATGGGAAGGTGAGCGAGTTTATCGCCGACTCGAAAAAGGCGAACGGCGAGGCGGTCGGGCCGGATGGGCGCATTTACAACGTGGTGGATTCCGAGGCGAAGATCGTGGCCTTCGACGCGAGCGGGAAGGGGACGACGATCGCGGAGGGCATCCGCGGCAATGACCTCGTCGTGCTCCACAACGGCAACGTCTATGTCACCGAGCCCGCGCCGCAGGGCGGCAAGTCGAGCAACGTCGTGCTCATCAAACCGAATGGCGAAAAAGAGATCGTTGATACCGGGCTGAAGTTTGCCAACGGCGTGACCGCCAGCCCCGACCAATCGCTGCTCTACGTCGATGATTCGCGCACCCACTGGGTCTATAGCTACCAGATTCAGGCCGACGGAAAGCTCGCGCACAAACAGCGCTACTACTGGCTCCACGAACCCGACACCGCCGACGACTCCGGCGCGGACGGCATGCGCGTGGATCGCGACGGGCGGCTCTACGTGGCCACGCGGCTCGGCCTGCAAGTGTGCGACCAGGCCGGTCGCGTGAACTGCATCCTCCCGACGCCGAACGGGCGCGTCTCGAACCTCGCGTTCGGCGGCTCCGAGTTCGACACCATCTACGCGACCTGCGGCGACAAGGTCTATAAGCGCAAGGTCAAGGCGAATGGCGCGAATGCCTTCGCCGACCCGATCAAACCGAAACCGCCGGGGCTGTAGGGCTGCCGTAACGAATCGCAAGCGCGCTGCGTCTTCCCGCGCGACGATCTTTTTCACCCAAATCCGCATGCGTCTTCCCTGGCTCAAACTTTCCGGCGTCCTCGTCGCCATCTGGCTCATCGCGGGCAGCGTCATCTTTTTTGCGCGGAGCGCGAAGGTCACGCCGGAGTCGCTGACCGCCTACGTGGCGGCGCATCCGATCCAGGGAAAGTCCGCGGGTGAGCGCGCGGGGATCATCGGGAAAGTCGGCGCGCAGATGAATCAGCTCGGGTACGAGGATCGCCGCGGAGTCCGCATGGGCAAAGACCTCGATGGCTTTTTCCGCGACCTGAAACCCGACGAGCAGGCGCGCTTTCTCGACCTCACGCTGCCGACCGGCTTCAAGCAGATGATGGAAGCGCTGAACAAGATGACGCCGGAGAAGCGCCAGCATTTTGTGGACAAGGCGCTCGCCGACATGAAGAAGCGCGAGGGCGAGCGCCCGCCCGACGCGCAGCTCGATGCGAATGCCAGGAAGATCATCGATCAGGGCTTCAAGTCTTTTTACAGCGACGCCAGCGCGGATGTGAAAATGGATGTCGCGCCGCTGATCGAGCAGTTGCAGAAGAACCTGCAAGGGGGGCGGTGAAATGACGAATGACGAATGACAGAATGACGAGGGAAATCCGAATGACGAATGAGGGAACGGCGGTTCGGTATCGTGACCGGCTTCGGGCTTCGTCATTCTTTCGTCATTCGTCATCCGTCATTCGTCATTCCCCCGCCTTCACCCTCGTCGAACTGCTCGTCGTCATCGCCGTCATCGCCGTGCTCGCGGCGCTCGCCTTTCCCGCGTTTCAGCGCGTGACCGAGAGCGGGAGGGCGACGGCCTGCACCTCGAATCTGCGGCAGCTCGGGGTGGCCCTGAGCGCCTATCTCGGCGAGAATAACAACACCATGCCGACGCTCAAAACCGCGCGCGCCGCGCTCACCGATGACGTGCCGGTGATCGACAACACGCTCGACAAATATGCGCCCGCGAAGGGCGTGTTTGCCTGCCCGGCGGACAAGACGGGCTTCGCGGCGAAAACTGGCACGAGCTACCTCTGGAATGTGACGCTCAACGGCCAGGCTCTCGCCGCGCTGAATTTTCTCGGCCTCGTCGAAGACCACAGCCACATCCCCGTGATGTCGGACAAGGAAGGCTTCCACCCCTACCTCGCCGACAAAGTGAACATCCTCTACGCCGACGGCCACGCCACGAAGGACGTG
Source organism: Chthoniobacter sp. (assembly GCA_043779205.1). Taxonomy (GTDB): domain Bacteria; phylum Verrucomicrobiota; class Verrucomicrobiia; order Chthoniobacterales; family Chthoniobacteraceae; genus Chthoniobacter. The sequence goes on along the minus strand of JAYWEP010000048.1, from coordinate 6,143 downwards.
AAATTTTTCACCAACGATGACCCCAAGAAATGAGGAGTGAGCAGGCCGCGCCGATGATCGCGCTGCGGGATTTGAAAAAAGCGTGGCGCGGAAAACCGGCGCTGCACGGGCTTTCGCTGGAGGTGCGGCGGGGCGAGGTCTTCGGCCTGCTCGGGCACAATGGCGCGGGCAAGAGTACGGCGCTCGGCATCCTGCTCGGGCAGGTTTTTCCCGACGAAGGTGAGGCGCTCATCGGCGGTGTCTCCGTGCAGCGCGAACGGGCGAAGGCGCTGGCGAAGACGGGCGCGATTTTCGAGGCGCCGCGGTTTTACGACTACCTGAGCGGCTGGCGGAATCTGGAAATCTACACGAGCTATTCGGCGCGCGTGCCGCGGGCGAAAATCGAGGAAGTCGTCGAGATCGTGGGGCTCACGGAGCGCATCCGCGACAAGGTGGGGACTTACTCGCAGGGCATGCGGCAGCGGCTTGGGCTCGCGCAGGCGCTGCTGCCGGAGAATGAAGTCATCCTGCTCGACGAGCCGACGAACGGGCTCGACCCCGAGGGCATCCACGAGATGCGCGAGCTGATCAAACGGCTGAACCGCGAGCGCGGGCTGACGGTGGTCTTTTGCTCGCACCTGCTCGTGGAGGTGGAGCAGCTTTGCGATCACGTAGTCATCCTCAATCAGGGGCGCAAGATTTTCGACGGGCGCTGGGCGGACCTCGCCACGGATCGGCGGCAGGTGCGGCTGGAAGTCGATGACTGGCCGCGCGCGGCGGCGCTGCTCGGCGAAAGCGCGGGCGTGAGCGTGGTCGAGCCGGGCGTCATCGCGCTGGAGGAAACGTGCGCGACCGCGGATCTCGTGGCGCGGCTCGTCCATGCGGGCGTGCGCGTCAGCGCCATCGAGCCGCAGCGGCGCAATCTCGAGCAGATCTACCTCGCGATGACGCAGCACGGCGCATCGCCCGAACCGAAAGCATGAGCCTTTTCCTCCTCCAACTCCGCGGCGAACTCTGGAAGCTCTTCGCCCGCAAACGCACCTACATCGGCTTCGGCGTCTTCCTCGGCGTCGAGGCGCTGGTCCTCATCCTCTTACAGCTCCCGCCCGGGCAGCGATGGATGAAAAACACGATCGAGCAAAGCGGCGGCATGTTTGATCTTTATTTCTCCGGCCTCACCGTCGCGATGATCATGCTCTCGACCACGGTCTTCCTGCTCGGCGCGCTTTATCTGGGGCTGGTTGGCGGCGATCTCATCGCCAAGGAAGTCGAGGACGGCACCATGCGCATGACGCTCTGCCGGCCCGTCTCGCGTCTGCGCGTGCTGCTCGTGAAATACGTGGCGTGCGTGATCTACACCTTCACGTTGGTCATCTTCATCGGCCTCTCCGCTCTCGGAGCGGCAATGCTTGTGCGCGGCGCGGGGGGACTGTTTCTGATTATCCCGGAGGAAAGGCTTATCGCCTTCTATGACTTCGGCCCGGGTCTGACGCGCTACCTCGCGGCGCTCCCTTGCATGGGGCTGAGCATGCTCACGATCTCCACGTTTTCCTTCCTGCTCTCGTGCTTCAATATGAAGCCCGCAGCCGCCACGATTTCGGCGATCACGATCTTTTTCGTGGACTGGATTTTCCATCTCATCCCGTACTTTGAAACCTACCGGCCGTGGATGATGACCAAACACATGAGCACGTGGCTCAATGTCTTCCGCAACCCGTGGCCGTGGCCGCAGATGCTGGAGGACTACGGCATTCTGCTCGGGCTCGACGCCACGTTTTTCCTCGTCGGTGTGATTGTTTTCTCGTCACGGGATTTTAAGTCGTAATCCTGCTCCTGCTCCTGCTCTTGCTCTCTCCGTTGCAAAGGCCGCGGGAATCAGGATCACGAGCAAGAGCAAGAGCAAGAGCAAGAGCCACCGCCTTACCCACATGGACATCTACGACGACCCCGCCTACGCCATGGCCACGGAGCAATTCCGGGTCGTCGCGGACTATTTGAACATCGAAACCAACCTCCGCGAGCGCATGCTCCATCCGAAGCGCGCCATCGCCGTGACGCTGCCCGTGCATCGCGATGACGGGCGGATCGAAACCTACCGCGGCTACCGCGTGCAGCATCATCTGGCGATGGGGCCGACGAAGGGCGGCGTGCGCTTTCACCCGAGCGTGACGCTCGGCGAGGTGGCCGCGCTTTCCACCTGGATGAGCTGGAAGTGCGCGCTCACCGGCCTGCCCTACGGCGGCGCGAAAGGCGGCGTCGCGGTCGATCCGCGCACGCTTTCGCTGCGCGAGCTGGAGGCGCTGTCGCGGCGCTACATGCAGGAGATGATTCCCTTCGTCGGGCCGCACACCGACGTGATCGGCCCGGACATGGGCACGAACGAGCAGGTCATGGCGTGGTTCATGGACACTTACTCGGTCTATAAAGGTTACGCCGTGCCCGAGATCGTGACGGGCAAGCCGGTGTCGATCGGCGGCACCAGCGGGCGGCGCGAGGCCACGGGGCGCGGCGTGGTCTATCTCATCGAGCGCGCGCTCGATGTGCTGAAGATGCAGCCGGACAAATGCACGGCGGTCATCCAGGGTTTTGGCAATGTGGGCGCGGTCACGGCGCTCGGGCTGGCTTTCAAAAGCGGGATGAAGATCACCGGCATCAGCGATGCCTGCGCGGCGTTTCATCGCGCCGACGGGATCGATGTCGGCGCGGCGGAAAAGTACGCCGCGCAACACGGGAGCCTCCTGGGTTTCGACGGCGCGGATGCGATCTCGCCGGACGAACTGCTCACGCTCCCGTGCGACGTGCTCGTGCCCGCGGCGGTCGAGGGCGTGATCACGGAAAAGAACGCGGGCCAGCTCCGCTGCCGCATCCTCGCCGAAGCCGCGAACGGGCCGACGACGCCGGAGGCTGACCGCATCCTCTTCGAGCGCTGGGCCGAGGTCTTCGTCATCCCCGACATCCTCTGCAATGCGGGCGGTGTGATCGTGAGTTACTTCGAGTGGGTGCAGGGCTTGCAGCAGTTGTTTTGGAACGAGAGCGAAGTCATGGACAAACTTTTCCGCATCCTCGAGCAGGCCTTCACCGCGGTCATCAAACGCTCGCGCGAGGCGAAAATCCCGCACCGCATGTCGGCCATGGCCATCGGCGTCGAGCGCGTGCTCGCGGCGAAAAAGGCGCGCGGGCTCTTCCCGTAAGTGCGGCATCCCGTTCCGTGAATGGGCCGGGAGTTCCCACGGAAATGGCGGCGCGGAGTTGTCACGCAAATGTCCCTTTGCCGTCATCTGTTTGTCACAATCGGCTGCAAATCTCCGCCATGTCCTTTCCACCGAAATGGCGTGCGGCTCGCCCCGTGAGTCGTGTAATTCAATCCAACCCAACCCAACAATCCGAATGACAAAAACACCCATGCTCAAGCTCGCGGTCGCGCTGACTCTCGGCGCGGCCTCCACCTCACATGCCCAGGACGCCGGCGCGCTCGTCGATAAACTCGTCAAGAAAGGCGTCCTCTCCAGCCAGGAAGGCGAGGAAGTCCGCGCCGACATGATGCGCGATTTTGCGACGCAAACCTCCGCCGGCAAGATCAACCTCAACTCCTCGATCACCGAGCTGAAGCTCTACGGCGATCTCCGCGTGCGGTATCAGTACGATGACCGCCAGGCGCAGGTGGCCGCGCCGAACCACGTCGATCAGCGCTCGCGCTGGCGCTACCGGCTGCGGCTGGGTGCGGATGTGGCGCTGGGTGAGAATTGGTTCGCGGGCTTCCAACTCCAGACTGGGCAGAATGCGGACTCGGGCAACCAGACGTTCAGCAACGGATTCGACAATGACGGCATCTTCATCTCGAAGGCCTTCATGGGTTGGAAGAATGACTGGGCGTCGGTGGTCATCGGCAAGCAAAAGAATCCGTTCTACACGACGGACATGGTGTGGGATCCGGACATTAACCCAGCGGGTGTGGTCGAAACGATCTCGCTGAACAAACTCTTCGGCTGGGGCCATGCGGGGCCGGCCGGCGGCTATGGCAAGGATGGGAAGACGGTCGCACCGCCGGAAATTCATTCCGATTCGTCATGGGAGCTGAGCCTCGTGGCCGGGCAGTTGTTCTACTCGGATAACAACGAATTCAACGTCGGCACGAATCTGAAGACCGACGGTTACCTGTTCGTCGAGCAGTTGATCGGCACCTATCATTTCACCAAGAACGTGAGTGTGACACTGGCCCCGGCCTACATGACTTTCACCGCCTCGCACCTCACGGGACTGCGCAATGAAACCGCCTTCACCGATGCCGGCATTGTGGGCCCGACTGTTTCGTCGCGCACCACGACCTCGACGGTCAACACCGTGCAGGACACGGTGAACGCCGCCGGGACGGCGACGACCCGCGTCGTCACGCCGACCACCGTCACCTCCGTCGTCACCACGACCACCAACCCGGACGGCACCGCCACGACCAATACGACGCAGAACACGGTGCGCGCCGGTGCGGCGACGACCACGGTGCTGTCGGCCGGCGGCACGCCGAATCAGCAGACGACCACGGCCAGCACCGTGGCGAGCGCCACGACGGCGACTCCGGCGGCCCCGGCTCCGGGCTCGCTGCCCGCCATCACGGGTGAGACGCGCAAGCTCAGCATCCTCACGGCTCCGGGCGACATCTCGTTCAAAATCGGCAGCCTGAAAACGAAGGTCTATTGGGACTTTGCCTATAACATGGACGGTGCAGGCCGTTACAATGACATCTACCAGCTCCGCACGGGCAATCCCACCTACGACGCCTATCGTGGCTATAGGACGCGCGATGGCATCGCCTGGCTGGCCGGGGTGCAGCTCGGTGAGACGAAAAAGAAGGGCGATTGGTCGGTCCTCGCGAACTACCGGGAGACAGGCATCGCCTCGGTCGATCCGAATCTGAACGACTCGGACTTCGCGCTCGGCGAACTCAACACCCGGGGCTTCAAGCTCAGCCTCGCCTATCAGATCGCCGACGCCGTCGTGCTGAATCTCACCGGCATGATCGCGTGGAATCTGGACCAGAATCTCTCCGGTGGACGGGCGACGAATGCGCCAGCCATCGCGCACGACAACTCGGTCAACATCATCCAGGCCGACATCAACATTAAGTTCTAACCACCTTTCTTGGTTGGGGCCGGTGTCCCATCGGGACGCCGGCCCTCTTCCGGGAAACCAACCCACTTCACATCGTATGAAACTCAATCAGTTCATCACCGCCGCCGCCGCTCTCGCGCTGACGGCTTCCATGGCCCACGCGGGCCGCATCGTGATCAAAGGCTCCGACACGCTCGGGGCGAAACTCGTCCCGCAGCTCGCGGAGGCGTTCAAGGCCCAGAACCCCGGCAGCAGCTTTGAGATTGCCGCCGAAGGTTCCACCACCGGAATTGCCGCTCTCATCGACGGGACGGCCCACATCGGCATGTCCAGCCGCCGGGCGAAGCCGACGGAAATGTCCGCCGCCACGGCCAAAGGCGTCACCATGAAGCCGACCATCGTGGCCTACGACGGCCTCGGCGTGATCGTCAATGCGGGCAATCCCGTGACCAATCTGACCGCCAAGCAGGTGGAACAAATCTTCACGGGCGACATCACCGACTGGAGTGCGCTTGGCGGCAAACCCGGCAAGATCTCGATCTACACGCGAAATACTTCGTCGGGCACTTATTCGGATTGGAAGGAACTCGCGATGAGGAAACGTGATTATGCCGGCAGCGCGCAGAAGATGGCGGGACACGAGCAGATCGCGGCGGAAGTCGGCAAAAATCCGAGCGGTATCGGTTACGTCGGCCTCGCCTACATGAAGGCTGCCGGGATCAAGGTTGTGAGCACTGACGGGGCCATGCCGACCCAGGCAACCGTGCGCAATAAGACGTGGCCTTACGCCCGTCCCACCTTCTACTACACCAATGGGGAGCCGGCGGGTGATGCGAAAGCCTTCGTGGACTTTACGCTCAGCGCCAAAGGACAGGCCATCGTCAATCAGGTCGGCTTTGTTCCGGTGAAATAGACGCTTCGTTTTGTGATCGAAAGAGCCCGCTGAAAGCCGTGTTTCGGCGGGCTCTTTTTCACAAGGAAGCGCGGACTTCAGCCCACCGCCTGGTCGCAGAGAGTGGCTGCGCGACTGGAGGGGAAGCTGTCAGCTTCCCCTCCAG
>JAYWEP010000047.1:0-19536 GCA_043779205.1 Chthoniobacter sp. | reverse complement strand
TTCATGCGGCGCTGGTTCTTGGGCTGGTGTTGATTTCACAACCCCACCTTTCCAAGTCCTCGCCGCATGAACAACCTATTGGAACTTCACAGCTAGGCGCAGGCCGTGCGGGACCGGGTTTGGCGGGGACTTACGGCTGCGCCGTCGCTTTCACCCGATAGAATCTCATCGGCACCGCCGGGTCGGGCGCGGCCACGAAATGCGTGGCGGCGCTCGGCCACTGCGCGACGGGCACGACGGGCTGCCAGTTCGGCGTCGCGAGCGAGTCGGTGTATTCCACGGTGAAGAGCCACTGCGCGCCGGCCGTTTCCCAGTCGAGCGCGAGCGTGCCGTGGGCGGTGCCGGGGGCCATGCGGAAATTCACAAAGGGCTGCGTGAGCGTGGAGAAGACGAGCGTGCTCGTCGTGGGACCGATATTTCCGGCGGCGTCGGACGGCGTGATGCTCACGTTGTAGCCCGCGGCGGGGAGCAGGCCGGTGAGCGGCGTGGTGAGATCCGTGCCGGGGATGTCGAGCGTGACGATGTGGTTCGGCAGGCCGGGCAGGCCGAAATGCGTGGCGACGATGTGGTAGTTCGTCACGCCGATGTTGTCGCCGGCGGGCGTCCACGAGAGCGTGCAGCGGTCGAAGGAAACCGCGCTCGCGGTCATCTGCGCGACGGGCGTGGGTTTCACGGTGTCGGTGCCGTTCGGCAAAACGGTGACGGTGAAAGTCGCGCTGCCGCCGGTGGTGTTCGGGTTCGTCGCAGAGACGGTGAAAGTATTCACGCCGACCTCCGCGGCGGTCGGCTGCCATTGCACGACGGCGTAATCGAGCAGCGGGTTTGCGCCGCCGGTGCGCGTGACGGTCATGCCCTCGGGGCCGGTGAAGGTGCTGAAGGTCGGCGGCCCGGGATTCGCCGCCGCGCTCAGCGTGTAGAGGAAGGAATTGCCGACGATGACGGTCGCGGATTCCGCAGCGTTCGTGTGCGCGATGACGGGCAGCGTGAGCACCGCATTCGAGACGGGCGGCGAGAGGATGGAAACATTTCCCGCGGCATCCGCGGCGGCGACGTAGTAGGCGGTCGCGATCGTCTGGGAAATGAACGAGCGCCCCGTGATGCCGCTGCCGATCAGCCCGATGCGCGAGGAGCGCGAGCCGCGGAAAAGGCCATACACGTTGTAGCTCACGACGCCCACATTGTCCGACCCGGCGGGCCAGGTGAGCGTGACGCTCGTGGCCGTGCGCGAGACGAGCGCGATGCTCGCGGGCGCGGTCGGCGCGATGGTGTCCGTCGGGATCGGCGTGACGTTGATCGTGAAGGTCTGCTCGGCGATGCCCGCCGCGCTCGTCGCGCGCACGGTCACGGTGCTGGTGCCGATTTGATTTGCGGCGGGCGTCCACGCGAGGAGGCCGGTGACCGAGTCGAGCGTCATGCCCGCGGGCGCGGCGGTGAGTGAAATTGCGGGCCGCGGATTGCCGAGCGCGATGGCTTTGTAGCTGAACGTCGAGGCGACCTGCACGCTCGCGGCATACGGCGCGTAGGAAATGATCTGCGGCGCGATGGTGCTGCCGGTGTCAATCTTCTCGACGCTGTCGAGGCCGTTGTTGCCGGTCGCGGGATAGTCGCCGCCCATCACGTAGAGGAAGCCGTCATTGCCCAGCGCGACGGCGGGCGTGCCGCGCACGGTGGACATCGCCGGTGCGGAATACCACGAGTCCGCCACGGAATCGAAGACGAGCACCGCCGAGCTGTTCACGCCGCCGATGAGATAGACGAGCCCGTCCGCGCCGAGCGCGGCGACGCGCCCGAGGCCGGGGCCGTTCGGCACGTTGCTGCGCTGCGTCCATGCGTTCGTCGCGATGTCGTAGGAAAAAACGGTGGCCGCCAACGTGGTGGAGACCGGCTCGAAGCCGCCGATGACGACGATGTGCCCGTGCCCGTCGTAAGTCGCCGTCGCGCTCACGCGCGCCTCGGGCAACGGCGCGAGCGGTGTCCAGGAATTCGTCGCCGCATCGTAACGCTCGACGCTTGCGGTGCCGACGGCCGTGCCGGGGCCGGTCGCGCCGCCGATGGAGTAAAGGCGGTGCAGATCGTCCGTCGCGAAAGCGAAGTCATGCACTGCGAAATTTTTCACCGCGATGGCCGCGCCCGCGCCGCCGTCGGTCGTGTAGGCGTAGCCGTTCACATTCGCCCCCGCCGCGCCCGGCTCGATGCCGCCGAAGACGATCACGCGGTTCAGAGAATCAATCCCCGCGCCGAAGCCGATCGTCGCCGCTGGCAGTTGCGCGACTTCGACGAACGCCGCCGCGCCGGGCGCGAGCGCATTCACGGGCGCGTGCGAGCCGTTCGTCGGCTGGCCGCCGAGGCAGAGCAGCGTGCCGTTCGTGTTCAATCCGACTGCGAGCCGACGCGGATGCACGAGCTGTGGCGCGGCGGCCCACGCTTGCGGGAACGCCGGGTTCGCGACGCTGATCGGAAAAAATCCATCGCCGCTCGCGACGCCATGCACGTCCGTGGCCGCGACGCGGATCGTGAACGTGCCGGTCGAGGAGAATGTGTGCGTGACCTGCGTGCCCGCCGTGCCTGTCACCGTCTGCAAATTCGTGCCGTCGTTTTTCCAATCAATCGTGAACGTGAAAATGTCCGCCGCCGCGGACGGAAACGAACTCAGCGCGGTGAGCGTGAACGTCGCCGGCACCGCCATCGTGATGGCCGCATCCGGCGCGAGGCCCACCACCGGCTTCGTCTCCGTCGTGACGGTGAACGTGCCGATGATTCCGCCCGCCATGAAATTCCCCGCGACATCGCGCACGACATTCGGCTCGACGGAAATCGCATACACGCCGTTCGCCGCGCCATTCCAAAAACTGCCAACCGCGCCGGGTGGCAGCACGTAAAACTGCGACGCGACTTTGATCCCGTCGGTCGCGGTCGTCTTGTTGTAAAAAGTCGCGACCTGGTTGTAGCCGTTCGGCCCCGTCACGCGCACCGCGCCCTGCGCGACGCTCACATTTTGCACGCTCACATCGTCCCAAAACGTGACCGCGAAAACTTCGCCGTAGTTCGTGAGCGTCGTGATGTCTGCGGCCTTCGCGACCGCGACCGGCGCAGTCGTGTCCGGCCCGGAATTTTGCATCAGCAAAAACGCGCGCGGCTGGCCGTTGAACGTGCCGCTGCCGACGATCATGCCGCTGTCATTCACGCCGCGCGCCTCGGTGAGCACCCAGCCGGAATTCACCGGGATGAAGTCGTTCAAATCGCGCATCCCGAGCGCCGCCGACCACACGAAGGCGTGCATCGCGCCCGCGCCATCCTGCGCGGTGCCGACGACGTGGCCCGAGTTGTCCAGCGCGAACGCCGTCGAGACGTAGCCGCCGAGCGTGCCGAGGTCCGTCATGCCCGCCGCGTCGGTGAAAAGGAACGCGTGCGTGTCAATGCTCAGCGACGACGACGTGCCGGCGACCTGGCCCGCGTTGTTGATCGCATACGCCCAGCTTTCGTTGCCGCCGAGCGTGCCGAGTTCCGTCATGTTGGTGCCGTCCGCATCGGTGCGAAAGGCGCGGTTGAACCCGCTCGGCGAACTGCCGCCGCCGACCACGCGCCCCGCGTCATTCACGCCGTAGGCCGATGCCGTCGCGGGCAGCGGTGCATTCGGGATCGTGCCGAGATTCAGCATCAGACCGGGAGGCGAAAAGCGGAACGCCTGCTCGTCGCCCGCGTTCGCCGAAAAGCCCGCGACCTGCCCGGTCGCATTGATGTGCTGCGCAAAAATCGGCGCGCCCGTGCCGTTGCCGCCGATGTCCGCGAGGCCGCCCGCATTGCTGAAGACAAAGCCGTGCGCGAGGCCGGCGGCGTCGCGCGAATATCCCGTCACCTGCCCTGCGTTGTTGATCCCGAGCGCGCGCGAATCCGTGCCGCCGAGTGTCCCGAGATTCGCCGTGCCGCTGCCCGGCGTGAAGCGCCACGCCTGCGCGCCATTTGCGCCGACCGTCGCATAGCCCGAGACCTGCCCGCCCGCGTTCACGCCCGTCGCGAAATTCGGATTCACGCCCGGCGCGCTGACATCGCTGACCGTGTAGGTGTGCGCTGTCGTCGGCCCGGTGCTCGTGCCCGTGAGCGTGTCGATGAAGATGCTCGTCGAAGGCCCCACATTTCCCGCCGCGTCCGACGCCGCGATGCTCACGGTGTAGCCCGCCGCGGGCAGCAGCCCGGTGAGCAGCGTGGTGAGATTCGTGCCGGGGACATCGAGCGCGACGACGTGATTTGCCTGCCCCGGCGTGCCGAAATGCGTGGCGACGATGTGGTAATTCGTCACGCCGATGTTGTCGCCCGCGGGCGTCCACGAAAGCGTGACGTGGTCGGCGGTGATCGCGCTTGCGGTCATCTGCGCGACGGGCGTCGGCGGGATCGTGTCGGTGCCATTGGGCAGCACGGTCACGGTGAAAGTCGCGCTGCCGCCGGTGGTGTTCGGGTTCGTCGCGAAGACGGTGAAAGTATTCACACCCACCTGCGCGGAGGTCGGCTCCCACTGCACCACGGCGTAATCATTTCCCGCCACCGGCCCGCTCGTGCGGCTGAGCGTCATGCCCGCCGGGCCGCTGATGTTGGTGAAAGTCGGCATCGGCGTCGCCGCCGCGGAGAGCGAAAGCTGGAACGAATTGCCGACGATGATGCTCGTGGATTCCGCGGGATTTGTGCGCGTGATGAAAGGCAGCGTAAGCACGCTGGCCAGCACGCCGGGCGAGCGCGCGGAGACGTTGCCCGCGGCATCCACCGCGGCCACGTAGTAGGCGCTGGTGAGGAAATGCGAAATGTAGGATCGGCCCGTGATGCCGCTCGCGATCAGCCCGATGTGCGACGAGCGCGAGCCGCGGAATAGTCCGTAAACGTTGTAGCTCACGACGCCCACATTGTCCGTCGCTACGGGCCAGGTGAGCGTGACGCTCGTGGCGCTGCGATAGACGAGCGAGATGCTCGCAGGCGCAGTCGGCGGCGTGGTGTCGCCGGGGATCGGCGTGACGGTGATCGCGAAAGTTTGCTCCGCGATGCCCGCCGTGCTCGTCGCGCGCACGGTCACGATGTTGTTGCCGACTTGGTTCGGCGCTGGCGTCCACGCGATCATGCCGGTCGTGGCGTTGAGCGTCATGCCCGCCGGTGCGGCGGCGAGCGAGAAAACGGGCCGCGGATTTCCGAGCGCGATGGGTTTGTAGGAAAAGGAATTGCCGACCTGCACCGTCGCGCCACCGAAGCCGACGAACGAAACAATCTGCGGCGGGACGATGCTGCCGGTGTCGAATTTTTCCGTCGTCGCGAGGCCGTTGTTGCCGTTCGCCGCGTTGTCGCCGCCCATCACGCAGATGAATCCGTCATTGCCCAGCGCGACCGCGGGCGTGCCGCGCGAGGTCGTCAGCACGGGGCCGTTGAACCACGAGTCCGCGACCGAATCATAGACGAAGACCTGCGTCGCGCCCGCGCCGCCGATGACGTAGATGAGATTGTCCGCGCCGAGCTGCGCCACGCGCCCGGTCTGCGTGCCGATGGGCGCGTCGCCGAGCTGCGACCAAAGGTTCGTCGCGATGTCGTAGGAAAAAACGCTGACCGTCGCCGCGCTCGCCACCGGGTCGATGCCACCGATGACGATGACGTGCCCGTGCCCGTCGTAGCTCGCCGTCGCCCCGATCCGCGCCTGCGGCAAAGGCGCGAGCGTCGTCCAGGAATTCGTCGTCGCGCTGTATCGCTCGACACTCGCGGTGCCCGCCGTGGTGCCCGCGCCCGTCGCGCCGCCGATGGAGTAGATGCGGTGCAAGTTGTCGGTCGCGAACGCGAAGTCATGCACTGCAAAAGTTTTCGCCGTGATGGCCGCGCCGCCGCCGCCGCCCGTGGTGTAAACATAGCCGTTTACATTCGGCACCGACGCCCCCGGCTCGATGCCGCCGAAGACGATCACGCGGTTTTGCGAATCAATCCCCGCGCCGAGGCCGATGGTCGCCGCCGGCAGCCGCGCCGCATCCACAAACAGCGCCGCGCCGGGCGCGAGCGAGTTCACGATGTCCTTGCCGTTTTTCAACGGCAGCCCGCCGAGGCACAGCACCGTGCCGTTGGTGTTCAGTCCGATCGCGAGGCGGCGCGAGCCCGTGAGCGGCGCACCGGCGACCGACGTTTGCGGGAACGGCGGATTGCCGACGTAGTTGGCGAAAAACGCACCGCCGCTCGCGACGCCATGCCCATCCGTCGCCGCGACGCGGATCGTGAACACGCCCGTCGAGGTGAACGTGTGCGTGACCGTGGTGCCCGTCGCGCCCGTCACCGTTTGCAAATTCGTGCCGTCGTTTTTCCAATCAATCGTGAACGTGAACACGTCCGCCGCCGTGTAGGGAAATGAACTCAGCGCGCTGAGCGTGAAGGTCGTCGGCACGGCCATCGTGACCGCTGTCGTCGGCGCGATGCTCACGACCGGCTTCGTCTCCGTCGTCACGGTGAACGTGCCGATAACTCCGCCCGGCATGAAATTCCCCGCGACATCGCGCACGACATTCGGCTCGACGGAAATCGCATACACGCCGTTCGCCGCGCCATTCCAAAAACTGCCCGCTGCGCCGGGCGGCAGCACGTAAAACTGCGACGCGACTTTGATCCCGTCGGTCGCGGTCGTCTTGCTGTAAAAAGTCGCGAGCTGGCTGAAGCCGTTCGGCCCCGTCACCCGCACCGCGCCCGCCGCGACGCTTGCGTTCAGCACGCTCACGTCGTCCGAAAATGTGACCGCGATGAATCCGCCAAACTGCGAGAGCGCGTTGATGTCCGCGGCCTTCGCGAGCGCGACCGGCGGCGTGGTGTCCGCGCCGGAATTCGGCGTGAGCAAAAACGCGCGCGGCTGGCCGTTCAGCAGGCCGTTGCCGACGATCTGCCCGTTCGCATTGATGCCGCGCGCCTCGGTCAGCACCCAGCCGGAATTCACCGGGATGAATTCATTCAGGTCGCGCATCCCGCCCGCCAGCGTCCATGCAAACGCGCGCATCGCATTCGCGCCATCCTGCGCCGTGCCGACCACGTTGCCCGCGTCATTCAGCGCGAACGCCCTCGAGACATAACCGCCGAGCGTGCCGAGGTCCGCCAGGCCCGTGACATCCGTGAAAAGAAACGCATGGGTGTCGATGCTCAGCGACGACGAGGTGCCCGCGACCTGCCCCGCATTGTTGATCGCATAGGCCCAGCTTTCGTCGCCGCCGAGCGTGCCGAGTTCCGTCATGCTCGCGCCATTCGCATCCGTCCGAAACGCGCGGTTGAACCCGCTCGGCGAACTGCCGATGCCGACCACGCGCCCCGCGTCATTCACGCCGTAGGCCGACGCCGTCGCCGGCAGCGGCGCGTTTGGAATCGTCCCGAGATTCAGCATCAGCCCCGGCGGCGAAAAACGGAACGCCTGATCGTCCCCGCCATTCGACGAAAATCCCGCGACTTGCCCGGACGCATTGATGTGCTGCGCAAAAATCGGCGCACCGCCGCCATTCCCGCCGATGTCCGTGAGCCCGCCCGCCGTGCTGAAAACAAATCCGTGCGCAAACCCCGCCGCGTCCTTCGAGTAGCCCGTAACCTGCCCCGCGTCGTTGATCCCCAGCGCGCGATTTTCCGCACCGCCAAACGATCCGAGATCGAGCGCCCCGCTCCCCGCCGTGAAACGCCACGCCCGCGCCGCCGTCGCGCCGATGGCCGAATACCCCGCGACCTGCCCACCCGCATTCACGCCCGTGGCAAAACTCGCGTCGGTCGCGGGCAGGCTGACATCGGTGATCGTGTACGTTTGCGCCGCGGCGAAATGCGCCGCCGCCAGGGTGAGCACGAGCGCCACACCCGCCGCGCGGGAGAGAAGCTGGCGACGGTGGGAAGCGATGGCGGGGGAGGGAGCAGAGCGGAGCATGCGCGCAACTACGCCACCCGCGGCGCCGCCCGCAACGACCGCAACGTAACGGTTCTGTTACCCCAGGAGGCCGCGCTCCCCGGTGCGTTTCGCCTTGCCCCCACCCGCGGTCCTCGCCCATGAAGCCGCATGAAGTCCCATCCCGTCATCGCCGCCCTCCTCCTGGCGCTCGCCGCCACCGGGCGCGGCGCGGAGGAATTTCTCGATCGCGTGGATGACGCGCTGACGAGCTCCGCTTTCCACGACACTCTCCGCGCCCGCCTCAGCGGCACCCTCGACCTCGAAGGCTACCTCTTTCAGCAGCCCGCGCCGGGCCTGATCGACACCCTGAGCGACCGGCTTTTCAATCCGCGCCTCACCCTCTTTTTCGACGCGCAACTCGGCCCGCACGTTTACATCTTCGCCCAGTCGCGGGTCGATCGCGGCTTTGACCCGAGCGACACCGGCGCGCAGGTGCGGATGGACGAATACGCGGTGCGCTTCACGCCTTGGGACGATGGGCGTCTCAGCCTCCAGATGGGGAAATTCGCGAACGTCATCGGCAACTGGGTCGAGCGGCATCAGTCATGGGAAAATCCGTTCATCAGCGCGCCGCTGCTTTACGAAAACATCACCACCATCGAGGACGGGGCCGCACCGAGTTCCGCGCGGGATTTCGCCACGGGAATCCTCGATGCGAAATATGAATACAACCCGGTCATCTGGGGGCCCGGCTACGGGAGCGGCGTCTCCGCGGCCGGGCGGCTTGGCAAATTTGAATACGCCGCCGCCATGACCAATACCGCGCCCGCGATGCGGCCGGACGCGTGGGACGTGACGCAGAGAAACTTTGCGCATCCGACCGTGCAGGCCCGCGTCGGAGTGCGTCCGAATGCGATGTGGCGGCTCGGTTTTTCCGCGGCCAGCGGCCCGTATTTTCGCGCGGAAGCCGCGCCCTCGCTGCCCAGCCACCGCGGCCTCGGCGACTATCGCGAAATCGTCCTCGGCCAGGATCTCGGCTTTGCCTGGCACCACTGGCAGGTGTGGGCGGAATTTTACGAATCCCGCTTCGAGGTGCCGCGCGTGGGCGGGGCCGACACCTTCTCCTACTACGTGGAGGCGAAATACAAATTCACCCCGCAGCTCTTCGGCGCGCTGCGCTGGAATCAGCAGCTCTTTGCCACCGTCCGCGACGGCGCCGGCGGACGCGTCCCGTGGGGCCACGATGTCTGGCGCACCGACGCCGCCCTCGGCTACCGCTGCACCGCCCACACGCAGCTCAAGCTCCAATACAGCCTCCAGCGCGAAGACTCCGCGCCCCGCGACTTCAGCCACCTGCTGGCCGCGCAGTTCACCGTGCGCTTTTAGGCCGCGGCGGCAAAGGGTCGGGCCGGTGAGCTTCGAGATGTGCGGATTTCCCCATTGACAGCTTTTTTCCGCCCCGCTCTCATCCACCGCACTTCGCCCCCAGCGTTGTCCCACTTTCTCCAACTCCCACTTTCATGTCCCAAAAGAAAATCAACGTCGCCATCGTCGGCCTCGGCTTCGGTGCCGAGTTCATCCCGCTCTACCAGCGGCATCCGCAGGCCACCATGTATGCCATCTGCCAGCGCACGCCGGAGAAGCTGAATGCGATCGGCGACGCCTTCGGGGTGGAAAAGCGTTACACGAAATTCGAGGACGTGCTGAAGGACCCGGCGGTCGATCTGGTGCATATCAATTCGCCGATCCCCGATCATGGGTGGCAGTCCATCGCCGCGCTGAAAGCCGGCAAGCATGTGACCTGCACGGTGCCGATGGCGACGAGCGTGGCGGAGTGCAAGGAGATCGTGGCCCTCGTGAAGAAGACCGGCCTGAAATACATGATGGCCGAGACCGTGGTCTATGCGCGGGAGTATCTCTTTATGAAAGAGCTGCTGGATACGGGTAAGCTGGGCAAGCTGCAGTTTGTGCAGGCCAGTCATCAGCAGGACATGGATGGGTGGCCTAACTACTGGCCCGGCCTCCCGCCGATGTGGTATGCCACCCATTGCGTCGGCCCGGTCGCCGGGATCATCGGGCAGTCGGCGGAGTATGTGAGCTGCTTTGGCAGCGGCACGGTGCGCAAGGAACTCGCCAAGTGCTATGGGTCGCCCTTCGCCGTGGAAACGGCGCATATCAAGTTTGCCAACACCGACGTGAACGCCCGCATCATCCGCAGCCTGTTCGACACGGCGCGGCAGTATCGCGAAAGCATTGATGTCTATGGGAGCAAGGCGTCCGTGGAATGGCCGCTCGTCGAGCACCAGCCGCTCATCATGCATACGGCCAAGCTGCCTGAGGGTAAGATTCCCAAGCCGGTGAAGACGCCGGACTTTGCGAAACGGCTGCCCAAGGCCATCCAGCAGTTCACGACCAAGGGTGTGTATGACCTTGGTAAGAAGACCCATCTGAGTTTCGCGCAAGGCGCCGGGCACGGCGGCAGCCACCCGCACCTCGCCCACGAGATCATCTCCGCGCTCGTGGCCGACCGCGATCCTTTCCCCAATGCCAGGCAGTCCGCCAACTGGACCTGCGTCGGCCTCTGCGCCCACGAATCCGCGATGGCCGGCGGCAAGATCGTGAAGCTCCCGGCTTTCTCCATCTAGCCAGCTAACTCTCTCCTCTTAATCCTAATCGTAACCTTAACCCTCCGGCCTGGCTGTGGGGATGGAGAGTAAGACTAAGAGTAAGATCAAGAACCCAAACCACCAACCCCACCAACTACTACATCATATGAGTGACGAAGGTATCGCACCTAACGCAAAACGCCTCCTCTTTGCAGGCTTCATGGCCATTCTCGCCGCTGGCGTCGGCTTCGCCATCCGCGGCGGCATTTTCGCCGCCTGGGGCTCCGAGTTCGGCTTTACCGCCGCGCAGCTCGGTGAAATCGGCGGCGCTGGCTTCACCGGCTTCTGCTTCGGCATCATCATCGGCGGCGTCATTGTGGATAAGATCGGCTACGGCAAGCTGGTCATCGCCGCCTTCCTTTTTCATATCCTCTCCGCGGTCATTACATTTGCCGCAATCCCCGGAGACGGTGGCGAGTTGGCGAAGACCACTGCCTTCGCCTGCCTTAAATGGGGCATGTTTGTCTTCGCGCTGGCCAACGGCACGCTCGAAGCCGTGGCCAATCCGCTGGTCGCCACCCTCTTCCCGCATAACCGCACGCATTACCTCAACATTCTCCACGCCTCCTGGCCCGCCGGCATGGTGCTCGGCGCACTCGCTGGGTGGGTCTTTGGCGATGGCATGCACTGGGGCTGGAAAGCCCAGCTCTCGCTTTATCTCGTCCCGACCGTGCTCTACGGCGTCATGTTCTTTGGCCAGCACTTCCCGAAATCGGAAGCCAGCGCGAAGGGCGTCAGCCTCGGCGATATGTTCAAGGATGTGGGCATCCTCGGCGGCCTCGTGATCTGCGGCCTGCTGGTGCTGTTCTTCAAGGGTCTGTTCAGTGGCATCATGTCGGACGCCCACATGGCTGCGAATCTCGCCTACGGCGTCGGCGGCCTGCTGCTGATCACCATCGGCGTGATTACCCGTTTCTCGCTTGGGTCGATCCTGCTCTTTGTGCTCTTCGCGACTCACGCCCTCGTCGGCGCGGTCGAACTCGGCACCGACGGCTGGATTCAAAACATCACCGGCAACATCCTCACGCCGGAGCAGGGCAAGTGGCTCTTTATCTGGACTTCCGCGATCATGTTTGCCCTGCGCTTCTGCGCCCACTTCATCGAGAAGACCCTCAAAATCTCGCCCATCGGCATCCTCTGCATTTGCGCCACGCTCGGCTGCATTGGTTTGAATCTGACCAGTCACATCACCGGCTTTGCCATGGCCTTCTTTGCCCTCGCGGTCTATGCCGTCGGCAAGACCTTCTTCTGGCCGACGATGCTCGCCGTGGCTTCGGATCGCTTCCCGCGCACCGGGGCCATCGCCATTTCGATCATGGGCGGCATCGGCATGATGTCCGCCGGTCTCGTCGGTTCGGCGGGGCTCGGCTATGCCAAGGACCGCTTTGCGGGCGAAGAGTTGAAGAAGGCTGATCCCGCGCTCTACGCGGAATACAAGGCTGAGAAACCCAGCTCATTCCTGATCTTCAGCGAAGTGAACGGTCTCGACGGCAAGAAGCTCGGCGAAGCCAAGGACGCGCTCAAAGCGGACAAAGCCGACGACAAGCAGAAAGCCGTGCATGAAGCCGATATCCGCGGCGACCGCCGGACGCTCCAGGCCGACTCGCTCATCCCTGCGGCGATGGCGGTGATCTACCTCCTCCTCCTGCTCTATTTCAAGACCATCGGCGGCTACAAGACCGTCCACATCGCCGAAGAACTCACCGGCGGCATTGACGGTCCGATGCAAGCGTAACCACGCGCTCAACGCAGCAATTCACGAGGGACAGGGTTCGCGCCCTGTCCCTCGTTGCTTTTTGTGGGATGCTGGCAGGCGGCTAGCTTAGAAAGGCCGCGTGTACATGCCCGATCTTCCCGCCTCCTGGCACCAGCCCGACCTCGCCGCCAAGTTTCTCCAGAACGTCCGCGGCGCGATTCCGCTGAGCATCGAGCAGATCGACATGATGCTCCGGCTCCTCACCGCCGCACGCGGCGAGCGGCTGGAAAATTTCCTCGATCTCGGCTGCGGCGACGGCGTGCTCTCCGCCGCGATCCTCGACGAAAATCCCGGTGCCCGCGGCTGCCTTGTCGATTTCTCCGAACCCGCGCTCACCGCCGCCCGCGACCGACTCCACGGTCACGCGGAGCGCGTCGAGTTTATCCTCGCGGATTATGCCCGGCCCGGTTGGATGAGCGAAATCGCGCGCGCCCAGCCGTTCGACGCGGTCGTCTCCGGCTTCGCCGCGCAGCATTCGCCCAATGACCGGAAGCGCGGGCTCTTCGGCGAGGTTTTTCAACTGCTCAAGCCGGAGGGCATCTTCATCAATATCGAGCACGTCGCCTCGGCCACGCGCTGGACTGAGTCGATCTGGGACGACTACATGATCGACGCCATCTTCGGCCAGGAACTCCGCGCCTCCGCCGACCGCAGCCGCGCGGAAATCGCCCGCGAATACTATGCGCGGGCCGTGCAGGAGGCCGGCGCGCTGGCCCCGCTGGAGGTGCAGTGCGACTGGCTGCGCGAGATTGGTTTTGAAAATGTGGACTGCTATTTGAAGGTGCTGGAGCTGGCGGTTTTTGGCGGGCAGCGGCCGGCAGCCGCGCCGCTGTAGGGGAAGCTGCCAGCTTCCCCCTGCAGCGGCGCGCTGCGGGAAACAGTGGCATCGCGGCGGGGACCATTCACAATCCGCTCTACACGACTCATGCCCTCCAAGTTCCGCACCTGGCTCCAGCTCTTCCGCGCCCCGAATCTCTTCACCGTCCCCGGCGATCCGCTCGCGGGCTACGTGCTCGCGGCCTACGGAGCGTTTGAGGCCGACGTTTTTTTTGCCATCGGCGCGAGCGTGTGCTTTTACGCGGCGGGCCTGCTCGACAACGATCTCGCCGACCTCGCGGAAGACCGCGCCGAACGCCCGAATCGCCCGCTGCCGAGCGGGGCGGCGCATCCGCGCACGGTCGCGGTGGTGGCCGCCGTTCTGGCCGGCATCGGTCTGCTGCTCGCGGGAAAGCTGGGTGCCGCGGCGCTGATCGTCGCCGCCGGGGTGGTGCTCTCGGTGGCGGTCTATAACCATGTGACCAAACATCTGCCGATCATCGGCGCGCTGAATATGGGCGTGTGCCGCGGACTGAGCGTGCTGCTGGGGGCGGCTGCCGCGCCGCATAGCGACTTGCTTTGGCGGCTCTTCGCCGCGGGCCGGCTGAATCCGCTGCTGATCGCCGGCGCGCTCGTCACGCTCTACATCGCCGCGATCACGCACCTCGCGCGTTTCGAGACGAAAACGAAATCGCCGCCGCTCGCGAAGTGGCTGCCGGGGTGCGCCCTGCTGGCCGGTGCGGCGCTCTTTCTCGCGCAGGTCCGCACCGCGGCGTTTTGGAGCACGACGGCGATTTTTTCCGTCGCGGTGCTGAGCGCGTTCGCCGTCGCGATCCATCTCGCCCGCGATGCCAGCGCGCCGGTGCCGCCTTGCATCGGCCAGCTCATCCGCCTGCTGCTCCTCGTCCAGACGGCATTTTGCGCCGCCGCGGGCACGATCGAAAGCTCGCTGTGCGCGGCGCTGCTGCTCATCGCATGGCCGGTCAGCCGGGCGGTTTCAAAGCGCTTTTACGCGAGCTGACAGGGGCGGTTCATGCTCCTTGGCTTTCATCGCCATATTGTTGCGCCCTTTCAGGGCAGGGTCGATCAACCACCCGTGACCCAGGGCGTTGCCGTGGGCTGGCTTGTCTGCGGGCCTTTGGCCCTCCACCGCTGCACGCCAAAGGCCCTAGCCTTCGATGGTATTCATTTCCACGGGCTCGACTTTGACGCCGAGATCTTCGAGCCAGACGATGGCTCTTTTGATCTCCTCGCGCTCCCCTTCGAGGGAGAGGGAAACGATGCCGATCTCATCGGTCACGCTGCACTGGCGGATATTGGTGACGACGGGGAAGGTTTTGCCCAGCTCCCACAGCACGGGGCGGGTGACGAGCTTGGTGGGAAACATGAGCCAGAGGCGCTGTTTTTCGTTCATTGGTGAGAAGAGGAGTTATTTAGTTGTTAGTTGTTAGTTGAGAGCCGCGGTTGGTTCGAGGGCGTCGCAGTCGATGTGCGGCTCTCAACTCTCAACCATTAACTCTCAACTTTCCTATCCCCCCGCAATCGCCGGGACGATGCTGATTTCGTCGGTGTCTTTGACGGGCGTGGCCTTTTCTTCGAGAAAGCGGATGTCTTCGCCGTTGACGAAGATGTTGACAAAGCGGCGGACGTTGCCGGCTTCGTCGCAGACGCGGTCTTTGAGACCGGGGAAGGCTTGGTCGAGGTTGTCGAGGAGTTCGCCGATGGTGGCTCCGGCGACGCTGACTTCTTCGAGTTCGTTGGTGAGTTTGCGGAGCGGGGTGGGGATGAGGACGGAGGGCATGGGGATATTTGGGATTGGAGATTGAGGATTTGGGATTTGGGATTTGTGGCGTCAGGCGACGGCTGTGTCTTTGCTGTAAACGTGCTCCTCGAATTCGCGGAGACTGGGTTTGATGAGGCGGGGCTCGCCGCATTTTCCGATGATGGCTTCCTGCGTTTTGAGGCCGTGGCCGGTGATGCAGAGGACGGCGCTGCCGTCGCGCGGGATTTTGCCGGTTTCGAGGAGTTTGCGGGCGCAGGCCACGGTGACGCCGCCGGCGGTTTCGGCAAAGATGCCCTCGCACTCGGCGAGCTGGCGGATGCCTTCGACGACTTCATCGTCGGTGCAATCCTCGGCGGTGCCGCCGGTCTGCTTCATGGCGTGGATGGCGTAGTAGCCGTCGGCGGGCGTGCCGATGGCGAGCGATTTCACGATGGTCTCGGGCTTCGGCACGGGCTTCACGATGTCGGTGCCGCGCTTCATGGCGTGGGCGATGGGGGCGCAGCCGGTGGCTTGCGCGCCATAGACTTTGAAGGCCGCGTCTTCCACGAGCCCGAGCCGGGCGAACTCGCCGTAAGCCTTGTGGATCTTCGTCAGCAGCGAGCCGGAGGCCATCGGAACCACGGTATGCTGCGGGATGCGCCAGCCGAGTTGCTCGCAGATTTCGTAGCCCATGGACTTCGAGCCCTCGGCGTAATACGGGCGCAGGTTCACGTTCACAAAACCCCAGCCGTATTTGCCGGCGATCTCGGAGCAGAGCCGGTTCACCTGATCGTAGGCGCCGTGGATGGCGACGACGTTCGTGCCATAGACGAGGGAGCCGAGCACTTTGCCCTGCTCGAGATCGGCGGGGATGAGCACGTAGCTTTTCAGCCCGGCGCTCGCGGCGTTGGCGGCCACGGAGTTCGCGAGATTGCCCGTCGATGCGCAGGCCACGACTTTGAAACCCAGCTCCCGCGCGCGGCTCAGGGCGACGGAGACGACGCGGTCCTTAAACGAAAGTGTGGGGTAATTGACGGTGTCGTTTTTGACGTAGAGTTCGCGGATGCCGAGCGCTTTCGCGAGCCGGTCGGCTTTGACCAGCGGCGTGAAACCGACCTGCGTGCCGACCGTCGGCTCGCCGTCGATGGGCAGCAGCTCGCGGTAGCGCCACATGGTGTGCGGGCGGCTTTCGATGGCCTGCCGCGTGAGCACCGGGCGGATGGCGTCGTAGTCGTAGGCGGCTTCGAGCGGGCCGAAGTCGAAGTCGCAGACGTGGATGGCCTGCTTGGGATAAAGGCGGCCGCACTCGCGGCACTTGAGGCTGGTGAAGAAGGGCGATGGTTTGTCCATAAGTCGTGTGGGCTCCCATCGAGGATCAAGTGGCGAAGAGGACGGAGATTCGTGCGGCTGCGACCGTGGAATCTCTTCTCATCTTTTCCTCCGGCGCTCGCGTGCCTTCGGCTGGATTTGGCACCTGGTCCCCGGCGGAAAGGATGAAGGATGAAGGATGAAGGATGAAAGTGGAGCGCGCCGCGCCCGTTCACTTCATCATTCATCCTTCCGCCTTCATCCTTTCCACCAAGCGGTTGCCGTGACTTCATTGGGCCAGTCCCTCGGTCACTCTTGATGAAAGTGCGCGGAAAGTAGGGAGGCCCGCCGTGGGCGTCAAATGTTTTTCCGAACCGGCGCGAGTCATAAACTTTGACGGGGAACACGATTGTTGCGGGGAGGGCGGAAAAACTTTTGACCGCAAGGGCTTGTGTCCGTAAAAGCTGCGGAGGCCGGATGAATGCGATGACTGCAGACAGCTCTGAGATCAGATTCGAGTGCGCGCAATGCGGGCAGACCATTGTGGTCGATGCCTCCGGAGCGGGCTTCAGCACCAACTGTCCAACCTGCGATCATCCGCTCGTCGTTCCCTCGCTCAGTTCGCTCCACGACCGGCAGTACGGGGAAGACACGCCGCACTCCGCGAGCCGCACGGTTTTCGCCGATGAGGATGCGGGTATTTCCACGGACGAAGTCCAGGATTTGCGCGATGAGCTGGTGGCGGCGCTGCGGCGCGGGGACGAGTTTGAACGCGCGGTCGCGGCTGCGCAGAAAGAAATCGCGCGACTCCGGCAGCAGTTCCAAACGGCGATCGAGGACGGCGAACGGCTGACCGCCCGCGCCGCGGAGGCGCAGAGTTTTCGCGCCGACCTGCAGACGGCGCACGGCGAGCTGGCGCAGAGCCAGCAGCGCGCGGCGGCCGTGGGGGCGCAGCTCGCCGCGGCGCGGACGGTGATTTCCGACCTCGGAGGCCGGCTCGCGGCGGTGGAGGAAAACCGCACGCAATGGGAGCAGGCTTTCGCCCAGACGGCGGAGCAGGCGAACGCGAACGAGACGCAGATGGCGGGGCGCGAAGCGGAACTCCGCGGCGCGCTCGCGAAGGCGCGCGGCGCGACCGAGGCGCTCGGGGGCGAGCGCACCGCCCTGCGCGGGCAGCTCGAAAGCGTCCAGAACGAAGCCCGCGCCGCCGCCGCGGCGGCGGCGGAAAAGCTCACCGCTGCCCAAGCCGCCTACGACGACGCGGAGGCTGGCCGGCAAGGGCTCGCCGGGCGCTGCCAGGCGCTGCGCAAGGAATCCGAGACGCTCCGCCACGATCTTTCCGAAATCCACACGGGCCGCGAACTGCTCGCCCTGCGCGACCGTTTTCTCACCCTCGACACCGAGCACCAGCGCGCCACCGCCGCCCTCGCGCGCAGCACCGCCGAGGTGCAGACGCTCACGGCGGCCACCGACACGCTCCGCGCCGAACTCACCGAGGCCCGCACGCTCGGGGCCGAGGCCGAGCGCCGCGCCGAAGCCGCCTCCGAGTCCGCGCTGGTGCGCGACAACGCCGTCCTCCGCGGCATCATCGAGCGGCAGAATTCCGTCGGCGAAGAGCGCTACGTCGAGCTCCGCCGCCTCCGGCGCGCGCGCCTCGCGCTCCGCATCCTCTATGCGTTCGTCGGCCTCGCGCTCGTCGGGCTCGCCGCCCTCGCCATCGACTACCTCCCCGACGCCGTGAAGCATTTGCTCCACGAGTGGTTCGGGCTGTGACCGGTGATGAAATGACGAATGGAGAATGACGAATGACGAATGACGGTCGGGGCGCTCCCATCATCGTCATTCGTCATTCTCCATTCGTCATTTTCCTCCCCGGCTCCTATCGTCCGCGCCCATGCGCGTCCTCGCCATCGACCCCTCGCTGCGCGGCACCGGCTTTGCCATTTTGGAAAAGACCGGCGCGAAAGTGTGCGCCGTCACTTACGGCACGATCAAAAACCGCGCCGACCTCCTCCCGAGCGGCTGCCTCGTCGCCATCCACGAGCGCATTTGCGACATCATCCGCGAGCACGCGCCCGAGTGCGCCGCCGTCGAGGGCATCATCTTCGTCCAGAGCCACCGCATCGCCATCACCCTCGGCGCGGCGCGCGGCGCGGCGCTGCTCGCCGCGGCGGGTCGCGGACTGCCCATCTACGAATACGCGCCGCGGCGGGTGAAGCAGAGCGTCGTCGGCAAAGGCGGCGCGGACAAAGGCCAGGTCGCCTTCATGGTGCGCGCCCTCCTCGGCCTCACCGAGACCCCGCCCGCCGACGCCGCCGACGCCCTCGCCATCGGCCTCACCCATTTGCGCGCCGCGGAGTCGGCAGCCCGCGGGCTCGCCGCCCCGGCGCGCATTTAGCATTTGGGATTTGGGATTTAGGAAAACCCCGCCCGCGCCCCGCGCCCACAAATGCCAAATGCTAAATCCTCCTTGCTAAATGTCTCCTGGCTCGGACGCCTCCCGTACGCCCACGCCCTCGCCCTGCAGGAAGACCTCGTCGCCCGCAAAATCGCCGACCCCGCCGTGCCCGACACCCTCCTCCTCCTCGAGCACGAGCCCGTCTATACCATTGGCCGCACGCCCGACCGCAGCAGCCTGCGTGACCCCGCCGCACTCCCGCATCCGCTTATCGTCACCGGCCGTGGCGGGCAGGCCACCTACCACGGCCCCGGCCAGCTCATCGGCTACCCCATCCTCGACTTGAAGCCGCGCGGCCAGGACCTCCACCGCTACCTCCGCGAGCTCGAATCCATGCTCATCGCCCTCTGCGCCCAATGCGGCGTCGCCGCCCGGCGGCGCGAGGGGCTCACCGGCGTCTGGGTCGGCGGGAAAAAGATCGCCTCCATCGGCATCGGCGTCCGCCGCTGGGTCAGCCTGCACGGCTTCGCGCTGAATGTCTGCGGCGACCTCACGCCCTACCGCGCCATCACCCCCTGCGGCCTCGCCGACGTGGAAATGACCAGCCTCGAGCGCGAAAGCGGCGCCGCCCTGACCGTCGAGGCGATGGCCGCGGCAGCGGCGCCGTTTTTCCGCGCCCATTTCCAGGGCCGGGTTTTGCCCCGGTGATGCACTCGCCGTGACTCGAACACGGAACCTTCTGATTCGTAGTCAGATGATATTACCCGGTAGTGTGAGCGCTACACTGTAGATACATCCCGATACGCACACGCTCTGACGCGTATTAGCTTGTTAATAGGGCAATAAAGGCAACAGTTGGGCATGTCGAAAGCCGTCAGCTTCAAGCCGCAGCCCAACGCCAACCCGAAAATCCCCTGGGTCGTGAACATCCCGGCTGGCTTCACCAACTCGGGCAAGAGGGAGCGCCGCTTC
>JAYWEP010000046.1:0-4736 GCA_043779205.1 Chthoniobacter sp. | reverse complement strand
GCGGGCGCGGGCGAGACGACCTCGCGGATGGGCAGCGCAAACTTGCGCGCAAACTCCCAGTCGCGCTCGTCGTGCGCGGGCACGGCCATGATCGCGCCGGTGCCGTAGCCGGGCAGCACATAGTCCGCGACCCAGATCGGGATGCGCTCGCCATTGACGGGGTTGATCGCAAACGCGCCCGTCCACACGCCGGTCTTTTCCTTCGCCAGTTCCGTGCGGTCGAGGTCGCTCTTGCGCGCCGTCTTTTCCCGATACTCCCGCAACGCCGGCCACTGCTCCTCGGTGACGAGCCGATCGACGATGGCATGCTCGGGCGCGAGCACCATGTAAGTCGCGCCATAGAGCGTGTCGGGCCGCGTGGTGAAAACGGTGATCTTCTCCGCTGCATCGGCGACTGAGAAATGCACCTCCGCGCCCTCGCTGCGGCCGATCCAGTTCTTTTGCAGGAGCCTTATCCCCTCGGGCCAATCCAACCCATCCAGTTCGTCGATCAGACGCTGGGCAAAAGCCGTGATCCTGAGCATCCACTGCCGCATGGGTCTGCGCTCGACGGGGTGCCCGCCCACCTCGCTCTTGCCGTCGATGACTTCCTCATTGGCCAGCACCGTACCAAGTGCCTGACACCAGTTCACCGGAGCCTCACTCACATAAGCCAGGCGAACACTATCCGCGTCCGCGCCGGAATAAGTCTCAACAGGTTCCGCGCGATTACTCGCGGGGTTAAACCAAGAGTTATAAAGCTGGAGAAAGATCCATTGCGTCCAGCGGAAGTAACCTGGGTCAGTGGTATTGACCTCGCGCTGCCAGTCATAGGCAAAGCCGAGGCGCTGGAGCTGGCCTTTGAAGTGGGCAACGTTTTGCGCCGTGGTGACGGCGGGATGCTGGCCGGTCTTAATGGCATACTGCTCCGCCGGCAGGCCAAAGGCGTCCCAACCCATCGGGTGCAGCACATTAAAACCGCGCATCCTTTTATACCGGCCAATGATGTCCGTGGCGGTGTAACCCTCGGGATGCCCGACGTGCAGGCCCGTCCCGCTGGGATACGGGAACATGTCGAGCACGTAGTACTTCGGCCGCGCCGGGTCAAAGCCGGGCTCGCCGGGATTCGGCGTGTGAAAGGTCTGCGCGCGATCCCAATGCTGCTGCCATTTGGGCTCGAAGACGGAAAAGGGATAGGGATGGCGGCGGGCGGTGCTCATGAGGAAAAGGCGGAAGGATGAAGGCGGAAGGCGGAAGACGCAATCCCACTTCGCGCTTCATCCCTCATCCTTCATCCTTCATCCTTCCCCGATGCGCCGCCTGCTCATCGCCACGAAGAACGCCCACAAGACCGCCGAAATCCGCGCCATCCTCGGCGACGGCTGGGACGTGAGCGACCTCAACACGCATCCCGAAATCGCCGCCCCCGAGGAAACCGGCGCGACCTTCGCCGAGAACGCCGCGATCAAGGCGCTCGCCGCCTCGCGACTGTTCCCCGGCCTCGTGCTGGCCGATGACTCCGGCCTCGAAGTGGATGCCCTCGCCGGTGCCCCTGGCGTCCGCTCCGCGCGCTATGCCGGCGCGCAGGCCACCGACGCCGGCAACCGCGCGAAACTCCTCCGCGAACTCGCCGCCACCCGCGGAAAAGCCCGCGCCGCCCGCTTCCGATGCGCGCTGGCGTTGGCCGCCGACGGCACAGTGTGCGCCACATTCGATGGCATGGTCGAGGGCGTGATCATCAATGCCGAGCGCGGCGACGGCGGTTTCGGCTACGACGCGCTCTTCGTCCCCGCCGGCCGCTGCGAAACCTTCGCCCAACTCCCCGCCACCGTGAAAAACCAGCTCAGCCACCGCGCCCGTGCCTTGGAAAAGGCCCGCGTTTTTCTGCACCACGCCAGCACCGTCTGACGGCCGCTATTTCTTCACCTTTGCCACGTACTCTCCGAGCGTCTTGATGCTGCCATCGGGGAAGATCATCAGGTTGCCATCCCCGTGCATCGCGCCGCGCTCAATGAACCACGGCTGCTCGGCCCAGCGATGCGGAGTGATTTCCTTGTCGTCGAATGGGGTGGGGAAATAGTCGATGCGCTCCTTCGGTGTTTTGTCACCAACCTGATCCCCAAGCATGATTTTTTGCACGGTCGGACAGTGCCAGCTTTCCTTGGAGATCTTGTAAGGCCCAAGGGCCGTCATCCATTGCCGGGCGTATTCATCGGAGTCCTTATTGCCCGAAAGCTTCGGATCAATCTGCGGCCATTGCTTCCGATCCTGAAGATAAAACTCCGTCCCGATGTAGAGCGACCGCAGGTTCATCGTGCATTTCGCGCGATCCATGCGGGAGGCCATATTGGCGAAAGCTGGCAGGAGCATAGCCGCCAAGATTGCGATGACGACGATCACCGTCAGTAGCTCCAAAAGCGTCACGCCCGCAGAGCGGGCGTGACGGGAAGGATTTCGATTCACAGACGAGAAAGGCAAAAGACGAGAAAAGGCTCGCCCCGGACTCTGTTACGTCCCCGTACCTGCACCCTGGCCATTAAGAAGGTTGGCGAGTGAGTCCGCTGCCGGTTTAACAACAGTGGCCGCCTGTTTGAAGCCATCGACCTTGAATGAGAGCGTACCGGTCGGGACACTGCTTTGAATCACCGTGGTGATGAACATCCCCGGATTGTTTGGGTCGGGAAATGTCACCGGGGTGCTGACGATGATCGAGACCGTAAATGCGCCCGTTCCAACTAACGTAATTCCACCGACTCCAGAGTTTTCGATCTTTGCCTTGATCGTACCGTCCGCACGGGAGTCGTACTTCACCGTCTTTTGGCTTTGGCCGAAGAAAAGATCAGTGAAGGTGGTCAACTCGGTTATGTGAACGCCCTGACAAACACCGATGAGCGTCTGTTTGTTCGGGTCGGCGATACCGAGAATACCACCCTGAAAAAACGACCCCTCGAAAAAGAGCGCCAGCGTGCCATTGGCAATGTCCGTCACGGGCACCCCTATGACAAAGAGGCCCACGGCATTGGTGCCAGCCGAATCGACCAGCGCTCCGGTTCCCAAGGCGATAGCGGTACCACCGATGCCCGTGAAGACGCCTGCGTAGGTGCCTGAAACGGAAGCCTGACTGCCCCCGTATTGAGGACCACCGCTGAGCGCCCATGTTTGCACCTGCATGAAGACGAAGGCGACGAGGAGGGAGAGAACTTTTTTCATGGGCTGCAATCAATCGGGGTCGGCAACAGTCGTCAATGGATTTTTCCCGTTTTTTAATGACATTTCCGCCATCCCCGGCACCGGCCACATTTCGCTTGGTCGCCGCGGCCTTCGCGTCTTCCATGAGCGCCCTTCGTGAAAGCTCCCTTCAGCCTTTTCCTCGCCTTCCGCTATCTCAAGCCCAAGCGCACCTTCGTCTCCGTCATCACCATCATCTCGGTGCTCGGCGTGACCCTCGGCATCATGGTGCCGGTCGTCGTCCTCGCGGTGATGACCGGCTTTGACCGCTCGCTCCAGCGGGCCGTGCTCGGCTTCGAGCCGCACCTGCGCGTGGTCGGCGGCGATTTCATGCGCAACTGGCGCGAGGTGCTGCCGCGGCTGGAAAAAATCCCCGGCATCATCGGGGCCGCGCCCTACGTGACCGGGGCGGTGCTCGTGGAGCGCGCCGACGACGCGCGGCAGAGCACGCGCACGGTGCAGGCGATCATCCGCGGGATCAATGTGGCGCAGGAGGAGCAGCTCATTGATTTGAAAAAATTCGTCTCCCCCGTCGGCGCGCTCGAGATGTCGAGCGACGAGGTGATCCTCGGGCGCACCCTCGCGGCGGAACTCGGCGTCGAGGTCGGCGACGAGATCACCATCTACGCGCCCGGCAATATCAGCGGCCTCGTGGCCGAGCTGCGCAAGGAAAGCGACGACCCCGGCGCGAAGCCGCGCACCCTCGCCGACCTCAAGGCCGAGGGCGGCATTGTCATCCCCTCGCCGATGAAAGTCGTCGGCCTTTTCAACTCCGGCACGTACGGCTTCGACTCCACCTACATCCTCATGCCGCTGCACAACGCGCAGGAGCTTTACGCCCTCAAGGACGCCGTCCACGGCATCGCCGTAAAAACGAGCGACCCATACCATATCGAGCGCGTGCAGGACGCCATCGACACGCAGTTCCAGGGAGCTGTCGGCACCGCCACCTGGTACGACGAAAACCGCGCGCGCTTCGACGCCATCCGCATGGAGCGCCACGTCATGTTCGTCATCCTTTTCTTCATCATCATCGTCGCCGCCTTTGGCGTGATGAGCACCCTCATCACCGTCACCGTGCAAAAAACCCGCGAGATCGGCATCATGAAAGCGCTCGGCGCCAGCCCGGCGCAAATCGTCTGGGTCTTCCTCGCGCAAGGCATGACCGTCGGCCTGCTCGGCACCGCCGGCGGCCTCGGCAGCGCGCTCACCCTCCTCGCGTATCGCAATGATTTCCGCGAGTGGCTTTCGGCCAAACTCCACGTCGTCATCTTCCCGCCGAGCATCTACGATTTCGACGGCATCCCCGCCGAGATCGTCCCGAGCGACATCGCCATCATCTGCGTCAGCGCCTTTTTCATCTGCTCGCTCGCCGCCTTCATCCCCGCCTGGCTCGCCTCCCGGCTCGATCCGGTGAAAGCGCTGCGCTCGGAGTGAGGCTCCGCGCCGCCGCGCGCCTGTAGGGGAAGCTGACAGCTTCCCCTACAGGCGCGGACCGTCGCGGTTTTCACGCGGCAGCCGCTTTTTAG
>JAYWEP010000045.1:0-11129 GCA_043779205.1 Chthoniobacter sp. | reverse complement strand
TTCTCGATGCTGACTCCGCGGACGACGACGTTTTCCATATCTTCGGTTTCTTCGGTGACGATGGTCCCTGGGTTGTTGTTGAAAGAGCTGCGCACCTCGAAGACGACGCCGAATTTTTTGGCAAACTCGACGCTGCGCGACTGCATGACCTTCGAGCCGCTCGACGCCATTTCGAGCATTTCGTCGTAGCTGATGGCGTCGATTTTCCGCGCCGTGGGGACGATGCGCGGGTCGCAGGTATAGACGCCGTCCACGTCGGTGAAAATCTGGCAGACATCGGCCTTGATGGCGGCGGCGATGGCGATGGCGGTGAGGTCGCTGCCGCCGCGCCCGAGGGTGGTGATGCGCCCGTCGGTGGTCTCGCCCTGAAAGCCGGCGACGATGACGATCTCGTCGTTCTGGAGGTGCGCGTGGATTTGTTTCGGGGTGATGTTCGCGATCTTCGCGCGGGTATGCACGCCGTCGGTGATGATGCCGGCCTGCGCGCCGGTGAGCGACACGGCCTTGTGCCCGAGCCCGTGGATGGCCATGGCGGTGAGCGCGATGGTGGTCTGCTCGCCGGTCGAGAGGAGCACGTCCATCTCGCGCTCGGCGGGGTTTTGCGAAACCTGTTTTGCCAGTTTGATGAGGCCGTCGGTCACGCCGCTCATCGCCGAGACGACGACGACGACGCGATGCCCCGCTTCCTGCGTGGCGACGACGCGGCGGGCGACGTTGAGGATGCGTTCGGGATTGCCGACGGAGGTGCCGCCGTATTTCTGGACGATGAGGCTCATCGGAAAAGGGGCGCGAAGCTGGCCGGGCGGCGGGGTGTTGTCAACGGTGGGCTGAGAGTGATTGCCTAAAATGGTTTCCGACTCTTCCTCTTCCTCTTCCGCTTAATCTTCCTCCTTGGGCTTGGAGGAAGATTAAGCGGAAGAGGAAGAGGAAGAGACCACAACGGAAATTTCTTTTGGCAGATGCTCTTAACGCTGGAGGCCGATGGGAGCCCAGCCGACCTGGAGGCGGCGGCCGCCCTGGCTGGCGCGGAAATGGAGCGCGCCGTCGGGCAGGCCGACGAGGTGGCAATCGATGGTTTTCGCCGCGGGCTGGACGCCGCGGACGACGAAGGCTCCGAGGCCGCGCGGCTCGGCACCGCCGCCGCTCTGGCCTTGCTGGAGCGGAATCTGGACTTCGGCGGCACCGGCCCGCCAGGGGAAGTTGCTTTCGCTCGGGAGACGCGTGCCGGCTTTGAGGACGAAGCCGCCGTCGCCGTCGTCGAGCACGAGGATGACGGGGCGCTGGAGAAAGCCGGACTGGTGGATTTCCAGCGGCACGCCGCAGCCGGCGACGAGGCCGCTCCACGCGTCGATCATGAGCGTGGCGGAGGCTTTGAACTCGTCGGGCACTTCGCCGGCGATGGCTTTGCGCAGCACGCCGATGGCGTCGTTGGTCAGCCCCATTTGCTGCAAAGTCTGCGCGTAATTCCAATCGACGCGCTTGGTGAATTTCCCGCTGTCGATCTTCGGCTTGACGATGCTGACGAGCTTTTCAAAACCGCGCGCCTCGCCGAGCGCGGCGGTGTAGTGCAGGAGCACGTCTTCGGAATCGGGCGCGATCTCATGGGCGCGCTCGGCCCACTTCACGGCGGTGGGGGAGTCGGCGCGTTTGCGGGCGATGTTGCTCGCGAGGATGAAGGCCATCCACGATTTCCGCTCTTCGCCGAACTTCACGAGCGCCTGCTCTTTTTTCGGATCGTGCTCGTCTTGCGTGAGGGCGAAGCGGATGCCGAGCGGGGCCTGCGCGTTCGGGTCGAGCGCGAGCACGGCGTCGAGGGCGCGGGCTTCGCCGGCGGTGTCGCCGGTGGTGTTGCAGATTTGCGCGAGGTGGAAAAATCCCTCGGGATCCTGCGGCACCTGCGCGGTGTAGGGCTCGATGGTCGCGCGCGCCTGATCGAGCTGGCCGGCCATGCGATACGCGGCGGTGAGGCCAAAGACGGCGCGGCGATTCGTGGGCTGCAAAGCGTGCGCGCGCTGGAGCGCCTGGAGCCCGAGTTCGGGCGCGAAGCCCTGCTGGAGCAGGTGCTCGCCTTGCGAAAGGAGCTGCTCGGGATCGTTGACGACCTGCTGAAGCTGCTGCGCGACCATTTTCGCAAAAGTCTGCGGATCGACGAATGCGGCGGATTCCGGGTCGTTCGGGTCGCGCAGGAGCTTGATGACGGCGCGGAGTTGCGCGAGCCCTTCGAGCGCGGTGCGGTCGTTGGGCGAGATTTCGAGCGACTTTTTGAAAGCGGCGAGCGCCTCGTCGCGCTGGCCGCGCATGGCGTGCATGACGCCGAGGTTGTTCCAGATCGCGCCGATGTTGGGCGTCTTCTCCGTGGCCTCGCGGAAGAGCGCGATGGCATCCTCCTCCCGCCCCTCCAGCCGCGCGACGGTGCCTCGGTGGAACAGCGCGAACGCGGTGCCCGGATGGCTTTGCTCAAACTGCGCGAGCAGCTCGCCGGCCTCGGTGGATTCGGCGTCGTCGATGGCATCGGCGAGCGGATCGAGATGCTGCGCGGCGCGGTCGAAGGACTGCCACGGCTCGGTGAGTTCCGCGCCCATCGTGCCGATGGCGCGGAGCATGTGTTCGATCTCGAAGGGGTCGCTGTTGGCGACGGCGGGATCGACATCCGTGGGCCACGGGATGCGGTGCGGGAGGCCGAAAAAATCAAGTTCCCAGGAGGTGGATTCGACCCAGCGGAAAGGAGTGGTGAGGGTGGCGGACATAGGAATTTTGTTTAGCCGGCGATGAGCCGGAGGATCGCGGTTTTGTCGGCTTTCGCGGGGATCACGGAGCCGCATTGTTCGCGGGCGATGTCGGGGTCTTTCAGTCCGTGGCCGGTGACGGTGCAGACGATCGTGCTGCCCTCGGCGATGCGCGGGAACACGCACGTGCCGCAGGGCTGCGGCCCGAGGCATTTGAAAAGTCCGGCGATGCTGGCGGCGCTGGCGGGCTCGACGAAGATGCCCTCATTCGAGGCGAGCCATTGCTGCGCAAAGAGGATTTCGCCGTCGGTCACGATGTCGATCGAGCCGCTGCTGTCGCGGATCGCGGTGGTCGCCAGCTCCCAGCTCGCGGGATTGCCGATGCGAATGGCGGTGGCGATGGTGTCGGGTTTCTCGATGATCTTGCCGTGGAAAATGGGGGCCGAGCCAGCGGCCTGGAAGCCGGCCATTTTCGGCAGCTTCGTGGAGCGCCCGAGCTTGTGAAATTCGCGGTAGCCCATCCAGTAGGCGCTGATGTTGCCCGCATTCCCGACCGGCAGCACATGAATGTCCGGCGCGTCGCCGAGCACTTCGATGATTTCAAACGCCGCGGTCTTCTGGCCTTCGAGCCGGTACGGGTTGATCGAGTTGACGATGGCGATGGGTTCGGTCTCGCCGATCTCGCGGACGAGCCGCAGGGCGTCGTCGAAGTTGCCGTCGATGGCCACCACCTTCGCGCCGTACATGAAGGCCTGCGCGAGTTTTCCAAACGCGATTTTTCCCGCCGGCAGCAGCACGATGCACGCGATGCTCGCGCGTGCCGCGTAGGCGGCGGCGGCGGCGCTGGTATTGCCGGTGCTCGCGCAGATGACGGCCTGCGAACCAGCCTCCACGGCCTTCGAGAGCGCCATGGTCATGCCGCGATCCTTGAACGAGCCGGTCGGATTCAGCCCCTCGTATTTGATGAAGACCTCGCACCCGCGCCCGACGCGCGCGCTCAGCTTCGGCGAATGAATGAGCGGCGTGCTGCCTTCATTCAGCGAGATGAACGGCGTGGCGTCGGTGATGGGCAGAAACTCGCGCCACCGGGCCATGACGCCGCGGTCGTGAAGCGTGCTGAAACTCATGCGAAGTTCTCCACGCGGATCATGCGCGGCGCTTTTTTCACGCAGGGGAGCGCGCCGATTTTTTCCAAAGCGGAAGTGATCTGCGCGTTCGTGGCCTTGTGGATGACGAGGACGAGCGAGACCGCTTCGCCTTCGTCGCTCTCGGGCTGGAAGATCGACGAGATGCCGATGTTCAAATCGCCCAGCACGCCGGCGATTTGCGCGATGACGCCGGGGCGATCCTCGACCGTGAGGCGCAGGTAGTACTCGGAGACGATCTCGGCGATCGGCTTGCAGGTGCCGTAAAGGCCGTGGGGCATGAAGCCGTAGTTGCTGCGCGGGGACTGCAGCGCAGCGGCGGCTTCGGCGAGGTCGGCGATGACGGCGCTGGAGGTCGGGTCCTGGCCCGCGCCGCGTCCGTAAAAAAGGGTGTCGCCGACGATGTCGCCGTGGACGGCGAGCGCGTTGAAGACGCCGTTGACGCTGGCCAGCACATGCTTCTCGGGGATGAGCGTGGGATGCACGCGCACTTCGATCTCGCCGCGCGCGTCGGCCTTGATGATGCCGAGCAGCTTGATCGTGTAGCCGAGCTTGCGCGCGAAGCAGATGTCGTTGGCGGTGATGTGCTCGATGCCCTCGACGTGGATTTTGTCCCCCGTCACCCAGAATCCGTAGGCGAGCGACGCGAGAATGATGGCCTTGTGCGCGGCGTCGCCGCCGTTCACGTCGAGCGCGGGATCGGCCTCGGCGTAGCCGGCGGCCTGGGCCTCGGCGAGCGCCTCGGCAAAACCCAGCCCGCTCTCGCACATGCGCGTGAGGATGTAATTGCTGGTGCCATTGATGATCCCGTGAATCGACCGGATGTGATTGCCGATGAAGGCCTCGCGGATCGCCTTGATGATCGGAATCCCGCCCGCGACGGCGGCCTCGAAAAAGACCGGCACCTTGTGCCGCGTCGCCGCCTCGAAAATCTCGCGCCCATGCTCGGCGAGCAGCGCCTTGTTGCCGGTGACGACGATTTTCCCGCGCTCAATCGCGCCCAAAATCAGCCGCAGGCTTTCGTCCTTCTGCCCCATCAATTCGACGACGATCTGGATCGCCGGATCGTCGAGCAAATCCTCCCAGCGCGTCGTCAGTAATTCGCCGGGAACGCTGACTCCGCGGGCCTTCGCCACGTCGCGCACGGCGATCTTTTTCACCTCCAGCTCATAGCCCAGCCGCTCCCGGAGCAGGGCGCGGTTTTGGGTCAGGTGTTTATAGACACCTGCGCCGACATTGCCCATTCCAGCGAGTCCGATGCCGAAGGTTTGCATGCGAAAGGGCGCGGACTATCGCGCCCGATTTTTGGGGTGTAAAGGCGGGAGTTGCGACGCGCGGCGACGGCGTTTTTTCCCCGGCTGCCCGCCCTACCAAGCGTAGTGATCCAGCCCGTAGATCAGCGCGCTGCCGAGGAAGCCGGTGACACCGACGAGCCCCGCGCCGAGCAGCAGCGCGCCGCGAAAACGCTGCCGGTCCTTCGTGCCCTCCTCGCATTTCCCCACCACCGCCAGCGCGGCGCAGACCACCGCCCACACCCCCGTGCCCGTGCCCAGCCAGCGATGCCAGCCGAGGATCGACGCCGACTGCCCCACGTAGCTCGTGAAGGACGCATTGATCCACCCGAGCCCCACCGCTGCCACTGCCCCGAGCGCCGCGAGCACCACGAGCAGCCGCACCGTTTGCAGCCACGATTCGCGCCGCGTCCACCACGCCAGCCCTTCCGCAAAAACGGCGACGAACATCAGCGCCACGGGAAAGTGCGTGGACACCGGGTGCATCCGCCCGAGCCACCGCAGCGTGCGTTTCCACACGGGCATCCGCAGCTCCGCACCGTTCGCGACCGCCACCGCCGGGCGTTCCGCCGCCGCCGGCTCGGGCGCACCGGCCTCGATCCAGCGGCGCACGATGTCCTTTTCGTCCCTGGTCAGCGGCGGCACGCTGGCGTCCTCGCCGGGCATGTCCTCCTTGAAAACCATGTCGTAGAGATCCGATTTTTCCGGGTGCCCGCGCACGATGTATTCGGCGTTCGCGGCCACGCGCTTGAGGTCGATCACGTAGCCGAATTTCCCCTTGGGCCGCGGCAGCTCCGGCCCGTGGCAGTCCACGCATTTCGCCTCGAAAATCTCACGCACTTTGCCCGCCAGCTTCACCCCGTCCGCGTCCGTCTCCACCGCCCGGACACCCGGCACAGCGAGCAGGAGCGTGAGCGTGCAGGTCAGGAAAAATCGCATCGTTGGTTTTGGATAAAAGGCCGCGGGGCGCGCGATTCTTAGTGCGCATTCCGTTCGCCAGCAATCCCCGGAGGCTCCGCACCGCAAATCCCTCCCGCGCTTGGTCAACAACCTGCTAATTCACTGGCCGATGGCCTCCGCCCACCCATTTCGCCTCCTCCATTTCGCGCTCATTTTCGCGCTCACCGCGGCGTCCAGCCACGCGCTCCAGCTCGGTGAAAACGAGGCGCAGATCACCGCGCGCCACGGTGCGCCGGCGGTGGAGGATCACGGGCGGCATCTCGCCGTCTATTTCTGGGAGGGCTGGTCGGCGCAGCTCGAATTCAAGAATGGCGCGGTCGGCAAACTCACCTACCGCCGCAACACCTACCTCGAGGAAACGGAAATCCAATCGCTCCTCCAGGCCAATGGCGGCGCCTCCCGCTGGCGCGAAACGACCAGCCTCGGCACGAAAGCGCGCCAGTGGATTCGCGAGGACGGAGCCGTGGCGGTCAGCGACGCCGCGCGTCCCACCGGCATGATTTTCCAGACCGGCGTCGCCACCGCCGAGGCCATCGTCACCGACAGCTTTTTGAAATTCGACGCCCCGGCAAACCCGACCGCGCTCCAGCCGCAGCCGGCCACGCCCCGGAACGAACCCGTGGTGCGCTCGAACGCCCCGCAACCGCTGCTCCGCTCGGAACCGCAACTGCGAGCCGAGGAGGCCAATTCTGAAATCTTTGCACCCGCACCGGAACCGCCGCCGACACCCGTCGTCGAGAGCGGGAAGCCGCCGGAAATGCCCGCAGCCCTTGCGCAACCCGTCGCGGCGATGGAGACCGCCGTTACCGAAAGTCACGAATCGTCTGGCGGCATCGGTCGCTTGGTTTTCGGAGTCATCTGCGGTGCGGGCTTGATCGCTGCGGGGCTCTTCCATTTTCTCGCGAAGCGGCGGCAGAGCCGGGTAGGGACGGCACTCCGTGCCGTCCGGGGCGAGCGCAGCGAGGCGGCGGGCGCCGGTTCCCAGCCGCGGACAGCACGGAGTGCCGTCCCCACCTCCGCGCCGCTCGCCGAGCCGAGCGACCTGCTGGATTTGGATTCGCTCCGCCCGGATCAAATCGAATTGCTCCTCGGCGAAATCTTCCGTCGCCAGGGCTACACCGTCGAACTTTCCGCCGCGCTCGGCGCGGACGGCACCAGCGACCTCACCCTGCGCCGCGACGGCGAAAGCATCCCCGTGCAGAGCCGGGACTGGCAAGCCGCCCGCATCACCGAGCAGGAAATCCGCGAATTCTACGCCGTCATGGCCGGCACCGCCGCCCCGCGCGGCGTCCTCGTGACCACCGGCACTTTCTCCCGCGAAGCCCGCGATCTCGCCGCGGAAAAATCCATCGAACTCATCGACCGCGCCACCCTCGCCCAGCGCATCGCCGCCGTGCGGCGACCCGACGAAAATTTCTTCGACGTGCCGAGTTGGATCCACGACTTCACCGCCTACGCCCGCATCTTCGACCCCGAATGCCCGTGCTGCACCCAGGCGATGGTCATCCGCCAAAACCGCGCCGACGGCTCCGCCTACTGGGCCTGCACCACCTACCCCCGCTGCGCCGGCAAGCGCGAGCCGCGCCGCGACCTGCTCACGCTCCCAGCCGCCGCTTAAATCCCTATTTCGGACAGACAGACGTCTGCGAATCTCCGCTTCGCCGGTGTTCTGCGTCATTGATCTTTCGGCACCCGGTGCCACCTTGGCACCATGTCTGCCGTCGCCGAAAAGAAGTCCCGCCTTGTCGCACGCATCCCCTCGGGTGTGCGGAAAACCATCCAGGCCGCCGCCGATCTCGAAGGCGCGTCGCTCAATCACTTCGTCGTCCAGGCCGCCCACCGCCAGGCGCAGGAAATCCTGGAGCGCGAGACCATCATCCGGCTGAACCGCGAACAGACCCGGCGCGTGTTCGAGTTGCTCGACAAACCGCCGAAGCCGAACGCCGCGCTGCTCTCCGCCAAAGCCGTCCATCGGAAACTCGTGCGTGCTTAAAGTCGAACTGCTCGACGCGACCCACGACCGCCGCGGCTTCGACTGCGGCGTGGAGCCGTTGAACCGTTACCTTCACCAGATCGCCCGGCAGCATATCGCCAAGGGCATCTCCAAGACCTTCGTGCTCGTCGATGAGCACGCCGCCGCGCCGAAACCCGTGCTCGGCTTTTTCACGATCTCGCTCTGCCATGTGCTCGGCCAGCAGGTGCCGCCAAAGTGGGCGAAAAAGCTGCCTGCACAAATCCCAGCGATGCGACTTGGGCGGCTGGCCGTCGCGCGCACTCATCATGGCGGCGGATATGGAAAGGCGCTGCTCGTGGAAGCGCTGCACCGGATCGCCCGCGTGGCTGAACTCGCCGGCGGCATCGGCTTGTTCGTGGATGCGAAAGACGAAGCTGCCGCCGCATTCTACGCGCGCTTCGGTTTCGAGCCGACGCCGTCCGGCCCGCTCACTTTGTTCATGCCGGTGGAGACGATCCGCCAGCTTGCGGCGTGACTACCGAGTCTCTCCTTCCCAGCGGTTCTTCTGCCAGGCTGGAGTCGGGGAAAGGCCATCTTCGCCCTCGGGTCTCACGGCCCGGTGACCATCCGCCGGAGTTCCTCCGACAGCCAGAAGCCCGCCCTTTGCTGCAAGGCCTCGACCACTGACCCGGCATCGGCCAGCAATCCGCGCTCCCGTGCCTCGATCAGCACACCGACCAGGCCCGTCACCCGCAGACCCAGACGCCTCGCGGCGGCCCGGCCCATGCCGTTCATCCATCAGCACGAGCGCGGCCCCGGTCTCCCGCGCGAGCACGATTGCCTCCGCTTCCCCGGCGCCCAGATCGCATCGAAGCGCGGCTACCAGAGCGCCATCGGCCACCGACCGCCGCTCGATCCAGTCCGCGTGCAGCACCGCGTCGGCACCCGCTCGACCGACCCCCGACTCCACCACCTCGCGCCACACCGCATCGGGCAGCAAAAGCGTTCCGAAGACTTCGCGCAGCAGTTCCAGCCGCCCGATGCGCGCCAGCGCGATCAGCGGCGAAGCGTCCGCGACGACGATCATGCTCCGCGCAGGGCCGCCAGCGTCTCGCGATCCTCCCGCGCATCCGCCGCGTCGTAGTGCGGGCCGAGGTGCCGCGTGCCGAGGTGCATTTGCAACTCCGCCACCGGCATCCCGGCCAGTTCCGCCGCCTTCCCGAGCGAGAGCCGCCCGGCCGCAAACAGCGCGATCGCGAGTTCCAGCTTCGCCTCACTCACCGTCATCCGCGCGGATTCGAGAACATCCGCCGGGATTTCCATATTCAAGGTGGCTGTCACGGCGCGAGGGTAATGCGCGACCCCTTTCCACGCAAGGCTGCCGAAGCGCACGGCGACGGATTGCGCTCCGCGTTTGAAGGCGATTTCCGCGCCCTTGAATGTGAACGTAGTCCCATGGCGCGTAGGCGAGCGAGATTCACGAACCGACCCCCCCCGCACGACTTCAAGTCAGACCCGCCATGCACTCCGAACTTCCTTAGCGACATGATCCAAATCTGGAAACAAAGTGGCGTCGGTTATTCCTAATCGCCGCAGTGTGAGCAGCAGTTTCGGCTTTGCATCCTTCGGAATAATATGCTTTTCGAGATTCGGTATGGAAGCCGGTGTGATTATATCCAGCTTGTCATCATTCAGTTCCATAGGAGGAGTGTGGAAAGTGAAGCATGATGCCTGCTGGAGCATCCGCCCGGCGAAGAGATCGGGTAGCAACGGGATAATCTTTGCTGGAGAAACAATATTTCCATCGTCGAATAGAGCACTAGCGGTTGCCTCGACTATGGTGTCACGCATTTCAGCAAATGACCCCAGGTCTTTTGAGTTCATCACAAATACGACTCCATCCTCGCCGAGCGAACCGGACGCAGCAAAATAAACAGCGGCCAATGGGTTCATCGACCAATCCAGCAAACGTGTTGGCAGACCGTGGTGTTGGGCGAGGAAATAGAGGCTGATGTGACTCGATCCAGCGGGCACGAGGGAGGCTGACATGCGGCGAAACTGGCGATTGATGGTCCGCTCTCTATTCCAGAGCCTTTGACCGGTCGGGCGCATCTGTATCTCGTCACCGTCACAGCATGCAAGGAACTTCGGTCTCAGAACGCCAGGCTGAGGCGGCAAGTCTCGCGGTTGGCCGCGATACCAGATAGATGGATACCCAAGCCCAGGATCGAAGAACTTGTCTTCCCAATCGGTAACTACAGCTTCGAGATCGGACAGCGTTTGGATTGTGGTGATGGTGCTCATGACGATTGTTGCATGTTCAACTCCCTGCTCAGTAGCTTCGGTAGCAGTGTGTCGCGCAAAGTAGCGATGGGGCGGAATTCTCTGGCGTTGGCTTGGCTGTTCCAGCCAAGCACGGAGCCCCGCCCGCGTTGCGTGGCGCTGGGTTGGTTGACGTGGAAGCGAAACCAGCGAGCCCCTCGCGCAGCGCGCCGGCTTCCTCCGGCTCTTCTGGGGGTGCCGGGAAAGGCGGTCTTCGCCCCTCCAATGTGAATGTCGCCCCGTCGGACGACGACGAGCGAGATTCACGAACCGACCCTCTCCACCCTCTCCAGCTTGGGCACGCCCTTGTCCCCGAAGCTCCAGCTTCGCGCGGGGCCGCTGGGCCAAGCCACGCCGCCCCGACTTTCACCCGTGGACGAAGCAGAGCTTCGCAGACCTTGG
Organism: Chthoniobacter sp.; assembly: GCA_043779205.1. Lineage (GTDB taxonomy): Bacteria > Verrucomicrobiota > Verrucomicrobiia > Chthoniobacterales > Chthoniobacteraceae > Chthoniobacter. Next base: position 328 of record JAYWEP010000045.1, on the reverse strand, counting down.
CATGACCAAGCGGGAGCTTGGTCACGAGGGGAATCAAACCCGCTTCTGAGGCTGCAGCCGCTCCATCTCAGCCTTCAAATACCGCTCCGACCGCTCCCATTCCGTTGCCGGAGGGTTCTCCACCAGTGATCGCAGGTAATCCGCCCGCACCTTCTCCCGGCGTTGGCGGAAGCTCGACCGAAACGACAACAGGTTCATCCCCTCCGCCTATCCTCGGATTGGAGCCGAGTTGAGGTGCGCGAAGATTCTGGACCACGAAATAAGGAAATAAGCGACAATGAACACAGTGACCAGAAAACGATATACCGCAGAGTTCAAGGCCCAGGCG
>JAYWEP010000044.1:0-13780 GCA_043779205.1 Chthoniobacter sp. | reverse complement strand
AAGCCCTTGGATTTGTCGGTGTCCTTGTGGGTCACGACCTCGGCGTTTTTCACGTTGCCGACGCCGTTGAAGAGTTCGTGCAGATCGTTCTCCGTGGCGTCGTAGCTGAGGTTGCCGATGTAGAGTTTCGGCGTGGTGACTTCGACGGTTTCGGGTGTGCGCGACTGGCGGGGCTCCGGGCGGCCATTGGTCTTCGGGTAGGCCGGATACGCCGGGCGCGATGAGGCGGCGGTTTTTGCGTCAGGTTTGAAAAAGCTGACGAGCTTTTGCCAGAAGGTCTTTTTGGCGGGCGGGCGCTGCGGGGCGCGCGGTTCGTTGCGGTCGCTGTTGGCGCGGGGGGAGGAGCGGCGCGGGCCGCGTCCCGAGCGCCGGCCGGAGCCGCCGCGGGAGTCTTGGGATCTCATGTTTGGGATTTCTATTTCGTGGCGTGGTGGTGCCCGGAAAGCGCACGCGAGGTGCACATACCGCCGGGTCTCGCAGGGCGCTCGTGCGGACAGGAGCGCGGGAACGGGAGACCGTCGGAAAACTTTGCCGGGGGATGTCGGGGTGAACCGCCGGGAGAAGCGTCCGTCCGTGCCGCCCGGGGCGCGACGAATCGGGTCGTCGCCAAGCCGGGTGAGCGTCACCGGGGAGGAGAAGGAGGGAGGTTTTTCTGCTCATCTGTCGGTGAACTGCTGAGGAAAAAGCGAGCGCGCCGCGCCCTTGGTTTCCCAACATCCGGCGGTGAGGTAAGCGACCTTGGCAGCCACGGCAAGGGGAAACTCGCGGGGGGCGGTCATTCTGAGAAAAGGTGGCGGGGTGAACATGAGCCCAAACTCATATGGAATGATTCTTGGAACCACGGATTGCACGGATTACACGGATTTTCGGAAAACAATAATCCGTGCAATCCGTGGTCAAAAAGCCGTCGGTTGAGAATTTCGGCACACTGTCTGAGACGCAAAAAAAGGACGCGCCGGGTGACGCGTCCTTTTTCAAAAAACAGTTCCGTGAATCCGCGCTCAGCGCATCAGCAGGCAGGCGCGGGCGCGCTTGATTTCGCGGGTGATCTTGCGGTGAAAATGCGCGGGCATGCCGGTCAGGCGGCGGGCGAGGATCTTGCCGCTCTCGGTCACGAACCTTTTCAGGATGTCCGGGTTTTTGTAGTCGAGGGCGTCGAGGGCGATGTCGATGCGGCGGCGCGGCATCGAGCGGTTGGCCTTGCGGAAGTTCGTGCGGCGTTGCGGAGTCTTGGGCTGCATAGGTCGGGAAAGTTACTTGGTTTCGCGGTGAAGCGTGTGGCGCTTCAGGTTGGGATTGTATTTTTTCTTTTCGAGCCGGTTGGGAGTGTTCGGGCTCTTCTTGTTGCGCGTGGAGATGTAGCGCGAGGCGGGTTTGCCTTCGGCTTTTGCCTCCGTGCATTCGAGGATGATGAAATCGCGGGCCATGTGTGAGTTATTCCTTGGTTTCGGTGACCGGCTCTTCTTCTTCGGATTCTCCGGGCTCTTCGTCGGTCAGGCCGAAGAGGGAGGTGACAGGGACGCGGGCGCGGGAAACCTTGCCCATTTTTTCAATCTGTGACTGGCACTCGACGGTGAGGCGCGCAAAGGGCAGGGCTTCGAGCCGGGCCTGGGCGATGGCCTTGCCGCTCATCTCGCAAACGCCGTAGGTGCCGTTTTCGAGGCGCTTGAGCGCTTCCTCGATTTCATAAAGCGCATCCTGCTCCTGCGAGAGGAGGCTGAGCGCAAAATCGCGGTCATAGGCATCGCTCCCGGCGTCGGCCTGGTGCATGCCAAAGGCGCTCGCCTCGCTGCCCTCGGCGCGGGCGCGGAGGTTGTCCTTGGCCACGCCGGCCATGGCGTCGAGCAGGGAGTCGCGGAGCTGGAGCAGGCGGTCTTTCTGTTTTTCGAGGGCCGGCGTGAGCTTGACCTGGATCTTGGGTGCCGGAGCTTTCGGAGGAATCGCGCCGTTCGTGCCTTTGTGCTTGGCCGCGGCTTTTGCCGGGGCTGGTTTCGTGATGACTTTGGGTTTCAGTTTGAGTTTCAAAGATTTGCCGGCGTTGGCGGGTTTGGCTGCGGGCTTCGCCGGCTTGGCCGCCGCCTTGACCGCCTTGGCCGCGGGTTTCCCGGCGCTCTTCGCGGGTTTCGCGACCTTCGCAGCCTTGACGCTCTTCGCGCTTTTGGCGGGCGCGGGCTTCTTCGATTTTGCGGTGGGTTTCGCGGGTTTGGCTTTGGCCATAAAAATGCGGGGGAGAGAGTCAGTTTCTGGCGTTTCGGGAAAATTGAGGCGCGTTACTTACGAGCTATCGCCATGGGGCGCAAGGCGAATTACCGCCTTTTTTCGCAGGCCGCGCGGGCGGTGAAAGCGCGGGTTTTCCACCGCCCGCGGCCCGGCCTGCTACGAACTCGCCGACGAATATCTCCGCAGGGCGAAAAGCCAGAACGCCCGGGTCGCGGCGGCGACGAAGAGCGCCGCGCCGGCGAGCTGCGCGAGCCCGCTCCACGGCGACTCGAAAGCGCGGGCGAGGACGCGGGCTGGGACGTTCGCGACGATGATGACGGGGATGAAGTAGCTGAAGATGATTTTGAAAACGCCGCGGAAAACCGTGTCGGGATAGCGCGCGACATTGAAGACATTGAAGTAGCCGTAGATCAGCCCCTGCGCCCGCATGATCCAGAACGCCGCGGTGGCCAGACCGAAGAGGATCGCGTAATGCACGGCCACGCCGAACGGGATGCACGCGAGGAAAAGCGCGACCTGCCGCACCCGCGGCACGACGCCGAGTTTGAAAAGTGAGAGCCCCACGATGGCCACGCCGACAAGCGCGTTGACGATATTGTCCATGCCGAATTTCCGCGTGGACACGGCAAACTGCGCATCGACCGGCAGGAGCAGCATGAGATCGAGCCGGCCCGTGCGGATGAGATCGGGCAGCTCGGCGAGGTTCACGTAAAAGAACGCCTGGAAAATCTGCGCGATGATCTGGTGCGTGCCGACGAGGAGCACGCATTCCCATTTGGACCAGCCGCCGATGTTGTCCACATGGCCGTAGAGCACTTCGAGAAAGATCATCTGCCCGGCGAACCACAGAAATTCGACGATCATCCAGAGCATGAAGTTCGCCTTGAAACTCATCTCGCGGATCAGCGAGTTGCGGATCATCAGCCAGTAGATTTCGAGGTAGCGGCGCACGGCGTTTTTTTGCAAATATCCGCGCCGCCGTTTCTTGGCGAGCGGTTTGCGCTCGAATGCCCGGTGCCGGCGGACTAGCTAGGTGGCGTGAACTTTTTTTCCCGGATCATCGCCGCCCTCGCGGTCGCCTGCGTGGCGCTGACGGCGGCGCGGGGCGAGGAGGCGGGCGGGCGTTTTCTGGTGCGCTCGTGGCAGTCGGAGGACGGGCTGCCGAGCAATGTGGTGCGCTCCGTGGCGCAGGCCGCGGATGGCTATCTGTGGGTGGCCACGGCGGAGGGGGTGGTGCGGTTCGACGGCGTGCGCTTCACGGGTTTTGCGACCGAGCGGGAAGCGGCCCTGGCGCGGGGCACGGCGCGCGCCCTTTTCGCGGAGAAAAATGGCGACGTGTGGGTGGCGACGACGCGCGGCGGGCTGCTGCGCTGGCACGCGGGGCGGCTGGCGGAGGTGTGGAAGGATCTCACCGTCACGCTCGCGCCGAGCGTGTCGCAAGTCGTGGCGGATGGGCGCGGCGGCGTGCTCATCGTGCGCGCGCCGGAACTGTGGCGGGCGGCGGGCGAGGCCGCGCCGGTGCGCGCGGAGCGGACGCCGGAGGTCGAGGAGCGGCTGCGCGCGGATGCCGAGGCCTCGCCGGTGCGGGCGCGGGCGGGCGTGCGCGCGCAGTTGCGCGACCGGCGCGGTCGCGTGTGGACGGCGGGCGCGGCGGGGCGGCTCACCGTCACGGATTCCGCCGGGCTGACCGCGCCCGTGGCCCTGGCGACGGTCGAGCCGGGCAACCGCGTCAACGAACTCTGCGAGGATCGCGAGGGCAGCATCTGGGCGGCCACGGCCGACAGCGGGCTCGTGCAAATCCGCGAGCGCCGCGCCGAGGTGCTGACGGTCGCCGACGGCCTTTCCGACCGCACCGCTTTCGCCGTGCTCCAGGATCGCGCGGGCGCGTGGTGGGTGGGCAGCAAGCGCGGCGGGCTCGACCGCCTCGGCGGTGGCGCGGTCACGCATTTCGCGGTCGGCGACGGCAGCGGCAACCGCCCGATTTCCGCGCTCTGCGAAGACCGCACCGGGCGGCTCTGGACGGCCACGCGCGACGGCAGCGTCTTCCGCCAGGAGGGCGATGCCTTTGTGCCGGCCTTCCCCGTGGCGCAGGCGAGCAAGGTCGTGGCGATCGTGGAGGACGCGCGCGGACGGCTCTGGTTTGGCGGGCTCCAGGGGCTGGCGATGTTCGCGGAGGAAAAAATAACGCACTGCGGCGCGGAGGTGGGTTTGACCGCCCCGAGCGTCTCGGCGCTGGCCACGGACGCCGCGGGGACGCTGTGGGCGGGCACGAATAACGGCCGCATTTTTCGCGGCGATGAAAAAGGCTTCGCGGCGCTCGGTGCGGCCCCGGCGCTGGGCGGGCGGGCGGTGCTGGCGCTGCTCGTGGAGGCCGATGGCTCGGTGTGGGCGGCCACGCTCGGCGGCGGTCTGTTTCATTGGAGCGGGGGAAAGTTCACGCGTTTCGCCGCGGAGGAGGGGCTCCCGGATGCGCGGCTCACGAGTGTGCTCGACGACGGCGCGGGCCACCTCTGGCTCGGCTCGCTCGGCGGGATTTTCCGCGTGGCCAAAGCGGAACTGCGCGCCATCGAGGAGCACCGCCAGACGGCGGCGACATGGCTCCAGCTCGACCGCTCCGACGGCCTGCTCACCCGCGAATGCACCGGCGGATTTCAGCCCGCCGCGTGGCGCGCGCAGGACGGCGAACTGCGCTTTCCCACCGTCAATGGTGTCGTCCGCATCCGCCCGGAAAAAATCGCCACGAATCCCGTGCCGCCGCCCGTCATCATCGAGGAAGTCCGCCTGAACGACCATGCCGCCGCCCTCGGCGGCGGGGCGGTGGAGACGGGGCCGGGCCGTTCGCGGCTGGAGTTTCGCTACACTGGGCTGAGCTTCGCCGCGCCCGAGCGGGTGCGTTTTCGCACGCTCCTGGAGGGGCTGGAGGCCGAGTGGCGCGAGGTCGGCGCGCGGCGCGTCACCGCCTACGAAGCCGTGCCGCCGGGGCGCTACCGCTTCCGCGTGCAGGCCGCGAACAACGACGGCGTGTGGAGTCCCATGGGCGCGGCCATCGCCGTCACGGTGCGCCCGCACATTTGGGAAACGGTGTGGTTTGGCGTGCTCGCCGCTTCGCTCGCGGCGGCGGCGGCGGGCGGGCTCGGCTGGGGCATTGCGCGCGGGCGCATGCGGCGGCGGCTCGCGCGGATCGAGCTGCAAAGCGCGCGCGAAACGGAGCGCGCGCGCATCGCCCGCGACCTCCACGATGACCTCGGCGCGAGCCTCACGGAAATCTCCATGCTCGCCGCCCTCGCCGCCGAGGAGCACGCGCCCGCCGAGACCCTGCGCGAGCCGCTCCAGCAGATCGCCGGCAAGGCCCGGACGCTCGTCGGCGCGCTCGATGAAATCGTCTGGGCCGTCAATCCGCGCCACGACACGCTCGTCTCGCTGGCCGATTATCTCGCGGCTTTCGCCGCCGAGTTTCTCGCCTCCACCGGCTTCGCGCTCCGGCTCGACGTGGCGCGCGACCTGCCCCCGCTGCCGCTCGACGCGGAGCGCCGGCACGGACTTTTCCTCGCCGTGCGCGAGGCGCTGAACAACGCCGTGAAACACTCGGGCGCGCGCGAAGTCTGGCTGCGCCTGCGCCTCGATGCCGCGCAACTTTTCATCACCATCGAGGATCACGGCCGCGGCTTCGACCCCGCCGCGCACGCCAGCGGCGACGGCCTGCGCAATCTGCGCGAGCGCCTCGCCGCGCTCGGCGGCGACTGCCGCATCGAGAGCATCGACGGCGCGGGCACGCGTGTGCATCTTCGCCTCCCACTCCCTCCACCATGACCACCGTCGCCATCGTCGAAGACAACGCCGTCGTCGGTGCGAGCCTGCGCCGCATCGTCGAGAGCGCGCCGGATTGCACCTGCGTGGGCGTGTGGCGGAGCGGCGAGGAGGCGCTGGAAAAAGTCCCCGCCTTCCGCCCCGACGTGGTCCTCATGGACATCCACATGCCCGGCATCACCGGCATCGAGACCACCGCGCGGCTGAAGGCAATGCTGCCCGAACTGCTCGTCATCATGGTCACCGTCTATCGCGACCACGACAAAATCTTCGACGCGCTCAAGGCCGGCGCGTGCGGCTATCTGCTCAAGCGTTCGTCACCCGAGGAAGTCCGCCGCGCCATCGCCGACGTGCGCACCGGCGGCGCGCCGATGAGCGCCGAAATCGCGCGCCGGGTCGTCGAGGCCTTTCACCGCCAGCCCAAGCCGCACGAGGAAGCGGCGAATCTTTCCAAACGTGAAACGGAAATCCTCGACCTCCTCACGCAAGGTCTGGCGAACAAGGAAATCGCCGACCGTCTCGGCCTCAGCATCGAGACAGTGCGCGTCCATCTGCGGCGCATTTACGACAAACTGCACGTCCACTCCCGCACCGAAGCCGCGATGAAATACCGCGACTCCGGCGGCGGAGCTGGACTGCGGTAGCGTGCGCCGCATGCGACTCGATCAATGGCTCTGGGCCGTCCGCGTTTTCAAAACGCGCGTGCTGGCCGTGGAGGCGATCAAGGCCCGGCATGTGAAAGTGAATGGAGAGGAGACCAAGCCCGCGCATGAAGCCCGCGCGGGCGAACTGGTGACGGCACGCGTGGGCGTGATGACGCGGACGCTGCGGGTGCTCGACACGCCGCCCTCGCGGGTCGCGGCAAAATTGGTCGCGCAATTTGCCGAAGACCTGACGCCGCTGGAGGAGCTGGCGAAGCGCGACGAGCGGACTCCGCGTGCGCCCGCTTTCCGCCCGAAAGGCGCGGGCCGCCCGACAAAGCGGGAGCGGCGCGTAATGGATGAAATGAGCGGCGAGTGACGGGCGCGTTTTCTTCATCCTCGCCGCTGGCAGAAGCGGGAGGGTAAGACTTTCCCCACACCATGCCCCACCCCTCGCTCCTCTCCGAACCCGCCACCGATCCCGTCGCGCTCTACCGCCATCGCGATGGCATCGTCTCCGTCGATCTCCTCGCCGCCGCGCTCGCGCATCTCGATTTTTTCACCTGGCTCGCCGAGCACCCGGCCACGCTCGGCGCGATCTGCGCGCACTTTGAAATCCATCCGCGCCCGGCGGACGTGATGATGACGCTCTTCAACGCAATGGGCCTGACCACGCTCGCGGGCGGCGTCTTTCACTGCACGCTGCGGGCGCGCGAGCATCTCTGCGCGGGCTCGCCGTGGAATCTCGCGCCCTACTACGTCTCGATGCGCGACCGCGCGCCGACGCTCGACATGCTCAAAGTCCTGCGCACCGGCAAGCCCGCGAACTGGGGCAGCTACGATCCGCAGGCCTGGGCGCAGGCCATGGAGCGCGAGGATTTCGCGAAGCCCTTCACCGCGGCGATGGATTGCCGCGGCGTGCTGCTCGGGCCGGCCATGGCGCGCAAGCTCGACCTCGCGGATCGCAAGGCGGTGCTCGATGTGGCGGGCGGCTCGGGCATCTACGCGTGCGCGCTGGTGGCGCGGCATCCGCATCTGCGGGCTGCGGTTTTTGAAAAGCCGCCGGTCGATCGCATCGCGCGCGAGTGCATCGCGCGGCAGGACTGCGCGGCGCAGGTGGAGGTCATCGCGGGGGACATGTTCACCGACGCGTGGTCGGCGGGTTTCGACACGCATCTCCTCTCGAACGTGCTCCACGACTGGGACGAGCCGCTCGTGCGCGACCTGCTCGCGAAGTCCCATGCCGCCCTGGCTCCCGGCGGCCTGCTCATCCTGCACGACGCCTACATCAACGCCGAAAAGACCGGCCCGCTGCACGTCGCGGAATACTCCGCGCTGCTCATGAATATCACCGAGGGAAAATGCTACTCGCTCGCCGAGATGCGCGGGTATCTCGACGGCGCGGGATTTGAGTGGATGGAGTATCAGGCGACCGCGGTGAGCCGGGGTTACATTCTGGCGCGGAGGGTTTGAGGAAAATGAAACGCGTCACCTTGAGCAAAACGCGGAGAGCCTCTCATGCACTTGGGACGCGGCTTAAGACGTGGCCCAGAGCCGTGGAGGGCCAAAGGCCCGGCGACAAGCCAGCCCAGGGCAACGCCCTGGGTCATGCGTGGAAAAAGCGCGCAAGCCCTGAAGGGGCGGCACACGTTGTTCCGCCCCTTCAGGGCTTGACCTATCCCCGCGCTTTACCCAGGGCGTTGCCCTGGGCTGGCTTGTCTTCGCACCGTTGGTGCTCTCTCCCCGGCAACCGCGCAAAGTGCATGACAGGTTCTGAGTCCGGCGGTGCTGCACGCTTGCCCAAATCCCAACGGCTTGTATCCATGACTCCAGCCATAGCTCAAATCTGCGTTCAGACGCTGGTTCCACCCATTTGGAGTTAAGCGACTAGCACGTATGATAGCTCTGATTCTGCGCCGATGGCCGATAATCCGATTCGTTATAGGCGGCGTGACGCTGACCGCTGTTACTCGCTTCGCAGCGCGAGAGATACCGAGAGGGCCTGTCGTTCTCGGATTGATCGCTTTGCTCGCCATCTTGTGCTTTTTATTCGCCTTTTGTTTCTCATGGCCGTGGTTGCCACGCCTTGTCGGCATGCGCGATCCAAAGCAGCGTTACATACGTTTTTTGCTTGTGTGCGGATTCCTTGGGTTTTCCGTCGGTGTACTAGGTTTGTTCAATCCCCCCACGTTCGACGATGCGGGATCTTTGACTGGAATTGCTGGACTGATTTTTGGCTCAGTTACATATCTCCACCGACTCCATGACAGCAACAAAGTCGCATAACCGAGCGCTGAGCTTGAACTCATTTGGAAGTATTTGCCAACTGACCCGGCACTCCGCCGCCGTCCCGGAGGGACGCCGGAAATTAGCCGGGGGTAACACCCCCGGAACAGGACACAAATGGAGCGCACCCCGGAGGGGTGCTGGAACCTTGTGCGCAGGCCAGCCTTCCGGCACCCCTCCGGGTTCGGTGCTGGGGCTGGCTTTGGTGACGATGTTACTTTTACCCATGATTACGACCGCCGACGGACCCAAGCTGACCTACCCGCCCGCGCGGCACGACGCGCAGGTGGATGACTACCACGGCGAGAAAATCGCGGACCCGTTTCGCTGGCTGGAGGATGACAATGCGGACGAGACGAAGGCGTGGGTCGAGGCGCAGAACAAGGTGACCTCGGCTTTTCTCGACGCCGTGCCGGAGCGGGCGCGGCTCAAGGAGCGGCTGACGAAGCTGTGGAATTACGAGCGCTTCAGCGTGCCGCATCAGGAAGGCGGACGTTACTTTTTCACGCGCAACAGCGGCCTGCAAAACCAGCGCGTGCTTTACACGATCGACCGGCACGAGGCTCCGCCGCGCGTGGTGCTCGATCCGAACACGCTCTCGGCCGATGGCACCGTTTCGCTCGCCGGCTACGCGGTGAGCGACGACGGCGAACTGCTCGCCTACGGGCTCTCGCGCGCGGGTTCGGACTGGGAGGACTGGCATGTGCGCGAGGTGGCGACGGGGATCGAGCGCGACGATCTGGTGGAGTGGGTGAAGTTTTCCGGCGCATCGTGGATGAAGGACGGGAGCGGCTTTTTCTACAGCCGTTTCACGGAGCCGAAAGCGGGCGAGGAGAAGAAGGGCGTGAACGAATTTCAAAAGCTCTACTTTCACAAACTCGGCACGAAGCAGGCCGCCGACACGCTCATCTACGAGCGGCGCGACCATGCGGACTGGGGCTTCAACGGCGCGGTCACGGACGACGGGCGCTTCCTCGTCATCCATGTGAGCAAAGGCACGGACACGAAGAACCTGACCTTTTACAAAGACCTCGCCGATCCGGCGGCGAAGGTGGTCGAACTGATCCCCGCGTTCGAGGCGGCGTTTTCGTTCATCGACAACGATGGGCCGCTGTTCTTTTTCGAGACCGATCTCGAGGCGCCGCGCAGCCGGGTCATTGCCATCGACATCCGCACACCCGAGCGCGCGAACTGGCGCGAGATCATCGCGCAGGCGGAGGAGCCGCTGAAGAGCGCGAACGTCGTTCACCGGCAATTCCTCTGCAATTATCTGCACGACGCGCACAGCCTCGTGCGCGTCATGGAGTGGGACGGGAAAGCGCCGCACGCCCGGCTCGTGCGCGAGCAGGCGCTGCCGGGCATCGGCTCGGCGGAGGGCTTTGGCGGCAAGCGCGGGGACATCGAGACGTTCTATTCCTTCACCAGTTTCACCATGCCGGGAACGATCTACCGGCTCGATCTCACGACCGGCGAGAGCAGCGTTTTCCGCGAGCCGCGCGTGGATTTCAAACCCGACGACTACGAGACGAAGCAGGTCTTTTTTCCGAGCAAGGACGGCACGCGCATCCCGATGTTCATCACGCATAAAAAGGGTCTCGCGCTCGACGGCTCCGCGCCCGCGCTGCTCTATGGCTACGGCGGTTTCAATATCAGCCTCACGCCGAGCTTCAGCGTCACCGATCTTGTGTGGATGGAAATGGGCGGCGTCTTCGCGATGCCGAACCTGCGCGGCGGCGGCGAGTACGGCATCGCGTGGCACGAGGCGGGGATCAAGGCGAAGAAGCAGAATGTTTTCGATGACTTCATCGCCGCCGCGGAGTGGCTGGTGGAAAACAAATACACCTCACGCGGAAAACTCGCGATCCAGGGCGGGAGCAATGGCGGCCTGCTCATCGGTGCGTGCATGACGCAGCGGCCCGAGCTGTTCGGCGCGGCGCTGCCCGCGGTCGGCGTGCTCGACATGCTGCGCTTTCACAAATTCACCATCGGCTGGGCGTGGAAAAGCGACTACGGCTCCGCCGAAAACGCCGACGATTTCCGCACCCTCCTCGCCTACTCGCCGCTGCACCGCCTCCAGCCCGGCGTGCGCTACCCCGCCACGCTGATCACGACCGGCGACCACGACGACCGCGTCGTCCCCGCGCACAGCTTCAAATTCGCCGCGCGCCTCCAGGAATGCCAGCCGCCCGACGGCCCGCCTGTGCTCATCCGCATTGAGGTGAAAGCCGGCCACGGCAGCGGCAAGCCGATGACGAAGATCATCGAGGAGAAAGCCGACCAGCTCAGCTTCCTTGTGCGCGTGTTTGGAATGACGCTGCCAGCGCAGTAGCCGCATGGCTGTAGGGGAAGCTGTCAGCTTCCCTACAGCCACGGCTCGACGAGCGGGCACCGATTCGCGGTGGCATCGCGCCAAAGCTTTGCCAGATTCGCCGGGTTGTCCGTCCGAACGCATGCTCCGCCGCTTCCTCCCACTGCTTATCTCCGCCAGTTGCCTCGCCGCCGAGACGCCGATCCCGCCCGACCACGCGGCGCAGATGGCGAAGGGCGTGGAGCTTTTCAACAGCGAGGTGGGGAAGCTGCTCGCGGACAATTGCGTGAAGTGCCACGGGGGCGAAAAAGGCGTGAAAGGCGAACTCGATCTCACGACGCGCGAGGCGCTGATGAAAGGCGGCGAGAGCGGCGATGCGGTGGTGCCGGGGAAGTCGGGCGTGAGCCTGCTGGTGAAGTCGATCCGGCACGAGGACAAGGATCTCAAGATGCCGAAGAAGGCGGACAAACTCGCGGACGCGGCAATCGCGAAGATCGCGGAGTGGATCGATCTCGGCGCGCCATACGGAAAGCCGCTCGTCGATGGCAAAGGGCGCGACCGCTCGAAGGTGACGGACGAAGACCGCAAGTGGTGGTCTTTCCAACCACTCTCAGGCGCAAAGCCGCCGGAAATCCGAAATCCGAAGCCGAGCGAAGCGAGACGCCTAGGGGACACGGGGCAATCCGAAATCCGAAATCCCATCGACGCTTTCATCGTCGCGAGGCTCGACGAGAAAGGGCTCACGGCGAATCCGCCGGCGGAGAAGCGCGTGCTCATTCGCCGCGCGTATTTCGATCTCATCGGCCTGCCGCCGACGCCGGAGCAGACCGGTCGGTTTCTCGCCGACGCCGCGCCGGATGCGTACGAGAAAGTCATCGATGAACTGCTCGCCTCGCCGCACTACGGCGAGCGCTGGGGCCGGCACTGGCTGGACCTCGCCCGCTACGCGGAAAGCCACGGTTACGAGCAGGACTACGACCGTCCGAATGCGTGGCACTACCGCGATTACGTGATCCGCGCGCTGAATGCGGATCAGCCGTTCGATGAATTCGTGCGCTGGCAAATCGCGGGCGACGAACTCGCGCCGGACAACGTCGAAGCATGGAAGGCGACGGGCTTTCTCGCCGCCGGCACGCACGCCACGCAGATCACCGCGAACCAGGCGGAAAAGGAACGCTACGACGAACTCGACGACATGGCGGCGACCATCGGCACGTCGATGCTCGGCCTCACCGTCGGCTGCGCGCGCTGCCACGACCACAAGTACGACCCGATCCCGACGCGCGACTATTACCGGCTGATCTCCACCTTCACCAAGACCGTGCGGAGCGACTACGACCTGATCGTGAATGCTGATGAATACAAGGCGGCGAAGGCGCGGTGGGATGTCGCGCACGCGGGCCTCACGGCGGCTCGCGAGCGTTTTGAAAAGGAGCAGTTGCCTGCGCGACTTGGCGAATGGGAGAAGCGCGGCGAGCACCCGGCGCCTCCGCCATGGCTCACGCTCGACAGCGCGGAAGCGAAGTCCGAGGGCGGTGCGACTTTCACCCGGCAGGCCGACGGCTCGTTCCTCGCGAGCGGGACGAACGCCGAGCACGACACCTACACTTTCACCGCGCCGCTGCCCGCGGCCGGGATCACGGCGGTGAAGCTGGAGGCGCTGGCCGATGCTTCGCTCGTCAAGAGCGGGCCGGGCCGCGCGGCGAATGGAAACTTTGCGCTGAGCACGTTCGAGCTGTCGGTCACGCCGACGGGCGGTGCGGCGGTTGTGGCGAAATTTGTGAAGGCGCTCGCGACGTTTGAGCAGAAGGGGCTGCCGGTCGCGGCGGCGATTGATGGCGATGAGGTGTCGAGCTGGGCGGTCGATCCCGAGTTCGGGAGAAACCATGCGGCGGTCTTCGTCCTCGACGCGCCGCTCGCCCTGCCGGTGGGAAGTGCGCTCAAATTCACGCTCAAGTTTCGCAACAACACCGGGCACAGCATTGGCCGCCCGCGATTGTCGGTGACGACGGCCGCGCAGCCGGGGCTGGGCGGCGATGCCGGCTCGGCGGAAGCGCAGCGCGCGCTCGACGTGCCCGCCGCGCAGCGCACCGACGCGCAGCACGCCATGCTGCTGAAGTGGTATCGCGCAGAGGATGCGGAGTGGCGGAAGCTCGACGCGGCGGTCGCGGCGCACGCGGCCACCGAGCCGAAGCCGGAAAAAGTGCAGGCGCTGATTTCCTCCGAGGGCGTGCCAGCGGTGCGCAATCACACGCAGGGGCCGGATTTTTATGAGCAGACATTTTTTCTTTCGCGCGGCGATTTGAACAAGAAGCAGGGCGAAGCGCCGCCGGGATTTCTGACCGTGCTCGCGCGTGCGCCCGAGGAGCGCTGGAGCACACCCGCGCCCGGTGGCGCGCGCACGCCGTGGCGGCGGGCATCGCTCGCGAAGTGGCTCACCGACAAGGATGCGGGCGCTGGGCCGATGGTCGCGCGGGTCATCGTGAACCGGCTGTGGCAGCATCATTTCGGGCGCGGG
>JAYWEP010000043.1:0-7546 GCA_043779205.1 Chthoniobacter sp. | reverse complement strand
GGGTCGCCGCTGGTGGCGACCATGACGGGATCGACGACGAGCGGGAGGGGCGAATGACGAATGACGAATGAAGAATGAAGAATGTCGGCGACGGCGGCGATGATTTCGCGGGAGTAGAGCAGGCCGGTTTTGATGGCGGCGACGGGGAAGGCTTCGAGGCAGAGGCGGATTTGCTCGGCGACGATGCGCGGCTCGATGGGCTGGATGGCGCTGACTTTCCCCGGCACTTCGGCGACGACGCAGGTGATGGCGGTGAGGCCGTAGGTGCCGAGCGCGCTCATGGTTTTGAGATCGGCCTGCGCGCCGGCGCCGGCGCTATTATCGGAACCGGCGATGGTGAGGACGGGGGGCATATTTATGATTTCAGATTTCAGATTTCAGATTGAAGGTGGTGCGACGTTTCCAAAGAAATCCGCAATTAGAAATTCCAATGTCCACTTTCACTGAACTCGCCGGTCTCCGCGTCACGGTTGATCGCGTCGAGCACATGCCGCATCTCGATGCGCCGCCGGAGCGGCCGCATCCGTTTGTGTATTTCCTCACCATTCACAATGACTCGGAGGTGACGGTGACGATCAAGGGGCGCAAATGGGTGGTGACGGATGCGGAGGGGCAAAGCGTGGTGGTGGAGGGCGACGGGGTGGTGGGGGAGTTTCCGCGGCTCGATCCGGGCGATGATTTTTCTTACCACAGCTATCACACGATCGGCGCGGACAGCGCGGCGGAGGGCGCGCTGTTTGGGGTGACGACCGGGGGCGATTTTGTTTTGACGCGGATCCCGCGTTTTGAAATGCGCGCGCCGCGGGGCGGCGGATGACGCAGAGCCTGCGGGTCTTTGAATTCCGTCAATTTGGAGAAATTCCGTAATTCCGTTTCTTCCTATCCGCTGGAAAAGGCAGGACGGAATTACGGAATTTGACGGAATTAACGGAATTGGTTTGGAAGACGATGGGCTGACGGGTGGCTCTTCAGTGCGCGGGCGCGGTGCTTTCGGTGAGGACGGCATCGACGCGCTGGTCGTGCGGTTCGCAAGGGATGTCGGGGACGATTTGCAGGTCGAAGCAGACGCCGAGGGCGATGGCGTGGGGACGGTGCAGGGCGAGGAGGCGGTCGTAGTAGCCGCCGCCGCGGCCCAGGCGGCGGCCATCGCGGGTGAAGGCGAGGCCGGGGACGAGGATGAGGGCGATTTCGGCGGGCGCGATGATTTGAGGGCCGGCGGCGGGTTCGCGGAGGAGCGGATTCCAGGCGGCGGGCGCGAGTTCCTCGACATGACGGACGGCGACGAACTCGAGATCCGGGCCGACGACGCGCGGATAGCAGAAGCGGTGGCCGCTTTTCTCCCAGAGCAGCTCGATGTCGGGCTCGCTCGGGAGCGGGGCGAAAAGGGCGACGGTCTCGGCGGCGAGGAAAGCAGGGTGCGCGGCGAGCACGGCGACGATGGCGCGGGATTTTTCCGCGCGCGCGGTTCCGAGGGTTTTGAGGCGGATGCGCATCTCGCGGCGGAGGTCGGCTTTGGTCACGGCGGGCACTACACGCGGGGCGGCGCGCGCTGGCAAGCGCATGAAAACTTTGCGCGCCGCGCGGCGTCCACTACACTCTTCCGCCGTGCCCAATCCGTTTCCCAGCCGCAAGCCGAAGGTGGAGATTCAAAAGTCCACGAAAGCCGATGGGGCGAAGCTGGAGGCGGGCGCGCGGAAGATCGGGCTGCGGCCGAAAGACGGCTGGCAGAAGCGGAATTTTCTCACCGAAGTGCTCATCCCCTCGATGTTCGAGCCGCGCTCCGGCGGGCACGCGCCGCCGAATTTTCCCGAGCTGAAGGAGGGTGAAATCGGGATCACCTGGATCGGGCACGCGTCGTTTCTGATTCAGACGCGCGAGCAGAATCTGCTCATCGATCCGAACTGGGCGAAGTGGCTGAAGGTCTTCAAGCGGATGAAGCATCCGGGGCTGCACCTCGATGATCTGCCGGCCATCGACCTCGTGCTGGTCACGCACGCGCACTTCGACCATCTCGACCGCAAGACGCTGCGCGGGGTGGCGGCGGACCAGCCGATCGTGGTGCCGTTTGAGGTCGGCAATCTCGTGCATGACCTCGGCTTTCGCAGCGTGCATGAGCTGCACTATTGGGAAAGCTACCAGTGCGGGCCGGCGAAGATCACGCTCACGCCGGCGCATCATTGGGGCGCGCGGGTGCTGCACGATTCGCATCGCGGCTTTGGCGGGTTTGTCATCGAGGTCGGCGGGCGGACGATCTACCACTGCGGGGACACGGCGTACTTCGACGGCTTCCGCGAGATCGGCGAGCGGCATGCGATCGACGTGGCGCTGCTGCCCATCGGGGCCTACGACCCGCCGAGCGGGCGCGAGGTCCACATGACGCCCGAGGAGGCGCTGCGGGCCTTCGTGGAGCTGGGCGCACAGCGCATGGTGCCGATGCACTACGGCACTTTCCGCCTGAGCTACGAGCCGCTGAACGAGCCCCCCGAGCGCCTGCTCATCTGCGCCCGCGAGCAGGGCCTCGAAGGGCGCATCTCGGTGATGACGGAAGGCGAGCCGATGGTGTTTTGAGGGAAGTTGAGAGTTGAGAGTTGAGAGTTGAGTGTTGAGAGCCGCGTGGAGACTGCTGCGCGCGTTCGCTTTTCACTCCAGAAAAGCGAGACGCTGAAACGTAAAGAGCCGCTGATCTCGTGACCAGCGGCTCTCAACTCTCAACTAAAAACTCTCAACTCATTTCCCCAGCGCCGCGTTCCACTTGTCGAGGTTCGCTTTCTGCGCGGCAAAGAGGTCATCGGTCGGGTCGAGGATGTCGATGGTCTGGATCGCGTCGCCCTGGGCGATGGTGTCCACGATGTTCTGGCCCTTGGTCACTTCGCCAAAGACGGCGTGCTTGCCGTCGAGGTGCGGGGTGGGGCAGTGGGTGATGAAAAACTGGCTGCCATTGGTGCCGGGGCCGGCATTGGCCATGGAGAAAAGGCCGGGCTTGGTGTGCTTGAGCGCGGGGTGGATTTCATCGGCGAAGCGGTAGCCGGGGCCGCCGGAGCCGGTGCCCGTGGGGTCGCCGCCCTGGATCATGAAGTCCCGGATGACGCGGTGAAATTTCACGCCGTTGTAAAAGCCGCGCTGGGCGAGGTTCAGGAAATTGGCGGCGGTCATCGGGACTTTCGAGGCGAAAAGGGTGCCTTCGAGGTCGCCGCGGGAGGTGTGGAGGATGATGCGGATGTCGTTCATAGAGTCGCGGAGTATCGGGAGTGAAAGCGGGTTGGCAAATGGTTTTCGGCCCCGCGCCGCGCACCATCTTGCGACCATCGCGGGCGGATTGCGGGTTGAGTTGGCGGCGCGGATCTGCGTTAGGTGCGGCATGCGCATCGCACCTGCCGATTTCCGGGCCGCTGCCGCCGGCCGCCGGCGGGCGGGCGCGGGCTTTACGCTCATTGAGTTGCTGGTGGTCATCGTCGTCATCGCGGTTCTGGCGGCGCTGGTGATGCCGGCGTTTGCCTCGGCGAAACGCAAGGGGCAGCAGACCGCCTCGATCAATAACCTCCGCCAGTGGGGCGCGGCTCTGGCCGCGTCGCTCGCGGACAATAACAACGTCTTCCCCGCGGATGGCCAGGGCTCCGGGAACAATATCCACATTGACCAGGCCGAGGCCTGGTTCAACCGGCTGCCGCCTTACCTGGGCGAGCAACAGCTCATGGACCGCGCGTCCGCTCCCAAGGCCGGCGAGAAGTCCGTCTGGATCAACCCTGCCGTGCCGACGAGCGTGAATGCCGGGATCACCAAGGACAAGTATCTCTTTTGCTACGGCATGAACTACTGGCTCTATAGCAAGGACAGGTATCTCAGCATGCCGTCCATTGAGTATCCGGGCGGCACGGTCTTCATGGCCGAGTCGAACGAGATCGGCTATTCGGTCTGCAATCCGAAGAACATCCGCGCTTATTTCGGCACAGGCGATCCGATCACGAGCGACGACAACGCGGCCAATTTTCTTTTCTGCGACGGGCATGTCCGCTCCATGACGCGCAAGGAATTCAAGGTTGCCGAAGCCACGGTCATCAATCCGCTCAACAGCGCCTATACCTATGTCCCGTACACCGATATGAAGCTGCCGTGAGCGGTGAAAAATGTCTTTCTTAGAGGGCGTCTAAAAAATCATCCTGCTCTTGCTCCTGCTCTTGATTCCCCTGTTCCACCCGGCACATAGATCAAGAGCATGAGCATGAGGCTCTGATCCCGACTTTTTAGACGCCCTCTGAGCCGCTTAGGTCATCAAGAAACTCCGACGCCGGTTCGACACTCGTGACTAACAGATGGTCCCGCGCTCGCGTGCAGGCGACGTAAAGCAGGTGGCGCTCGGTGTCATAGATCTCCTGCAGGTCGGCGTCGTCGCCGACGGTTTCGATGCGTTGTTGCAAGGGGATGATCTCGTCATCGCACGCCATCACCACCACGGCGCGGAACTCCAGTCCCTTTGCCAGGTGCATGGTGCTGATCGAAACGCGGCCGCTGGCGGTCACGACGTGCTCATCGAGAATCTCGCAAGGCAGTCCCGCCTCTTTGACCGCCGCTTGGGCGCGACCCAATTTGCCCCGCCGAGCGCACGAAGACGCCGAACTCGTGCGGCAGGACGCCGCAGATGGGCAACGCTGATGTCCTGCGCCTCGTCGCGCACGGATTGATGCTCGGCAGCGGGAATGTTTTTCCGCTTCGCCTCGTCGTGCTTGAGGGTCTCGACGGTTTTGGCTGTGGGTGCTTTGGCCATGAGGCGAGAATGGCTCAGGCGTGGGCGAGTTCCTGCGCCGGGGTGATGCCGGCGACGAGTTTGCGGCGCTTTTTGGCGAGGGCGCGAAAATCCCACTCGACCTGAAGCCCATGCCAGAAGCCCTCAGACTGACCGAAGAACGCTCCGAAGCGGATGGACATGGCCGGGGTGATGGCCCGCTTGCCGAGGACGATCTCATTGATGGCGCGCGGCGGCACGCCGATGGCGCGGGCCATGGCGTTTTGGGAAATCCCCATCGGATTGAGATACTCCTCCAGCAAGATTTCTCCGGGTGTGATTGGCGGGTTCATGGCTGTAACGTATGGCGTTATAGCGGATGCTCCAATGATAATCGACAATGGCGACCTCCGTGGGGCCGGTCCCGATCCAGCGGAAGACGAGACGCCATTGGTCGTTGATGCGGATGGAGTGAAAGCCCGCGCGATTCCCGCGGAGTGGTTCGAGGCGGTTGCCGGGCGGCACGGCGAGATCCGAAAGCTGGCCGGCGCGATTCACCTGCATGAGCTTGCGCAGGGCGACGCGGGCGATGGACGCAAAGCGCCGGTTCTTTTCCTCGATGAAAAGCTGCTGCGTGTCGGCATCGGCGAAGGACTGGATCATGGCGCGACGGTGCCGATCATCTTGTCGAACTGCCCGGCAACCTTGGCGGCAAAGTAGGACTCGATTTCATACACATCGCAGAACTCGGCGAAGGCCCAGCGGCCATGCGCGCCGAGGTGGTTCACGCCGGGCACCCAGTAGGTCTTCATGGTGGAGGCTTTCTCCTTCGCATTCTCGCGGCGGTAGCCTTTGATTTCGACGATGAGGTGCAGGAGGTCGTCGGGCCCGTGGCCGTCATCGACGTGGACGATGAAATCCGGGAGATAACGGCGCGTCTCCGAGCCATAGCGATAAGGCACTTCGAGACCGAGGTTGTGATTCTTGACGTAGGCGCGGACCTTCGGATGAGCCTCCGCCACACGGCGTGCTCCATGCCCCAGAAAGAGGCTTCAAACCGCGGGTTGCTCAGCACGATGTCCGCCATGGCTGCCAATGGCTTGCGGGAGCCCGATCCTTTGGCCAAGGCTCATCACGCGGTCAGCGCGGCGCGGGTGCGCTGGACGAGATCATTGTCCGGGTCGCCCGAGCCGCGGAAATAAAACAGGCTCGCGGCGAGCAGCCGGTCGCGCCATGGCGGCGCCAGGCGCGCGTAGTCCTCGAGCACGGCGGAGCTGAATTTGTAGTCGTGCGCATCGCGGCCTTTGAGGAAGACCAGCCGGCGGGCCGCATGGGCAAAGGCTTTGGCGTCGGGCGCGTCCTTCACGTAGGCGAGCGTCTTGCGCGCGGCGGTCAGGCGGTCCTTGCTGGCGTCGGCAAAAATCTCGGCCACCGCCCCGTCGCCCTTCGCCTCGGGCGCGAGCGGTTCGAGCGTGTCGAGGTGCAGGCCCGTGTCCTCGCGGCTGCCGCGGTAGAGCGGGAGAAAGGCGGCGTTTTGCAGGAGCAGCAGCCGGCGGGTTTCGTCGCTGCGGGTGCGGTGCCAGGCGTAGTGCGCGGCGTTGGTGAAAGTCATCGCGTGGAGCGAGAGGATGCCGGGGGCCTGCATGAGGAGTTCGCCCGCGCCGTCGAACAGCGCGTCGAAAATCGACTGCGGCGCGACGCCCGCGTTGAGCAGCTTCACCGCCAGCCCGCTCGTGTCCGCCGGGCCGCCGGTGCGGATGGCCTGGAGCAATTCGGCCGTCGCTTCCGCCTGCGGTTTTCCGTCGAGCCAGCCCTCGCGGATGCTTTTCACCGACTCCAGATTCTGCCGGAACGGACGATCCGCGGGCAGGTCCGCGTGCGCGGGATTTTCCTTCGCGCCCGAGCGGTCGAGCAGCGCGTAGGCGAGCGAGCGCAGCACCGGCTCGGCATGCTGCCAGCCGATCGCGTCGAGGCAGCGGAAGCTGTTCGCCACATAGATCGCCTTGTGCCCGATGTCGCGAAAATCGCGCGCGCCATAGCGGCAGAAAACTTCGAACAGCTCATCCGCACCCGCCGTGCGCGCGAGCCCCACCACCGCCGCGTCGGCCGCGGCTTCGTCCCAATTATCCATCGCCTCGATGAACGCCGCTCGCGCCCGCAGGCTCGACGGCACGGCGCTTTCCTCCACCGGGGCCATGGTCCAGTCGCCCTCGCGCACGTCCGCCGCCTGCGAGGATTTGAACTGGTCGATCGCCCAGAAAATCGGCAGCCAGCGATCCGTGTCCGGCGACGCGAGACTGGCGAGATGCGCGGAGTTCACGACCAGCACCGCGTGGAATTTGAAGCCGACGGGCCGCGGCTGGATGTTGCGCACGCCCGCCAGCAGCAGCGCGGCGAGCAGCTCGCGATAGCTCAGCCCGCCTTTGACCCGCGCGGCCACCTCTTCGATCACCCGCTCCCGCGGCGTCTCCTCAAGCACGCGCACGAGCGGCTCGATACCGGATTCCAGGCGGACCATCCGCGGGTCGAGCACGGCCTCCGCCGCCGAGACGCGCGGGAGCTGCGCGAGAAATCCGAGATCGCCCAGTGCCGCGAGCGCACCGGCACCGACGGTGGCTTGGAGGAAAGAGCGGCGCGGGATCATGGGAAGTCCGGAGGACTTATTAGCGCCGGGCCGAAGGCTGCGCAACGGTGCATCCTGAGAGGGCGTCGAAAAAGTCGGCGTGATCGTTGGAATCTTACTCTTTCTCCTGCTCCTGCTCTCCCGCGGCGCACGAGAGCAGGAGCAGGAGAAAGAGGGAAGATCGGACGCCGACGACTTTTTAG
>JAYWEP010000042.1:0-29092 GCA_043779205.1 Chthoniobacter sp. | reverse complement strand
GAGGATGGCGGTGCAGACTTCGCGGGACTTGCCGTTCCAGACGAGTTCGACCTCGCGTTTGTCGGCGAAGAGGAGGAAGCGGTATTTCTCCGGGAGCGGCCTGCCCTGCTCGATGAGCTTGATGAGGTCGCGCTTGTCGGTTTCGGAAAGGTCGTAGGCGTCGGCAGTGTGACGGGCCATAAGATCAGGATTGGAAGCCGATGCGCTTCCGCGGCAACGGTGGCGCCGGAGGCGGCGGGGCGAGCAGCGGCTGCAGCTTGTGCCAGATGATGCCGAGGGCTTCATCGTGTTCGAGCAGCTTGTGATCGATCTCCGCGAGCCGCTTGAGAATCTGCGCGTTCGCCGCGATCTGCTCGCGCATCTGGATGAAGGCCCGCACCACATACACGCTCATCGCCACGGCCGCCGGGCTGTTCAAGATCGTTGCGGCCATGATGGCGCCGTGTTCGGTGAACGCGATTGGCCGGTAGGCCGCTCCGCGATGCCGTTTGGAACTGGTCACAAATTGTGACCAGTTCGACGCAGCGCTTTCTTTTTGAGGAACTTCCAAACTTGAAGTCACAATTTCCGACTTCAAGTTGCTCCACTCCTGGGCGGTCAGTTGGAACATGAAATCTTCCGGAAAACGGTCGGCATTGCGCTTCACCGCCTGGTTGAAAACTTTCGTCGGCACGTCATAAAGCTCCGCCAAGTCGGCATCCAGAATCACCTTCTGGCCGCGCAGGTTGAGGATCAGGGATTCAATGGGCTTCTTTGGTTTCATAATTTACAGGGATGAAAAACCCGATGGCGCGCACCGCGCGGCATTCCCGCTCCGCCGCCTGCCAGTCGAGATCGTCCAGGATTTCTTCCGACAGTGGCGTGCGCGAGCCGGGCAAACGCCGCAATGCCCGCTTGTGTTCGTAGCAGCGCCAGACGGCTTCCTCTTCGTTGAAGCGGCGGGCGAGTTCCTGGGATTCAGTGATGGTCATCCTTGGTATTCGGTGAAGCTGGCGGCGAGCGCAGCGAACGTTTTCGGCGGGTGCTGCCCGAAGCCTTTTTGATCCACGTAAATGAAGCGATAGGTGACGCCGTCTTCCTCCACACTCGCGGCGGTGGCATCGGCGCACCAAAGTTTCAGCCGCGCCATTTTCTGCGGGAGATCGAGTTCCTCGCGGCCCTTGGTTTCGATGATCCAGACGGTGCCGCCGGTATCGCGGACGAGGAAATCCGGGATGTAATTGGAGAGGTCGCCACCGGCCTTCACGTAGTCGAGCTTGAAGCCGACGGCGAGGTAGTTATTGGCGAAGGCCTGCACATCGGGCGCGGCTTCGAGGAAGGCTGCGAACGAAAGCTCGAAGCCGCCGGAATGGGCCTCGCCGACGATCTTGGTGAAGATGGATTTTTTCGCCGCGAGGAAAGGGCGGTGCTCGGTGCGGAAGGGGCGCGTGTGGCGCAGGCGGATGCGGTCTTCGATGCGGGTCGTGCCGGTGTCGGCAATGGTCAGCGCGTTGATGGCGACCTTAAACGAGTCGCAGAGGATTTTGCCGGCCTCCGGTTCGGAGAGATTGCGGAGGACGACGGGGTCTTCCAGGTCCACGGGCGAGCTTTCAAAAAGATGGCCGCGCATGAAGTCGCGGACTTTCGGGTAAAGGACTTCGTAACCGCCAACGAGGCGGAGGTCTTTGAGTAACTGGCGGGCGAAAAAGGCGACGACGGAGTGGTAGTCGGCAGGCCCGGAGCCATCGAGTTAATCAAGAACACCGGCCCTGACTAGTGCCGTGTCCGCAATCTAAGTCGCGACGATTTCCTGGCGACTGCGACACGGCTAACCTTCCGGGCGTTCGCTCAATTCCCAATCCTCACCGTCGGCTGCACCGTCGCTGCGCTGGGCACCGCGGCGCGTGCGCCTTCGTTGGCGGCCACGGTGCGGACGAAGCTGGAGATGACTTCGCCGAGATATTTGTCGATCCGCTCGAACGGGCTCGTCGGCACCCACACGATGTCCTGCGGTTCGAGCACGATGTCGCTGGCCTTCCCGGAGACGATGTCGTTGAAATTCACGACCGCCACCTTCGGCGAGGTGAGCGATTCGCGGACGATCACGACCCGCTGCGGATAGGCGCTCGCCGCCAGACCCTGCGCCGAGGCGAGCGCGGAGATGAGCGTCATGTCCCCGGCAAAATCCACGGCCTTCGGCTGGTTGACCGCGCCGAGAACGTAGGCCTTTTGCGCCTGCGCGGAGGGCAGGTAAATGTAGTCGCCATTGCGCAGGTAAATGTTCTGCGACATGTCGCCTTCGCGGAAAAGTTTGGTGAAATCGACGGGCACGAAATTCCCGCCGCGAATGAGGAAGCTGTGCCGCAAATCGGCGAGATCCTCGGTCATGCCGAAGGAACGCGCCGAGGCCACGCCGCCCGCCTTGGCAATCGCCTCGATGATCGTCGTCGGCGTATCGAGCGCATAGACGCCGGGCCGTTTCAGCCGGCCGAGCACCCACACGCGCTCGCTCGTCGCCTCGCGCAGGATCACCGCCACCTGCGGTGTGCGGTAGTCGGCGGCGAGGGATTTTTCCAGCGCGGCCTTCAGCTCGGGCACGGTCATGCCGGTCACTTTCAAACCGGCCACCGTGTGGAAAAAGAGCGTGCCATCCGGCAGCACGAGGCAGCGCATATGCGTCTCGGGAAACTCCAGCATTTCGATCTCCAGCTTGTCCCCCGGCCCGAGGCGGTACTTGTCCGTCGAGGGCTTGAGCCATTCGGCGGCGATCCCGCCGGACGTTTTCACTTTGCTGAATTCCCCCGCGACCGCCTTCCCGGCATGCGCGCCCGGCGTGAATTTCGGCCCCATCGGCGCGCAGCCCGCGAGCAGCGCGAGCGCGAATGAAAAAAGCAGCGCGCGGATCATCGCAAGTTCTGTTCGCGCGCCCGCCCAGAACTGGTCTGCTGCAGGAACGGTGCGGTGATCACGTCGGGCAGATTGCGGTTCGCCCACGAGCTCGCCGCGCCTTGGAAAAACGTGGTGATCGCCAAATCGAGCACCTGCTCCGCGGCCAGCCACGGGCGCGCATTCACAAAGACAATGTCCCGCGGCTGCAGCAGGAAGTTTTTCGCACGGCCCTTGAGCATGTCGTTCGTATTCACCACGAACAACTGCGGCTTGCCCAGCGACCCGCGCACCACCAGCACGCGCTCACGATACGCCGCCTTGCTGTAGCCGCCGCGCGCGGCGATCACGCCGAGCACCGTCATGTCCTGGATGTAGCCTTGAAAGCCGGGCCGCATGACTTCGCCGAGCACATAGACATCGTTCGAGGCGGACGACGCGATGTGCAGATAATCGCCCGGCTCCAGCTCGACGTTTTGCGACATGTCGCCCTTGTTAAACAGCTTCTCGAAATCCACCGGCACGCGCTGCCCTTTGCGCACGAGAAAGGAATGCGCGAGGTCCGCCAGCTCGACCGTCTTTTCCTCGACGATGCCCGTCTCCATGCCCTGCGCGCGGGAAATCGCCTCCATCACCGTGATCGGCCGCTCCATCGAAAACGCGCCGTTGTTCACGACCTTGCCGACGACGAAATACTTCTTACTGCGCAGCTCCGACGGCGTGATGATGACGCGCGGACGCCGGTAAAACTCCCCCAGCACCTCCTCGAATTTCGCGCGCAATTCCCCGACCGTCAGACCCTCGGCGCGAATGCCCGCGGCTTGGAGATAGCTGATATTTCCATCCGGCTGCACCGCCACATCATTGCGCAAAAACTCGGGCCGCCCGTAGAGCGCGAAGCTCAGCAGATCGCCGGGCCCGAGCGTGTAGCGCTCGCGCCACGAAGGCGCCTCCGCCGTCTCCGCAGCCGCACCGGCGACGAAGCAGAGCACGATGAGGAGCAGCGCCGCGCACTTAGACGGCATGGGCATCGGCGTGGCCGCTGGGCGTTTCATTGAGCACGAGCGCGCCGCACAGCGGGATGGCGCTGTGCCGGAAGAGCGCCGTCTGCTCTTTCCAAAACCCGACCTCGGTGCGGTGCAGCGGCACGAGCACGAGCGGCGCGTGAAGGCAGCGCGCGAGCGTGGTCGCGGGCTCCTGCACCGGGCCGGCAAAGCGCACCCACACGTCGCAGCCGCGCGCCAGCCGGACCTCGATCCATTCCGCAAACTGCCGCGCTTCGTGGAGCGAACAGTTTTCGATCGGACAATGGATCATCGCAAAATCGCCGGCGTCGTCCGTGATGCGTGGCAGCTCCGCGAGCGCGGGCAGCGGACTCGCGCCGCAGTCCACCACGAGCAGGCCGGGCAGGAGCTTGCGCGCCTCGCCGAGCATCATCCGCCAGAAATCGTTTTCGCTCGCATCGAGAGCTGGCGACCAGACGGCCCGCGCCCTCTTTCCGCCGGGTGCATTGCCGATCCAGCGCGCCCACACTTTGCCCGCCAATTCTGCGGAGTCCTCGCTCCCGCCAGCGACGAGCGCGCCGAGCAGCGGCACGCCGAGCGTCTTCGCCGCTTCGCCGCGCGTCCGCAATTTTGGGTCGCGAAATCCGACGAGCAGCACCGCGCCCAGGGCGCAAAACGCACCGCCGATGGTCCCGCCGATGCCATACACCGCGACCTTGAGCGCCTTGCGCTTGGTCACGATGTTCTCGATGTCCGCAGGCGCGAAGACGCCATAAAACGCGGGCGGGTTTTCCTCGAACAACCGCACCTCCTGCAACCGACTCAGGAGCAGCGATTGCGCGGTGCGGAGCGTCTGCTTTTTCTGGAGCATCTCCATGATCTGCGACGTATCCACTGGCGTGTCCTGGTATTGCGCGCGCTTTTTTTCCAGCTCCTGCATCTGCCGCTCCACGGCGTCGCGCTGGTTCTCCAGCTCGACCATCCGCAGGTAGAGCGCGTTGCTCACGAAGGTGCCGGACAGGCTGTTCACATCCGTGCCGCCGACCGGCTTTTCCGGCGCTTTGAGCCGCGCTTCGAGCGCCGCCACTTTTTCGAGACGGTCGATGACCAGCGGATTCTGATCGGTGTAGCGCGTGCGAAATTGATCCAGCTCCGCGCGCGCCGTGCGCAGCTCCTCGGTCAGCGGCGTGAGCTGCTGCAACTCGGCTTTCACGCCCTCGATCTTGGAAGTCACCGACTGCAATTCGGTGCGCGCCGTCTCGTATTTCGTCTCCGCCTCGGCCTGCGAATGCAGGTAGCCATCGACCTGCGCATCCGCCGCCATCAGCCGCTCGCTGCCGGTGAGTTTCATCGTCGCCTTGTCGAGCTGCTCGAGTTCCCGCTGGTTGCCGGCGAGCTGGGTCTGCAGCACCAGACGAATCGCGCGGCTGTCCTGCGATTGCATCTCGCCGGTGAAACTCACGACTTCATCCGTCCACACTTTCGCCAGCTCCACCGTGGCCGCGGGGCTCTGGTAGCCGGAGAGCGTGAGCGTGACAAAATCGGTGACGCGATCCTCTTTCACGAGGATCGAGCTTTTCAAAAGATCGGCGGAGACGCCGTGACCGAAACGCCGCGCCACGCGCTCGAGCACGTTCGGCGAGCGGGCCGCGCTCGCGAGCGTCGAGGCGGTGAAGACGCGCGGCTTGTAGGGCTCGCCGTTGATCCCGAATTGGAACGTCGGCTGGGTGTAGCGCTTGATGAGTTCGAGCGAGACCTCGTAGCGCGTCTTCGCTTTCAGAAAACCGACGCCGACCGCGAACACAAGACCGACCGCCGCGCCACGCCACAGCCAATGCCAATGCCGCCGCAGGGCTCCGATAAAACGCTGCGGGTCGAACGGCAGGGAACTCGCTCCATTTCCTCCCGCCGCCGGTGCCGTCGGCGGCGCTTCCGTCGCGGCAGCATCCTCCGGCGACCATTCCCGCACGGGTTCCAACCGGGCGAGGGTGCTGGCGGACAAAGGGCGGAGTGGATTCGGAGCAGAAATGGGCGGGCGCAGGGTTGAGTGGGCTTCGGTTGTCGCAAAGCTGATTTAGCAATGCGCATGCCTCGCCGTGGGCAGAGTGCGGCCCGCCGCCGCGTAATAACTTTCCACGGTCGCCGCGGCCGCGCGCTCCCATTGGAATTGCGCCGCGCGCTCCAGCCCGCGCGCCCTCCACGCCGCGCGCACCACTTCCGAGCCGCTCATTTCGCCGAGCGCCGCCGCCATGTCGGCGACATTCTCCGGGTCGATCAAACGCGCCGCGTCGCCGACCACTTCGTGCAGTGACCCGCGCGGCGAGGAGACGACGGGACACCCGCAGGCCATCGCCTCCACGGGCGGCAGTCCGAAGCCTTCAAACAGCGACGGATAAATCATCGCCGTCGCCCCGCCGTACCAGACCGGCAGATCCTCCTTGGCGACAAAGCCGAGATTGCGAATGCGCTGGCGCAGCGGTGAGGCGGCAATCCGCGCGTGAATCATCTCCGCGCCGTGCCAGTCCGCGCCGCCAAAGACGAGTTCCTCAGTCCGCGCGGGATTGGCCGCGGCGAATTTCTCGAAGGCCGCGATGAGACGCACATGATTTTTCCCCGGATGTTCGAGCCGCGCGAGGTAGAGGAAATACGGGCGCGTTTGCTCCAGTTTGTCGGCCAGCGTGCGGCGCACTTCCGCGGCGGGTCGCGGGTAAAAGGCGCGGTGGTCGATGCCGTTCCAGACGACTTTCACATCCGCGGCGCGGACTTTGAAAAAGCGCTCCATGTCCGTTGCCGTCGAATGGCTCACCGCCATGAGTTCATCCGCCTGTCGCGCGAGCCGGCTGACGACATGGCGGCCATAAAACATCCGCGCCGCATCGTATTTCCCGCTCACGGCAAAGGCCGCACAATCATGCACCGTGACGACCTGCGGCACCGGCGGACGCCACACGATCCGCCGATAGCTCGGGATGTGCAGCACCTCGGTGTGCAGTCTTTTTAGCACGCCCGGCAGCGCCGTGTGGTGCCAGAAAATGTTGCGCACCGCGGGCCGCCATTTCTCCGCGACCGGCTCCCACCGGCACCAGCCAAGCCACTTGGAAAACAGCGCCTCGTCCTCCTCGAAACCGAGCAGCGTCATCTCCACCGGCGCGGTGATTTCGCGCAGCCCGTCGAGCAAGCCGAAGAGATAACTCGCCACGCCGGACTTCCCCCGCTGCACCACCGAAGTCGAAAGCGCGACGCGGATCATGACGCCTTGGCCAGCCCCAGCACCTCGTCGAGATGCGCCAGCGCGATGACGTTGCGCAGATTCTCGTTCACGCCCGTCAGCTTGAGCGCCGCGCCTTCGCGCGCCGTGACCAGCTTGCGCGCGCGGAGCAGGCAGCCGAGGCCGGAGCTGTCGATGAAATCGACGCGCGTGAAATCAATTTCGAGCACTTTCGCCGTCCCTTCCTGCTCCCATTTCATTTGCAGCAGCTCGCGGAATTCATCGGCGTTCGCCGCGTTGATTTCGCCGAGGCAGCGGAAGATCACCGCCTGGTTGCGCCGGTCATTTTCCGAGTAGGCCTTGGTCTCCAGCCGGTCGAGATAGATCAGGCGGTGCGCCGCCTCCGCCGACTCCGCGCACGGCAGCAGGCGGGAGAGTTTCGACAGCGCGAGCAGCTCGCGCACGACTTCCGACGGGCGGACAATAATCAGCGCGCCGCCGGCGTCTTTGCATTGCTTGAAGCCCTTGAGCAGCAGCCCAAGTCCTGAGCTGTCGATGAAGGTGACACCGCTGAGATCGAGGACGACGTGGACGCGGCCGGACTTCGGCCCCGGCTCCGCGATGGCCCCGGAAAGCACCGCCGCCGCATCGGCGCGACCGATCCATTCATACGAGGCGATACCCGGCCAGTGCATGCGCTCCGGCGGTGCGGAGAGCGGGGCCACGGTCCTGCTCAGCATCCGCTTTTGCTCGCGCAGCGCGCGGATGAAAAAGCGAAAGTCCAACCAGTATCGAACAACCAGTCGTTTGGGCTCCTGCATCAGCCGGTAAGTCCATTCGAGCCCGCATTTCCGCATCCACACGGGCGCGCGCGAAAATTTTCCCGCGACGAAATCGAGGCTCGCCCCGATGCCGATGCACAGCGGCACGCCGAGTTTCCGGTAGTGCATGTAAATCCATTTCTCCTGCTTCGGAGCGCCGAGCGCCACGAGCACGATGTCGGGCTTCGCCTCGCCAATTCTGCGGGCGATTTCGTCGTGATCGAGATCGAGCAGTTTCGCATACGGCGGCGAATAGATGCCGCAGACCTGAAGGCCGGGATGCCGCGCGACGAGTGTCTCCTTGGCGAGCTTCAGCACCGCCTCATCGCTGCCGAGAAAAAACAGGCGGTGCCCTTTTGCCGCCGCCCGCTCCGCGAGTTTCGGGGTGAGATCGGAGCCGGCCACGCGCTCGCGCAGCGGCACGCCGAGCCAGCGCGAAGCCCAGATGAGCGGCGTGCCATCGCAGAGCACGAGATGCGCATCGAGCAGGATGCGCTGGAGTTCCACGTCGTCGCTCGCCTGCGTGGCGAAATCGAGATTGGCCGTGGCGATGTAGCTGGGCGTGCGCGCGGCGATGATGCCGTCGATTTCATCCAGCGTCTCGGCCATGGTGACGTCGTGGAACGGCACGCCGAGGAGCACCGTGGTTTTGGGATCGAACGTATTCATAAGGCGGAGGGCATGGCCGCGCGGGCGGCGGGGGTTTTCAAAGCACTGCGGAAAGGCGCGACCACGGCGGCGAGCGTGGCGAGGACGAGCAGCCCGCGCCACGCGCAGTCGAGGACGTGCGAGGACGCGGGGAGCGGGCAGAAAAGGAGCAGCCCGCCGAGCACCGCGAGCGCCGCGGCCACGGGCCTGAGCACGGGCCGGAAAAATTCCCGCAGCAGCCCGCCAAAGCTGATGCCCGCAAACTTCGCGGTCAGCGGCAGCACCCAGCACCAGCCGATGAGCAGCGCCGGCGCGAGCGTGCCGAGGGCCACGCCGAGGACGCCGAACGGGCGCACCAGAACGAGGCTCAGCACGAGATTCAGGCCCGCCTCGACGAGGCTCGCCTTGAGCAGCGGACGCTCCCATCCGCACATCACGAGAATGCGTTTCGAGCAACTGCCCGTGATGAGCGTGCTGTAGGTCGCGAGCAGCAGCGCTTGGCCGACCCAGAAGGTCGTCGCGTCCACTTCCTTGAGCCCGCTGAGAATGCGGATCACCGGATCGAGATAGGCCGCGCACAGCGCGTAGAGCGGCGTCGTCGCGAGGATGGTGAGACGGGCGCTTTGCAAAAGCAGTCCGCGCACGCCTTGCGCATCGCCGGTCGCGTGGAGGTGCGCGGCGGCGGGCGAAAGCGCGTCCTGCATCTGGCGGGAGAGGTGGCCGAAAAACTCCGCCGCCTTGTACCCGAGCTGGTAGAGCGCCACAAAGCCGACGCCGAGCATCACGCTGATCACCGCCTGGTCGCTCCGCACCATCACGAGATTCGTGAAGGTGATGAGGTAGGCGACGAGCGAAAATGACAGCACTCCGCGCACGTCGGGGAAGTGGAAATTGCGCGGATGCAGATCGAGGCCGGGGAGCAGGCGGCGGACGAAAAAGAGCGCGGCGATTTCCGGCGCGACGGTCGTGGCCACGCTCGTCAGGACGATCATCGGGAAGGGCCAGCCGGCGTAGATGCCGAAGGTCATCAGGCCCAGATTCAGCAACTGCGAGCCGACCACGCACCAGTTCACGATGTCCATGCGCTGGAGGCCGCGGAGCATTTCGTGGAAAAGCGCGAGCGGCAGATTGATCCCGAGCGCGGCGAAAAAGATGAGGTAGGCCGTGCCGAATTCCGCGCGATTGGCTGGGGCGACGTGAATCCAATCGAGGAACAGCGACCGCCCCAGCGCGAAGACCACAAAGCCCGCGAGGCCGATCACCGCGAAGGACCAGACGATCGTGGTGACGAGCCGGTTGAGCCCCGCCAGATCGCCGCCCGCCGCTTTTTGCGCCACGGTTTTTTGCACCGCCACGCCGAGCCCGAAGTCGAGCAGGATGGCGTAGCCGAAGAGCGACCAGAGCAGCGAGTAGTAGCCGAAGCGCTCGTGCTCCAGCCGCTGGAAAAGCAGGCGGAAGAGC
This sequence comes from Chthoniobacter sp., assembly GCA_043779205.1. Classification (GTDB taxonomy): domain Bacteria; phylum Verrucomicrobiota; class Verrucomicrobiia; order Chthoniobacterales; family Chthoniobacteraceae; genus Chthoniobacter. The sequence goes on along the minus strand of JAYWEP010000042.1, from coordinate 19,085 downwards.
ACCAGCCCCGCGCCGATGCGCACGATGATGTTCACATAATTCGTGGCCGTGTTCCGCCAGAAATTCCGCCGCCAGACTTCGGTCGCCATGATCTTTTAGCAGGCTCCCTTCGCCACCGCGCCATCCCGGTAGCGCGCCCAGCCGGAGCGGAAACCGCGCACTTTTCCCAGCCGCTGCGCGAGCCGCACGCCGAGCGCGTGCGGCCATTCCGCGAGCCGCTGCATGCGCCGGCAGTAGCCGAAATCCCGCAGCCACTCGCGCAGCCCGCCCGCCGCGACCGTGCGCAGCAGCGAGTAGCGATCCGCCGGCACGGTCTCGATGGCCGCGAGCGCGAAGGCTTCGCCGTAGGCGCGGCGAAAGGCCTGCCGGAGCGTGTAATTGTGCGAATGAAAGACCGCCGCTTCCGGCGCGTAGAGCACGGCCCAGCCTTTGGCGATGAGCCGCCGCGACCATTCATCGTCCTCGGAATACTGGAGGTCTTCGCGAAACGGCTCCGCCTCCCACACGTCCCGGCGGACGATCGAATTGGCCATGCTGAAAAAGTGATCCCACTGCCCCGACTCGCGCGCGTGGCTGAAGCAGCGGTCGTAGTCGTGCGCATAGACCGCCTGGCAATCGCGCCGCGGAATCTGCCGCCCGAACACCGCGCCCGCGCGCTCGGCGGTGCGTGCGACCTGGACGAGTTCCGACAGCCAGTGCGTGTCCACCGGCCCGCAGTCGGAGTTGAGAAAGACGACCCACGGCGAGCGCGCCGCGCGCATGCCGAGGTTGAGCACGGTGCCCGGCACGTAGTCCTCCGCCTTGATCTCGATGAGCTGCGCGGGGTGGAAGGAGCGGATGATGTCGAGCGTCCCGTCGGTCGAGCCGGAGTCGATGTGGATCAGCTCAAAGCCCCCCGGATAATCCTGCGCATGGACCGCGCGCAACGTCGCGCCGATGAGCGCGGCGTCGTTCTTGGACCGCATGACAATGGAGACAGGTTCCGACGAGGACATGCGGCCTCGTTTAGCAGCCCGCATGCCGGAAAGGTGCGGCGTCGAGAGTTCACCGGCGCACGCCGGTTTGCTCTCGCGCCCGGAATCGCTGGCGGGTAGGTCTCTCGCCCCGGTGTCGAGCGCTCCCCCACCACGGAGCCTGGACGCCCTTACCAGACGAGCAATGCCCACCCACCACGACCACGCGAATCTCATCTGGCAAATCGCCGACCTGCTGCGCGGCCCCTACCGCCCGCCGCAATATGAGCGCGTCATGCTCCCCATGACGGTGCTGCGCCGGTTCGACAGCGTGCTGGCTCCGACGAAGGCGAAGGTGCTCGCCGAATACAACAAGCGCAAAGGCGGCAAGCTCACCGACGACGCCCTCGACCGCTTTCTCAACAGAGCCTCCGGGCAGCGCTTCCACAATCACTCGCCGCTCGATTTCCAGAAACTCAAGGGCGACCCGGACAACATCGAGAAGCACCTCGTCAGCTACATCAAAGGCTTCTCCGCAAACGTCCGCACCATCTTCGACTTCTTCGAGTTCGAGGCCGAGATCGAGAAGCTGCGCGAGGCGAACATCCTCTACCTGGTCGTCTCGAAGTTTTGCGACGTGGACCTTCATCCGACCGTGGTGCAGAACGAGGAGATGGGCCTCATTTTCGAGAACCTCATCCGCCGCTTCAACGAACTGGCCAATGAGACCGCCGGCGATCACTTCACGCCCCGCGAGGTCATCCGGCTCATGGTGAATCTCCTCTTCATCAACGACGACGACCTGCTCGCCACGCCGGGCACCGTGCGCAAGCTGCTCGACCCCGCCTGCGGCACCGGCGGCATGCTGGCCGAGTCGCAAAACTACCTCCGCGAGCACCATTCCGCCGCGCAGCTCTACACCTACGGGCAGGACTATAACAAACGCGCCTTTGCCACCGCCGCCTCCGACATGCTCATGAAGGAAGTCGCCCACAACGGCGGCGGCGAAAACGTCCGCTACGGCGACATCTTCACCGAGGACCAGTTTCAAGACGAAACCTTCGACTACTTCCTCGCCAATCCGCCCTTCGGCGTGGACTGGAAAAAACAGGCGCGGGAGATCGGAAACGAGCACCAGAAACAGGGCCACGCCGGGCGCTTCGGCGCCGGTCTGCCGCGGGTCAATGATGGCTCGCTCCTCTTTCTCCAGCACATGATCAGTAAGTTCGAGCCCGTGCTGCCTGAACAGCACAAGCATGGGTCGCGTCTCGCCATCGTGTTCAGCGGCTCCCCTCTTTTCACGGGTGGCGCGGGCAGCGGCGAGAGCGAGATCCGGCGCTGGATCATCGAAAAGGACTGGCTGGAGGCCGTCATCGCCCTGCCCGAGCAGATGTTCTACAATACCGGCATCGGCACCTACATCTGGATCGTCACCAATCGGAAAGAGAAACGCCGGAAGGGCAAAATCCAACTCCTCGACGCCCGCGAATGTTTCATCCCCATGCGCCGCAGTCTCGGCGACAAGCGGCGCAAGATCGGCGAGGGCAGGGACGGCGAACCGGACCAGATCGCCGACATCGTGCGGCTCTACGGCCGCTTCGCCGGCGGGGAGCGGAGCAAAGCTTTCGCCAACGCCGACTTCGGCTATCGCCGCGTGACCATTGAGCGTCCGCAGCGCGACGAGCGGGGGAAGATCGTGCCGGACAAACACGGCCAGCCCGCGCCCGACGCCAGGCTCCGCGATTGCGAAAACATCCCGCTCACCGAGGACGTGGACGCCTACTTCGCCCGCGAAGTCCTCCCCCACGTCCCCGATGCCTGGATGGATCGCGCCAAGGACAAGGTCGGCTACGAGATCAATTTCAACCGCCACTTCTACCGCTATACCCCGCCGCGCGACTTGGAGAAAATCGACGCGGATCTGAAGACGTCGGAGGAGGAATTCATGCGCCTGCTCAAGGAGGTGACCGCGTGAAAAAGAAAGCGCCAGCCAAGCGCCAGTCCAGCCTTGCTGAGGCATCCACCGCCGGTCTGGCGGACGCCTCCTTTGTCGAGGTCGTTCAGCTCATCGAGTCGGCCCGGCAGCGGGCCTACCAAGCCGTCAATACCACGCTCATTGACCTCTACTGGCGGGTGGGCGAATACATCAGCCGGAAAATCACCTCTGCCGAATGGGGCGACCGCGTGGTGGACGAACTCGCCCGTTACCTCGCCCGGAATCAGCCTGGGTTGAGGGGCTTCACCCGGGCCAGCCTGTTCAGGATGCGGCAGTTTTACGAACTCTACTGCGACGATGCAATTGTCGCACCACTGGCGCGACAATTGTCTTGGAGCCATCATCTCATCATTATGGGGCAGGCTAGGCTGGCCGAGGAGCGGGAGTTCTACATCCGCATGGCCATCCGCGAACGCTGGTCCAGACGTCAACTTGAACGCCAGTTCCGCACCGCTCTCTTCGAGCGCACCGTCCTCTATCCGCCAAAAGTGTCACCACTGGTGGCACAATCCCACCCGGAGGCCCTGAGCATCTTCCGCGATTCCTACGTCGTGGAGTTTCTCAACCTCCCGCAGAACCATTCCGAGGCCGATCTCCACCGCGGGCTCCTCCTGCGGCTGAAAGACTTCATCATCGAGATGGGCCGGGATTTCTGCTTCATCGGATCGGAATACCCCGTCCAGGTCGGCGGGCGGGACTTCTCGCTCGATCTCCTCTTCTTCCATCGCGGCCTGAACTGTCTTGTCGCCTTTGAACTGAAAGCCGACCGCTTCGAGCCCGAGCACCTCGGCAAGCTCAACTTCTACCTCGAAGCCCTCGACCGCGATGTCCGCAAGCCCCACGAGCGCCCCGCCATCGGCCTCCTCCTCTGCGCCACCAAGGACACCGAAGTCGTCGAGTATGCCCTCAGCCGCACCCTCTCCCCGGCCATGATCGCCGAGTATGAAACCATGCTCCCGGACAAGGAACTCCTCCGCGCCAAGCTCCATGAGTTCTATCAACTCCTCGCGCCGCCGGAGGACGGGGAGGAAAAGGACGATGCGGAGCAGAAGGCAAAAGTCGCAGCAGTGCCGCGACGATTGAAAAAGGGAGGACGGAAGTGATGGCTCAAACCACCAACCTATGGCCTGTGAAGAGGCTCAAGTTTGCAGCGACCATCAATGACGAGACACTCACCGAAGAGACCCCGCCAGATTTCGAGATTCAATATGTGGACATCGGCAATGTCGGTTCCGACGGTTCCATTGAGGAGATTGCCACCTACCGTTTCGAGAATGCGCCAAGCCGGGCCAGACGGATTGTGCGCGATGGTGATGTCATCATCTCAACCGTTCGCACCTATCTTCAGGCTATTGCCTCCATCGAGAATCCAGCCGGAAACCTGATCGTTTCCACGGGGTTTGCCGTTATCCGTCCTAAAGCGGGGGTATTGAACCCACATTTCTGTAAGTATGCCATCCGGGAACCGGAATTCTTGGCTGAGGTTATCAAACGTTCCGTCGGGATCAGCTACCCAGCCATCAACGCCTCAGAAATCGGCGATATTCCTGTTCCCATTCCGCCGCTGACGGCCCAACGCGCCATCGCGGACTATCTGGATCGGGAGACGGAGCGGGTGGATGCGCTGTTGGCGGAGAAAGGTCGCCTGCTGGGACTGTTGGTGGAGAAGCGGCGGGCGATTATCACCCGCGCCGTCACCCACGGCCTGAACCCTGGCGTCCCGCTCCGCGACTCCGGCCTCCCTTGGCTCGGTCTTATTCCGGAACATTGGGAGGTAAAACGGTTGAAGCACGTTACGACAAAGATGGAGCAAGGCTGGTCGCCGCAGTGCGAATCATTTCCCGCAAGCGAGGGCGAATGGGGAGTGCTGAAGGCGGGTTGCGTCAATGGGCCGGTTCTTGATGAAAACGAAAACAAGCGGCTTCCCGATAGTGAGACACCAATCCCTGAACTCGAGATTAAGTCGGGCGACATTCTCATGAGTCGAGCCAACACCACGGAACTTCTTGGAAGTTGTGTCTATATTGAAGAGGTGAGTCCCCAGCTTATTCTCTGCGATAAACTCTATCGTTTTCACCCGGAAACCGGCAAAATTGCGGGCTCATTTCTTGTTCACTTTCTCAGAGCGCATCCGGGACGCTTCGTAATGGAGCGCGAGGCCAGCGGAGCCAGTAACTCAATGCAAAACATCGGTCAGGAAACCGTAAAGAACCTCTTCATCCCCGTGCCTCCGCTCCCCGAGCAGCGCGCCATCGTCACCCACATCGCCACCGCCACCGCGAAGCTGGACAAGCTGCGCGCCTCCGCCGAACGCACCATCGCCCTGCTCAAAGAACGCCGCGCCGCCCTCATCGCCGCCGCAGTGACGGGGCGGATTGCCATTCCCGCAACCCCCGCCTAATCTGCCGCCAGCATGAGAATTGATTCCATCCAGATCGACAACTTTCGCGGGATCGAGCACCTCGACCTGGAGTTCGATCCGCGCTTTACCCTGCTCGTGGGCGACAACGGCTCGGGCAAGACCAGCATCCTGAGCGCCGTCTCGGTGGCGCTCGGCATCTGGCATGTGAGCAAGATCGTGGGCGGAGCCAGGCAGTGGCGGAACATCATGGATCATGAGGTGCGCGAGGTGCCGGGTCTCAATGAGAACGGTGAAAGGCAGTTTCTACCCGCCGGACAGGTCCAGATCACGGCTAAAGGCAGTGTCGGAAGCCGCGTACCGCATGCCTGGACGCGGAGGAAACGCGCCCGGCGGTCCCCCACGGTGGATCCCTGGAGCAAGGAGATCGTTGCGGACATTCAAGCCGTGTTGAAGGCTCGTGATGAACGAACGGAAGCCCTGCCGCTGCTGGCCTTCTACGGAGCGGGCCGAGCCTGGCTGGCTTCGAATGAAAGGGCCGTGGCCGACCTCTCCGGCGATCTCAAGGCCCGGCGTGCCGACGGTTACTACGACTGCCTCGACGAACGCATTCGCCTCAAGGACGTGCTGAAGTGGTTTGTGCTCCAGGCGGCCTCGCGAGATGAGCAGGGGCGGTTCAAGCCGGCATTTGAAGCGGTGCGCCTGGCCTTGAAGAGAGGCATACCGGGGGTGGACGCTATTTATTGGGACCCGGCAAAGAGTGAAGTGGTGGTGAGCATCCGGGGAGTGGCCCAGCCCTTCTCCAATCTGAGCGATGGACAACGCACCATGGCCGCCACGCTCGCGGACATGGCGATCCGGGCCGTGACGCTCAATCCGCACCTGCTGGGCGATGGCAACGGACACACGCACCCGGAAGAGGTTCTGAAACAGACACCGGGGGTCGTGCTCATTGACGAAGTGGATGTGCATCTGCATCCCGGCTGGCAGCGCAGCGTGGTGAGGGACTTGATGGAGGTTTTTCCGAAAGTGCAGTTCATCTGCTCTTCCCATTCGCCGCAGGTGTTCGGGGAGCTGCCGAAAGAGAATATTCTTGTCCGGTCCGCCAAAAGCGGCGCGTGGCATCACCCGAGCCGCAGCTTGGGCGTGGATTCGAGCCGCATCCTGGATGAAGAAATGGACGCCTCCTCGGCCAATGCGGATTACCTGAAGAAGAAAGGCGAACTGGCCGAGGTCATCGACAAGGAGGATTTCGCGCAAGCGGAAACGATCATTCATTCATTGGCGGAGACGGTTGGTGAAGATGACCCTGACATCACCCGCGCCAGGACTCTGATTTCCTTCCTGCAAGACACCGAATGAGGGCGATCACGAAGCTGCCGGAACCTTCGTCTCTCGCACAGTATCGGGCAGGGGCGGATGTCCGGTACGAGATGGCCTACGATGAATTTCCAGACAAAGAGGCCGTTCGGGCGCAACTGGTGACAGAACAGCGTGGCTTGTGTGCCTTCTGCGGGTGCCGGATCGTCAATAGTCCGCTGAGGATGAAGATCGCGCATTGGAAGCCAAGAAAATTCAAGATTGAGGGCGCCAATGGCTTGGCGGCCTACCCGAATCTGCCTGACCAACTGGCGTATTGGAACATGCTGGGTGTCTGCAAAGGAAACGAAGGTCAGCCACCTGAAAAACAGCACTGCGACACGCATCAGGGAAACCTCCCGCTCTCCAAGAATCCGGCGGATCCCACCCACCGAATCGAGGACATCGTTTCATTTCTCAATGACGGCTCCATCGTTTCTTCCGACGGGCAGTTCAACCAGGAGCTTGGCTGCAAAAGGCCCGACGGAACTTTCGACGAGGGCGTGCTGAACTTGAATCTCTCACGCCTCCAAATGAACCGAAAGCGGGAGCTGGATGGCTTCAAAGACTACCTCGAAAAGCGCGGACGCCTAACCACAGCACAGGTCAAAAAAAGACTGGCTGAATGGCGGGGTGACGAAGCCGGGGAACTCAAACCCTATGCGCCGACAGTGGCGTATTGGCTCAAGCGGCGTTTGGCGCGGGAACCATTAGCCCTATGAGTCCTCAACCCACTTCCGAAGCCGCCTTCGAGTCCGTGATCGAAGCCCATCTGCTGGGCCACGGCTACACGGCGGTGGAGCATGGTGGTTTTGACCGCGAGCGGGCCATCTTTCCCGAAACCGTGCTCACATTCATCCGCGAAACGCAACCGAAGGAGTGGGCGAAGCTGGAGGCGCTGCACGGAGCCAGGACCGGCGAACAAGTGCTCACCGACCTTTGCAAGTGGATGGATGCGCATGGCTCGCTGGCGACGCTGCGGCATGGGTTCAAGTGTTATGGCCGGACGTTGCGGGTGGCCTTTTTCAAGGCGGCGCATGGGCTGAACCCGGAGCTGGAAGAACGCTATGCGGCGAACCGCCTCGGCATCACCCGGCAACTGCATTTCTCGCCGCGCTCGGAGAAGTCGCTGGATGTAACCCTCAGTCTTAACGGCATCCCCATTGCCACAGTAGAACTGAAAAACCTCCTGACCGGGCAGACCGTGGACAATGCCATCTGGCAATACCGCCATGATCGCGACCCGCGCGAGGTGATCTTCGATTTCAAACGGCGCACGCTGGTGCATTTCGCAGCGGACACCGAGGCCGTGTTTATGACCACACGGCTGGCGGGCACGGCGACACATTTCCTCCCCTTTAACAAAGGCTGCGACGGCGGCGCGGGCAATCCGCCGGATCCGGCGGGACGGACTTATCGCACGGCGTATCTTTGGGAGGAGGTTCTGCAGCGGGACAGCCTGCTCGATCTGCTGGCGCGGTTCCTTCACCTGCAAGTGGACGAGAAACGCGGGGAAGACGGAAGGAAGGTGCAGAAGGAGACGATGATCTTTCCCCGCTACCATCAGCTCGGCTGCGTGCGTGCGCTCGTGGAGGCCGCCCGGCGGGAAGGCCCCGGCCATAATTCGCTGGTCGATCAGTCGGCCGGCAGCGGCAAAAGTAACACCATCGGCTGGCTGGCGCACCGGCTGGCTTCGCTGCACGACGGGAAGAACGAAAAGGTTTTCGATTCCGTGATCGTGGTGACGGATCGCGTGGTGCTGGACCAGCAGTTGCAGGACACGATTTACCAGTTCGAGCACAAGCGCGGAGTGGTGCAGCGGATTGATGAGAGTTCGCGGCAACTCGCCGAAGCGCTGGAAAGCGGCGTGCCCATCATCATCACGACGCTCCAGAAGTTTCCATTTGTCTCCCGACAGTTGCTCAAGATGGCCGAAGAGCGGGGACAGGAAGGGAAAGGCACCCTGACGACCCGCCGTTGTGCGGTGATCGTGGATGAAGCGCACAGCTCGCAAGGTGGCGAGACGGCGACCGATTTGAAGGAAGTGCTGGGCGGCGAGGACCTGCGGCAGGCCGCGGAACGGCAGGCGGCTGATGAAGGCCTGGACAGCATGGAGGAACTCTTTCGCAGCATGGCCAAGCGGGGGAAACAGGCGAACCTGAGCTTCTTCGCCTTCACCGCGACCCCGAAGCACAAGACGCTCGCCGTCTTTGGCCGCGATGGAAAACCCGCGCACCGCTACACCATGCGGCAGGCGATCGAGGAAGGGTTCATCCTCGACGTGCTGAAGCACTACACGACCTACGAAACGTATTACAAACTCCTCAAATCCACGGAGGACGATCCGAACGTGGAACGGAAAAAAGCGGCGAAGGCGCTCGCCCGTTTCCTGCGCCTGCATCCGCATAACATCGCGCAAAAGACCGAGGTAATCATCGAGCATTTTCATGCAGTGACCTGCCACAAGATCGGCGGACGGGCCAAGGCGATGGTCGTGACGGGCTCGCGGCTGGAGGCCGTGCGTTACAAGCAGAGCTTCGACCGCTACATTGCGAAGAAGGGTTATCCCATCAAATCGCTGGTGGCTTTTTCCGGCACCGTGCAGGACGACAAGCTGAAGGAAGTCACCTACACCGAGGAGGGCATGAACGCGGGCATCAAGGCGAAGGAACTGCCGGAACGGTTCAGCACGGAAGAGTTTCAGGTCTTGCTGGTGGCGGAGAAATATCAGACCGGTTTCGATCAACCACTGCTGCACACCATGTATGTGGACAAACGGCTGGCGGGCATTCAGGCGGTGCAAACGCTGTCCCGTCTTAACCGCATCCATCCGCTGAAGGAGGACACCTTCATCCTCGATTTTGTGAATGACCGCGAAGAAATCCGTGAGGCTTTCAAGACCTATTACGAAGGCGCGGAGATGGGTGAGCAGGTGGACCCGGCGCACCTGTATCAACTCAAGGCGGAGCTGGACGCATCGGGCATTTATCTCGCAGAAGAAACGGACCATTTCTGCGCGGTTTATTTCAAACCGAAGCACCGCCAGAGCGCAGCGGATCATCAGGCGATGAATGCGGCGCTTGATCCCGCAGTGGCGAGGTTTGCCAGGCTCCAGGCCGGGAAGGAAGACGAGGCGGAGCTTTGGCGCGGCAAGCTGCAATCCTTCCGCAACCTCTACGGTTTTCTTAGCCAGGTGATTCCGTATCAGGACTCCGACCTGGAAAAGCTCTATGTCTTCCTGCGGCATCTTGGCGCGAAGTTGCCGCGACGGAAAGGCGGGCCGGCTTATCAGTTCGATGACGAGGTGCGCCTCGAATACTACCGGCTCCAGAAGATCAGCGAAGGCTCGATCAGCCTGAATGAGGGCGCGGCGAAGCCATTGGATGGCCCCACGGAAGTCGGCAGTGGGCTCGTTCGTGAGGAAGCCGTTCCGCTATCGCGGCTCATCGACATCATCAATGAGCGTTTCGGCACGGCTTTCAACCAGGCGGACCAGCTCTTCTTCGACCAGATTGTCGAGGCCGCTGCGCTGGATGAAACCCTCCGGCTAGCCGCCTCGGTAAACCCGGCGGAGAAGTTCGAGTTGGTGTTCAAGAATCTCCTGGAGACGCTTTTCATGGAGCGCATGGATCAGAACGAAGATCTCGTTGCGCAGTTCATGAACGATCCTGCGAAACGGCAACTGATCACGGGATGGCTCGCGTCGGAAACGTACCGAAAACTCGGAGGGAAAGGCGTTTCGATCAAGTATTCCACGCCTGCACCGCGTCGCCGGAAAAGCACAGGAGCGCTCTAGCCGCCCGCATGCCGGAAAGGTGCGGCGTCGAGAGTTCAGCGGGGATTGGCGTCGATATTGCTAAACCGAGTGCGACACCGATGAAAGTCGCCCACCTTTTGCGCAAATATAATCCCGAGGAATGGGGCGGCACCGAGACCGCGGTGAAGCGGCTCGTGGAAGGATTGCGCGCGCACGCGACGGAGCCGGTGGTCTTCTGCCCGCGCCTCGCGCGGCGGGCGGCGGGCGATCCGCTGGCGGCTGCCGGGGTCGTGGTGAAGCGCTTCCGCTCGCTGCTGCCGGTGTGGCGCATCCCGGAGCGGCAGCGGCTCGAAATGATCGCCGTCGGAGGTAATCTCCTGTCGTTCGATTTGCCCGCGCAACTGCTGCGAGAGAAGGCCCTCGCGCTCATCCACACGCACACGCTCAACCGGCTCGGCGGCACCGCGCTGACTGTCGCGCGGCTGCGCCGGATTCCGCTCGTGGTTACGATTCACGGCGGGCTTTTCGATCTGCCGGAGGAAGTCAGCGCGCAGCTCGTCCGTCCGCTTCAGGGAGGCGTCGAGTGGGGCCGGATTTTCGGTTTTCTGCTGCGGTCAAAAAAGGTCGTCGAGGCTGCGGACGCGGTGCTCACCTGCAATGCCCGCGAAGCCGCGCTCATCGCCGAACGTTACCCTCGGCAGCGCGTGACCGTGCAATCGCACAGCGTCAACGCGCAGCTCTATCAGCAGCCGGCGGGCGGGGAAGCGGATCGCCATTTTCCGGCGTTGCGCGGGTCGCCCTTCCTCCTCGTCCTCGGCCGGCTCGATCCGGTGAAAAACCAGAGCTGGCTGCTGGAGCAAGCGCCCGCCTTGCTCCGCAGGCATCCGGGGCTGCGCTTTGTGCTCGCCGGCGCGTGTACCAATGAGGCTTACGGCGAAACCCTGCGCGCCTCGGTCCGCACCCTCGGGCTGGAGGATCGCGTGCTCCTGACCGGCGGGCTGCCGCCGGAAGATCCGCGGCTGATCGGGCTGCTCCAGCGGGCGCGCGCGGTCGTCGTGCCCTCGCAGTCCGAGACCTTCGGGCTCGTCGTTTTGGAAGCGTGGGCCGCGGGCACGCCCGTCATTTCCAGCCGCACATCGGGCGTCCGGGAGCTGATCCGCGATGGGAAGAATGGCTGGCTTTTCGATCTCGCGGAACCCGCAGGATTTCACGCCGCGGTGGATGCGGTCACGGCGAATCCCGAGGTCACGGCCGCGGCCGTCGCGCAGGGTCGCGAGGAGGTTTCCGCGAAGTACGATTCCGCCGTTCTCGCCGGGCGCGTCAACGAACTCTACCGCGAGCTGATCGCCCGCAAACAAAGCCGATGCACTACGTAATCATCCGCGACGACGACACCAATCCGCTCACGCCGCCGGAATATCTCGAGCGGCTTTACCGCCCGTTTCTCGACCGCGGAATGCCCGTCAATCTCGCGACTATCCCGCACGTCCGCACCGATGTGAAGCTCTGGAATGGCGATCCCGAGGGCTTCCTTCTCGGCGCGAATACGGCGGGCGCGCTCCCCATCGCGAGCAATGCGCGGCTCACCGAATATCTGCACGCGAACGACGGCTTCCGTATCGTCCACCACGGCTATCACCACGACATGTTTGAGTTCGAGCGGCACCCGCGCGCGGAGATCGCGCGGCGGCTGGATCATGGCACCGAGCTGCTGCGCGAGGCGGGCTTTGCCGCGCCGAAAACTTTCGTCGCGCCATACGACCGCATCTCGCGCGCCGCCTACCGGGAACTCGCCGCGCGCTTTGCAATCCTGTCCACCGGCTGGTTCGAGCTGCGGCGTCTTCCGCTCGCGTGGTGGCCGCGCTTTGCGGCGAAGAAAGCCAGCAAACATCGGCACTGGCGGGTGAATGGCACGCGGCTGCTGAGTCATCCGGGCTGCCTGCTCTCGTGCCATCGCCCGCACGACACCATGCTCGATACGATTCGCAAAACCATCGCCGGCCAGCGCGTCACCGTGCTCGTCACGCATTGGTGGGAATACTTCCGCAACGGCCAGGCCGACGACGCCTTCATCGGCAAACTGCATGAGACCGCCGACTTCCTCGCGAGCAGCCGCGAGATCAAGGTCGTGAGTTTCGACGCGCTGTTGGAAGGCGGCATTTCGCTCAACTGACGATGGCCTTTTTCGCCGAACTGAAACGGGACTTCGCCGTGAACCACAAGCCGTTCACCTGGCCCGGTTTCGTCTTCCATCTTTTTTGGAACAGCCGCTTCAACGCGCTCACGCTCATCCGCGCTTTCCTGTGGCTGCAAGATCGGAAGCTGCCCACTTTTCTCCCCGCGTATTTGCTGCGCTCGCGCTACCAGATCGAACTGCTGAAGCCGCTCAGCATCGGCCCCGAGCTGTACCTGCCGCATCCCTTTGGCATCGTGCTCACGATGGGCACGCGCATCGGCGCGCGCTGCAATCTCTACGGCCTCGTGCGGATGCTCCAGACACCGAGCGGTGTGCCCGTCGTGGAGGACGATGTCTTTCTCTCCGATGGCGTCCGGCTCGTCGGCGGCGTGCGCATCGGCGCGGGCGCGCTGATCGGGGCGGCAGCGGTGGTGACGAAAGATGTGCCCGCGCGCATGGTCGCGGCGGGCGTGCCGGCGAAGATCATCAAACCGCGGGAGGCGCATGACTGACGCGCGCCGCATCATTCATGTGCCGCGCCGCTTTGTGCTCGAGGAGTGGGGCGGCACCGAGACCGTGCTCGCCGAGATGGTCGCGCAGCAGCGCCGCCAGGGCTGGCAGCCGGAGATTCACACGTCGCAGGCGCTCAGCCGCGTGCGCGCGGAGCTGTGGCGCGATGTGCCCATCCGCCGCTACTCGTACTGCTATCCGTTCTTCGGCCTCTCCGCGGCGCAGCGGCACCAGCTCGACAAAAAGGGCGGCAACCTCCTTTCGCTGCCGCTCTTTTTCTCGCTGCTCCGCGCGAAAGACGTGCGCCTTTTCCATGCCCATTCGCTCAAGCGTCTCGGCGGCGCCGTGATGACCGCCGCGCGCCGGCAGCGCAAACCATTTGTCGTGACGCTGCACGGCGGGGTCTTCGACGTGCCGGAAGCGGAGCGCGGCGAGATGATCGCCGCGCAGGCGGGCAAGATGGAGTGGGGCAAAATCTTCGGCGCGATTTTCCGCTCGCGACCGCTCCTGGAGAAAGCGGACGCCGTGATCTGCGTCGGTCGCGCGGAGTACGACAGCGCGCGCCGTTCGCTCTCGCACGACCGCATCCATCATCTCGGCAACGGCGTCGATGCCGCGCGCTTCGCCACGGGCGATGGCGCGGCCTTTCGCGCCGCGCACGGCATTCCGGCGGAGGCTTTCGTGCTGGCCTGCTACAGCCGCATTGATCCGCAGAAAGATCAGCTCTGTCTCGTCGAAGCCTTTGACCAGCTCGCCGCGGCGCATCCGCAGCTTCATCTCGTCATCGCCGGGCCTTGCACGGTCGGCGAGTACCTCGCGCAGCTCGACCGCCGCATCGCCGCCAGCCCGCACGCCACGCGCATCCGCCGTCTCGGCCCCATCGTGAGCGACGGCACCGCGCTGCCCGATGCGTATCACGCTTGCGATGTCTTCGTGCTCCCCTCGCGGCACGAGCCTTTCGGCATCGTGGTGCTCGAAGCATGGAGCGCCGGAAAGCCCGTGGTCGTGGCCGAAGTGGGCGGCCTGCGCCATCTCGTGACCGCCGGCGAGAACGGACTCTTTTTTCCAAGTGGCGACGCGGCGGCACTCGCCGGCAGTTTGGAGAAACTGCTCCGCGCTCCCACCCTCCGCGCCGCGTTCGGCGCCGCGGGACGGCAGCTCGCGCGCGCGCGGTATTCGTGGGAAAAAGTCGCGGACGAAACCGAGCGCATCTACCAAGCCGCAGAGGCGCGTGCGGGACGCTGAGCGGCTGCCATGCTGGACATCATCAAAGGGCTCGTCGCGCTGCTCATGTATCTCGTGATCGCGCCGACGCTCGGCGTTTGGATCAAGAAAAGCCGCGAGCGACAGCGCTGGGTCTTTGCGCTGCTGGTCTTCGCGACCTCGTGGCACATCAACAAGATCACCTTCATGGTCCACTCGATCGACTGGTACCGCGGGGCGACCAAAGGCTTCGAGTTCTCGCTGCTCGATGTGTTTTCCATCGCGCTCCTCATCGCATGCCGCAATCCCATCGGGCGCTGGTTCGCGCCGGGCGCGGGGCTTTACCTGCTCTATGTCGCGTCGTCGTGGCTCTCGATCTTCGCCGCGCCGGAACCGCTCTACGTCTGCATGGCTGGCGTGCGCTTTGTCAAAGCCGTGCTCGTCTATCTCGCGGCCTACCATTTTCTCCGCGAGGAGAAGGATCTGGAGTTACTCCTGCGGGCCATGGCGTGGACACTCATCATTCAAGCCGTCGCCGTGCTGAAGATGAAATACGTGAACCACATCTATCAGGTGATGGGTTGGTTCGAGCACCAGAACGCGCTCGCGATGTGGGCCTACACCTGCGGGCTGCCGCTGCTCGCCGCGGGCATGAGCCATGTCACGCCGCCGAAGCTCGCGCGGCTCTACGGCTTTGGTTACGTGGCCACGGGGATCATTGTGCAGTCGAGCCTTTCGCGCGCCGCGCTGGTCTTCTTTGCCATCGGCAGCGCCGTCATCATGCTCTTAAGTCTGTGCGAGAAATTCACCGTGCGGAAGATCACCTTCATCGGCTCGCTCGCGCTGGTCGGAGTGACCGGGCTGGCTTTCACCTGGAATACCATCAGCGCCCGCTTCGGCGAGGATCGGAACAAGGAAAGCTCCGAACTGCGGGTGCTGCTCATTAAGGCCTCGAAGCTCATGCTCGCCGATTCCTCGATCGGTCAGGGGTGGAATAACTACGCGCTCGTCATCAATAAGCCGTGGACTTATGGCGATTGCATCGACGAATGGACGGTGGATCGCGGTTACACCGTCAATCCCGACGAGGCCAAGCCGCAGCCCGAAAGTCATTACTGGCTGATCCTCGCCGAGAATGGCTATCCCGGCTTTTTCTCCTACCTGCTCCTCCTCGCGGTCACGAGTTGGTGGTGCTTTCGCAGCGCCATCGCGACGTGGGGGACGGTCTGGGGCACGTTCCTTTACAGCCTCTTCATCGCATTAAGTATCGAGTACTACCACAGCACCATCGAGCGCGTGCTCACGCAGACGAAGAACCTCTACATGTGGCTTATCCTGCTCGCCTTCATCGCCCGCATCGAGGTCTGGCGAAAGCAGGCGCGGAAAGACGAACGCAACGCGGCGGCTGGTGGCGGGGAGCGCAGCGCATGACTTGGAAAATGAAGGTCGGCGCGGCTGTCGCCGTGCTCTTTGCGGGCGCGCTCGGGTGGCGCGCTGCTGCTTCGCGCCGCGCGTCCGGCGACCGTGATTTGGATCTGCCGCAGCCGGGAGAGCATGCGCTGCACATCCTCTCGCCCACGCTCCTCGAGCTCGTCCGCATCAACACCACGCCGCCGAATTCCAGCCGCGTCGATAGCTGGGATTTCATCGCGGCGGATGGAAAGGCGAACCTGCCTTTGCCCGCGCAATTCGCGGTGCAGGCGGACGGTCAGCCCGTGGCGGTCGCGGCGGTGGGCTTCAAGCGCCGCCCGCTTTACGCGCCGCTGGCGCAGCGCGATTTGCGGATCGACAACGGCCTTTACCTCCAGCTCGCGCGCCCGCTCGCGGAGGGCGCGAACGTGAGCGTGACCAACTCCGAAGGAACGCTCTGGCCGGGGGAAATGAGCTTCCGCGGGATCGTCGATGCGCAGCGTGAGAGTGAGGCGATTCATGTGAATCAGGAGGGCTACGCGCCGGAGCTTCCGAAGAAGGCGATGGTCGGATTTTACCTCGGCAGCCTTGGCGAAATGGACGTTTCCAGCGCGGCGGACTTTTTGCTCGCCGATGCGATTTCCGGCGCGACGGTTTTCCGCGGCACGCTGCATCCGCGCCGCGATTTCGGTTACACGATCACGCCCGCGCCTTATCAAAATGTGCTTGAAGCGGACTTCGGCAGTTTCACCACGCCAGGAAAATATCGCCTCGCGGTTCCGGGCCTCGGCGCATCGAGGCCATTCGTGATCGACGCCGGACTCCCGATGAATTTCACGCGCGCCTATGCGCTCGGGCTTTACCACCAGCGCTGCGGCACCGCGAACGCGCTGCCCTACACGCGCCACACGCACGGCATCTGCCACAGCGCCCCCGCGGAGGTGCCGTCGCCGGCTTCCGCGTTTGCGAGCGCGTGGGCAGCCATCGCCTCCGGCAATGCGGATTGCACCAGCAATCCGCGCCACACCGCGCCGCGGCTCGCGAATGCCGCCGCGCAGCTTTATCCCTTCGTGCGCACGGGCCGGATCGACGTGAGCGGCGGGCACCACGACGCCGGTGATTACAGCAAATACACGATCAACAGCGCGCTGCTCATCCACGCGCTGGTCTTCGCCGCGGATGCTTTTCCCGGCGTCGGCGCGCTCGACAATCTCGGGCTCCCCGAGAGCGGCGATGGCCGCAGCGACATCCTGCAGGAGGCGAAATGGGAGGCCGATTTCCTCGCGAAAATGCAGGACAGCGACGGCGGCTTTTACTTCCTCGTCTATCCGCGCAACCGGAAGTACGAGGACGACGTTCTGCCCGATCACGGCGACCCGCAGATCGTGTGGCCGAAGAACACCGCGGCCACCGCCGCCGCCGTGGCTGCGCTCGCGCAGACGGCGTCGTCGCCTTTGTTCAAAGCGCAGTTTCCCGACGCCGCGGCGGACTATCTGCGCGCGGCGCGGCGCGGCTGGGACTTCCTCGCGCGGGCCATCGCCGCGCACGGCAAAGACGGCGCGTATCAAAAGCTCACGCACTACGGCGACACCTTCATGCACGACGACGAACTCGCATGGGCGGCATGCGAGATGTTCCTCGCCACGGGCGATCCCGCCTTTCAGCGGCAGCTCGCCGCGTGGTACGACCCGGCCTCGCCGGCGACGTTGAAATGGTCATGGCAGCGGCTCTTCGAGGGCTACGGTTGCGCCGCGCGCAGCTACGCCTTCGCGGCGCGCACGGGCCGTCTCGACGCGGGCCAGCTCGATGCCGCCTATCTCGCGAAATGCACCGCGCAGATCATCGCCGCCGGGGACGACGCCCTCGCGCGCTCGCAGGCCAATGCCTACGGCACCGCCTTCGAGCTGGAGTCAAAACGCATCCAGGCCGGCGGCTGGTATTTTTCGTGCGACCGCGCCTTCGACATCACCACCGCGCACCAACTCCACCCGCGCCCGGAGTACCTCGACGCGATTGTCACGAACCTGAATTACGAGGGCGGCTGCAACCCGGTGAACCGGCCTTTCCTCACCGGCATGGGGGCGCAAAGGCAACACGAGATCGTCCATCAGTACGCCCGCAATGACCGGCGGAATCTGCCGCCGTCCGGCCTGCCCGTGGGCAATCTCCAGACCGGATTCACCGACCTGCGCCCGTACGGCAGCGAACTCAGCGCGCTCACCTTTCCCTCGGATCGCGCGCCAGTGGCCCCGTTCGCCTTTTACGACCGCTGGGCCGATGCCTGGAACGTGACCACCGAAGCCGTCGTCGTGAATCAGGCGCGCGGCCTCGCGTGCGCCGCCGCGCTCGCCGCGCAGACGGACCTGCGCGGGCAGCATTGGAATTCCGCACCGGCGCAAATCATCACGCCGCGCGGCGCCGCACCCATCGGTCGGCCCGTCACCGTGAGCCTCCGCGCCACGGGCCTCGATTTCACCGGGGCGACGGTGCTGTGGGAGGCGCGCGATCAGCGCTCCGCTTTCGGCGGGACCGACTTCACCCTTACCCCGGCCGCCGTGGGCGAGCAGTGGGTCGAAGCCGAAGCCCATTGGCCCGACGGACGCCGCGTCTTCGCCGAGGCGAGCTTTTCCACCGTCACTGTTTCGGAAAGGTAATCTCGCGCACGAGACTCAATGCTGGTTCTCCCACAAGACCGTCAACCGTCAGCGGTTCGTGGCCTCAGTCCTTGCCGGCATTTGAGGCATCATCCATTCGCTCAAAACTCACTTTTGAGTCCGCGGCGCGGGCCATTATTTTGCCGCCCTGTTCGACGCCGCGCTCCAGAATCACCTTCGCCAATGGCTGAGCGATCAGCGCCTCGACGGCGCGCTCCATCGGACGCGCGCCGAACTCGGGGCTGTAGCCCTCGCGCATCAGCAACGCATAGACCGACTCATCGACGGTCAGCCGCAATCCCTGCTCACCCAGACGCGCATTCAGCCGGGCGATGAACTTCTCCGCAATCTCGCGGACGTTTTCCTTGCTGATTCTAATTCAGTTTCAAGACGTGGTTAACCGCGGAGCGGTTTCCGATGGTAGCCGTGGACTTCAGTCCACGGTCCGCGTGGCAGGTATCACGCGTCGCGTAGCGACGCTTCACACCTCGCTTATTGTCCACCGTGAAACCGTTCAAACGTCGCTCCGCGACGATCGTTCCTTTGCTCCCGAGTCCGTGGACTGAAGTCCACGGCTACCTTCATCAACCGCTCCGCGGTCATCGGTCAGTCGGTAGGACTTGCCCGGTGCGGGCCAAAGCCATAAGCCTGTGCTACTTTCCTCGCCATGAGCACGCTCATCGAAATTGAAACCGCCGCCGACTCGCT
>JAYWEP010000041.1:0-12669 GCA_043779205.1 Chthoniobacter sp. | reverse complement strand
CACGTTGGTGCCCACGATGTCCGCCGGCATGAGATCGGGCGTGAACTGGATGCGCCGGAAATCCAGCGCCAGAGCCCGCGCGAGCGTCTTCACCAGCTCCGTCTTGCCCAGCCCCGGCACGCCTTCGAGCAGCACATTGCCGCCCGCGATGATCGCCGTGAGCACGCCCTCGACCACACGCTGCTGCCCCACGATGACTGCGCCGACCGCTGCACGCAGGTTTTGGAAATCGTCGCGAAAGCGCTGGGCTTCGGCCTGGAGTTGGGTGGGATCACTCATGCGGTGAGCAAAGCGCGGCGGGCGCGTCGCGTCGAGCACATCTCGCCGCGCTGGCTGTGCAGAAAACGCTCTCGTTTTCCTCGGTCCCATGCGCAACTTGGGATTCAGCGAAAAACTCGCAGTTTTGGAATGCAGACAATTTCAGACTGACTGCATCCGCAAGTTCTAAGAAGCCACAGCTTGTCTCGCTGGAGAGAAAAACTTTCGTGTAAGCCGCAATTGAAGCTCTGCACCTTCAAAATCTACCAATGTTTCCAGGATAACAGGGACAGAGCGCGGTGCCAAATCACGCACTCGCGAAAAGGCCGCCAAAGCAGGATGGTTTAGCGGTTGGTGTCGATTACTAGAATCAACATCACTAAAATGAATCTGTTCTAAGCGATCACCGAAAGCTTCCAGAAGTCGGACTGCCTGACTCATTGTTGGATCAACTTGCCGAGCATGTCCATAATCGAAGCAAAAGCGAGCGTCTGGCAGCCTCTCAAAAACGTCCACTAACTCTTCAACGGTTCGACCAACCGGTTTGCGTTTGTCCATATTCTCCAAACAGATAAGATTTCCAAATGATCGCCAAGATGCCCAATGGCTCACGGTATCGGGATGAAGAATGAGCGGCCACCTTAGCGATGCGAGTTCCTCTACATTCCTGAGCACCCCAGATTCCTCCGCCGCAGAAAAATGGCTAGGTAGATGAACAGAGACATAGTCGAACCCTGATAGGTCCAACCTGCGACAAGCTCGAACGAGTGGCTCAAACTCACCGAGTCTTAGCGCCGAAAGCTCAATGGCGCGGACATGTAGCTTACGGGATATATCGATACCCATTCGCCAATCGCTCAATGCTAGGGCTCCAGTAGAAAAACCTATTACAGGTTCCGCGTTAGAAAATTGCATAAACTTGGGCCAGACGTTTTAGTTCGTCATTTTCTTCAAAAAAGAGTCTGCGCAAGCCTTCTTGGAAGGTTTTACTCACGAGCCTGAGATCGTTGAATAATCCATCATTCTTTGCAGAAACGTAAGTGAGCTTCTCAAGATGTTCTCGTTGTCCGGCGTCGTTAAGCGCAGCCAAGAATGCGTCGTAGCTATCAAGAAGCATTTTCACTGTTTCGGTCGATACGGACCACCTCAATAGCACGTTAGATAAGATGTCCAGAGGCGTGCTGTCCACAGTAGCCGAGAGGAAGTTGATAAACCGCAAGTTTGATCCGTCCTCGTCGCCGAAAATGTCTTTTTGAGGAGGCATAGCTTCGTGCTCTAGCTGGCAGAGGAAGCACATTAAAAGACCGGAAACAAAAATCAATTTGCGCGACATCCGAAGCTTTATGTTTCGGAGAGCCCATCTCCGACCGTCGTGTTCAAGGGTCTTGTTTGCGTAGTCAACCGCTATTGTGCGCCAGTAGCGAACAATGTCGTTCAGCAGAAATCGCGGCACGAAAGATCGCGATCCATGAGACGGATGAAAATGCGTGTCTTCCTCCAAATACCGAGCAAGCACAGCCCGGATCACGCGATCTCGCACTGTCCCATCTCCGATGGAGCAAGACTCTAACAGCATTAGAACTCGACGCGTAGTGTTCACATGACTGTCCCCACCGCCGCCGATGTCGTGAACGAGCGAGTGGCTAAAGGCGAGCGAACCGAAGGTCCCACTCGGCCCCGGTTTTTTCCATTCTGCATGAATGAGCTTTCCTTCCACACGTTTGGCCGCGCGCATATCTTCTGGATCTGTCTGCCCATCGACCAATATGCTCCAATCGACATCGCTGCCTGTCGTCCACTCTCTTCGTGCCATTGAGCCGAAAGCGATCAAGTTCATGTCAGATCGCATCTCACCAGCGTCACCGACATCGGCGGCAATCAATTTCCGAAAGTCTTCACGCTTCAATTCAGCAGCAGTCCGCGCAGAATGGATGGTTCGCCAGCGATCAGGAAACTGTTTAGAGAGTGTTTGGAAAGCGGTCGCTGGCATTAGAGGAGTGAACAGTTTCTTCGCTGACGAAGCAAGCACGGGACAGAATGTGGTGAATTGATGTTCACGGCTTCGCACAAACCTCCGCGCTTGGATCGGCGCATCACGTTTTCCACGCGAGGACGCCGAGGCCGGCGAGGATGAGGGTGCCGCCGAGGGCCATCTTCGGCGTGAAGGGTTCGTGCAGCAGCCAGAAGGAAAGCAGGAGCGTGATGACGATGCTGCCTTTGTCCACGAGGGCGACGAAGGAGACGGTGCCGGTCTTCATCGCGCGGTAGTAGAAGATCCACGAGAGCGAAGTGGTGAGGCCGGAGAGGGCGAGCAGGGCGAGGTCGCGCGGGCGGGCGGCTTCGAGGGCGGCGATGGGGCGGGCATTGGTCCACACGAGGGCGTTGAGGAGGACGAGGGTGAAAACGACGCAGGTGCGGAGCGCGAGGCTCACGTCGGGGCCGAGGTTTTTCATGCCGGATTTCGCGAGCACGGAGGTGAGCCCGGCGAAGAGGGCGGCGAGGATGGCTTGGATTTTCCAGGGTTGCATGGGTGGCGGGTTTGGGTGGCGGGGCGGTTAGAAAACAACCCGTCATTCTGAACGGAGTTTCGCCGTGGCGCAGGTGGTGGCGAAACGCAGTGAAGAATCGCTGACAGAAACGCGGGCGGAGGCGGTGGGTGGGAACGCACATGCAACGCCTGCCGCCTCCGCCCGTTTAGAGTCAGCGATTCTTCGCTGCGTTCCGGTCGCAAAGCCTCCCGGAACTCCGCTCAGAATGACGGCATGTTTTTGGACGAGGATCATCTCACTGTTTCTCGTCGTCCTGCCGCTTGCGTTTGCGGGCGAGGAGGCGCTCGGTGGTGGATTGCGGGTCGTCGGGCGATGCTGATTCCACGGGCTTCGCGGGCTGTTGCGGCGGGGAAATGGGCGGAGGTTTTTGCGCGGGACGCGGCGGCAAGATGACCGGTGCGGGACGCGCGTCGCGCTCGGTTTCGAGCGTGGCTTTGACCTGCTGTTTGCGCTGCAAAAGTGCGCCCATGGTTTCGCCGCTGGTGGCGGTTTTGCGGCGGAAGAGGAAGTCGCGGATGACGGTCCAGTCGAGCTGGATGCGGCGGATGCCGACATCGAGCGGGATGAGGCAGGCGAGGAGGATGAGGAAGAGATCGGCGACGGGGCGGGAGCTTTCGCGGGAGGTGCGGGCGGGGTGGTAAAGGTCGAGGTCGCCCGCTTTGAGGACGCGGCCGCCGGTGCGCTCGGCGATTTGTTTGAGGAGGATCGGATCGCTGCGGAAGCGGAGATACTCGGGCGAATACGGCACGGCGAATCCGCCGACGGCTTGTTCGGGGCGCTCCTCGCTGCCCGCGCTCGCGGCGGCGGCGATGACCTGATAGCGGCCTTTGCCCCAAAGCGGAAACTGCCCCTGATAGCGCCGCGGCCCGATCTGCCGCAACGGCACGCTCACGCTCTCGCCACGCGGGCCGGAGACGCGCGCCTCCATTTCGAGAAAGCGCTCGGCACCCGCGAAATCCTCCACCGAAATCACGCCGCTGCTGCCCGCCGGAAACGCGCGCAGGCGCAGGTCGGTCTTTTGCTCGACGCGCGAAATCTCGGTGACGAGCTGCCGCACGAACGCGCGGAATTTATCCCACTCCAGCCAGTCCTGCGCCCACGACGGGCCGAGGTCGCTGGTCCACGCGGCGCTCGTGCCGAGGCCGAACCGCCATGTTGCGAGGAGTGGATCGGTTTCGCCGGGCTCCGTGTTGGTCGGCGGCACGCGGAGCAGCGTGGCGGCGCGCGGCTTGATCGTGGTCAGCACGTAGCCGCGCAGCGCGGGCAGCGCGTCGATGCCTTTGAGCACGGGCGACGGGAACCCGGCCTCGGGCGTGAAGACTTTGTTTTGCAGCATCGAGCGCTTCAGCGTCTTCGCCTCCTTAATGAAAATGCTCGGCAGTTCGTTCGGGTTTTGCGGGAAGTAATAGCGCCCGCCGGTGGTCGCCGCGATCGACTGCATGATCGAAATATCCTGCCCGCCGTGCGGGTTGATCGCGATCATCGAGACGCTGATTTTTGAATCCACAAACTGCTGCACGGTCGCGGGCAAGGGTGGCGAGGGATCGCCGTCGCTGATGACGATGAGATGCTTGGCGGCGGCATCGCTTTTCTGCAAAGCGGCAAGGCCCATCTGCATCGGCGTGTTGAAGTCTCCCATGTCGCCGGGCTCGGCTTTGTTGAGCAGCGGGACGAGCCGGTCGTACTCGCTCGCGGGCGTGAGCGGGAAGATCCAGCTATAGCCGTTATTGCCGCCGCCGTTGCCGCCCCACGCGTAGGCGATGAGCCCGATTTCATCCTGCGCGCCGAGCACGCGCATCGCCTCCTTCGCCATGCGCTTCGCCCACGTATTGCCCTCGGCGAATTCGCAGGTGTGCAGGACGATGGCGAGCGCGCCTTTCGGCAGCACTTTCTTCTGCTTCACGTCCATCTCCACGGGCAGCGCCTCCTCGATGGCGCTGCGGTGAAAGCCGCCCGGCCCGTAGCTGTTCGGCCCGCCGAGCATGAGGAAGCCGGTGCCGTTGTTATAGACGGAATCGCGCAGCGCCTGCATCTGCACGGGGTCGAAGGAATCGGCCGGCGCGTTGGCAAAAACGATGAGGTCGTAGGGCAGCAGCGAGAGCGCGTCGCGCGGGAACTCGTAGGCCATGCGCACCTGCACGATGCGCTCGCTCTCCTTCATCGCCTTGACGATCGGCTCCCAATCGCGCGCGTCGCCGCGCGCATCGGTGACGACGAGCACCTTGCCCTCGCCGCGCAAAAACAGATCGCCGATGGCCACGTTATTCTCCGCCCAACCGTCCTCGCCTTTCGGCACCGAGATGCTCGCCGCGTATTCGTAATAGCCCGGCTCGCGCAGATAGAGCGGAAGAGAAAAGCGGTTTTTACCCGCTTCAAATTCGACCTCCTTTTCAAAGATCGTCTTCCCGTTTTCCGCGAGCGTCAGTTTGCCCTTGCCCGCTTGCAGCGAGGAAAGGAGCACGCTCGCCTCGTAGGTCTCGCCGGCCTTGACGACACGCGGGAGATCAAGCCGTTCGAGCCACACTTCCTTTTCATACGCAAAGGCGATGGGCAGCACGTCCACGGCGATGCCGCGCGCTTTCAATTCGTCGAGCTGCGCGGTCACGCTGCCCTCGGTTTCGTTGCCGTCGGTGATGAGCACGACGCGCCCCTGATTCTGCTCCGGCAGCATCGCCGCCGCGAGGCTGAGCGACTTCGCGATGTTCGTGCCGTCTTTGGAAACGCGCGAGTTCATCGCCTCGAAAGGGAACGACGCCCGCGGCGGCAGCTCGACCGCCGCATCGCGCCCAAAAACCACCAGCCCCGCTTCGTCCTTCGGCGGTTTCTGCGCGACCGTCTGCATGACCCACGAGAGCGCCTGATCGCTCACCTTCTCGCCCATCGAATCCGAGACATCGAGCGCATAGACCACCGAAAGCACATCCGACCGCCGCACCGCCCGCGGCTCCGCGAGGAGCATGATGAAGGCGCACGCGATGACCAGCCGCGTGAACAGCGCCGCGAGCGCCCGCCATTTCGCCAGCCCGGAAAAGCCCGCGACGTGCAGCCACCAAATCCACGGCAGTACCAGCGTCAGCCAAAACGCCGGACGATACGCGAACCGCAGAATCCCCCGCGTTTCCACAAACCCGCACCCGCCGAGAAACAGAGCCAGCACAAGCACGGGCGGCAACACCGCGCGCCACGAGACCGGTTGGCGCGAAGGGGGAAAGAATTGCTGGACGAAGCGTAATGGAACCGAGGGCAAAGCGCGCGGAGTGTGCGGTAAAACGCGGCGCGCTCACAAGACGCGCGTTTGCGGAAGCAGCGCGTCCGTCGAAAAAAGCGCGGTCATTCTGAACGGAGCTTCGCCGTGGGCGCAGGCGGGGGCGAAGCGCAGTGAAAATCGAGTCCGCGAGATGCCTATGGGACTGCGGGGCAAATCGCTGACAGAAACGCGGGCGGAGGCGGTCTGGGCCGCGAGAAACTTACTTCCCGGTCCCTACGACCAGAGCCGCTTCCACCAATTCGCGACCGGATCGGTGTCGAGGTCGCGGGCTTTTTCCACGGCTTGCTCGACGGCGTCGCGGACGGCTTCGGCGGAATCGGCGTAGGCGCGTTTGCCGCGTTTTGCGCCGGTGGCGAGGAGGGCGCGGAGGTCATCGAGGGCGTCGCGCAGGGGCTCGGGTTTGCGCTCGGGGATTTCGAGCAGGCGGGTGGCGAGACCGAGGGCAAAGCCGACGCCGAGCGCGGTCAGAACCGCGGGGATGGGGTTGGCGCGGATGCAGTTGTCGGTTTCGCGGAGGAGGTCGTGGGCACGGTCTTTGGCGTCGTCGGTATTCATGGCAGTGGTGGGATGCGGAGCGCGGCGGCTCAGGGGTTGTTTCGTTTTTCGATTTCCTCGCACAGCTTCACCGCGCCGAGGATGAGCAGCACCGGGCGGATGAGCACGAAGGCCAGGCGAACGAGCACGGCGAGCAGCCGCCCGACGGGCAGGACGGTGAGCACGAGGCCGGCGAGGAAAGCCACGCCGACGGCCTGCACCGGTTCCTTCCGCGCAAAGTCCTGGGCGCGCGCGCCGAGGTCTTCGGCGGTTTTTTTCCAGTCGCCGCAGCAGCCGGCGGCGGTTTCGGTTTCGGGAGAGGTGCGGGACTTGGGCATGGTATGGAGAGGGTTGGAGACGCCGGCATTACAGGTGAAAGCGCGGAGACTTTCAAACCCTCACTTTTCCAATCGTGCGAGACCGCTGCGCCGCGTGCATGGATTTTCGTGAGATTGTCGCGTCATTCGGATTCCGTTCCGCAAAGTTTTCCCCTACGCTCCGCGCGCCATGAAAAATTCCCGCGCGTTTTCACTCCTCGCGTTCACCCTTTTTGCCAGCGCAGCGCTCACGCGCGGCGCGGAGACGCCCACGATCACGATCAGCAAAAGCGACAAGCTCGCCGTCGCCATCGGCGCGCTCGGCGGCGCGGACGGCGCGGCGGCGGCGAAGATTTTGCAGAACGATCTCGCGATGTCCGGCTACTTCAATCTCGTGCCGGCGGCGAGCGCGGGCTTTGTCATCGGCGGCACGTCGGCGGGCGGCAGCCTCGCGGGGAGCGTGACGGATCACGCGGGAAAAACGGTGCTGAGCCAGACGTTCAGCGGCACGCCGCGCGGGAAGGTGCATGCGTTTGCGGACGAGATCATCGAGACACTGACGGGGAGCAAGGGGATCGCGAATACGAAGGTCGCGTTTGTCGCGAGCCGCACGGGGCACAAGGAAATTTACACCGCGGATGCCGACGGCTCGGGCGTGCATCAGCTCACGAACGACGCGAACATCAGCGTCGGCCCGCGGCTCAGCCCGGACGGACGCACGCTCGTTTATACCGGCTACAAAAGCGGCTACGCGGATGTGTACGAGATCGAACTCGCGAGCGGCGCGCGCAATCGCATCATCAAGTTTCCCGGCACGAACACCGGCGCGAGCTACTCCGCGGACGGCCACCAGCTCGCGGTCATCATGAGCAAGGACGGCAACCCCGAGCTTTACACCACGGGCGCGGGCGGCGGCGGCGCGCGGCGGCTCACGCGCACCACGGGCGTCGAGAGCACGCCCACCTGGTCGCCGGATGGCGCGGAGATCATTTATTCGAGCGACGACCGCGGCACGCCGCAGCTCTACCGCATCGCGTCCGGCGGCGGCACGGGCCGGATGCTCAGCACCGGGCACGGCTACAACACCGAGCCAAACTGGTCGCCCGACGGGAAAAAAATCGCGTTCACCGTGCGTGATGGCGGCAGCTTTTCCATCGCCATCCTCGACCTCGCGAGCAGCGCAGCGCGCATCGTCGCCGCGGGCGAAGGGCCGGCGTGGGGCGCGGATTCGCGGCATCTCATTTACGCCGACGGCGGCTCATTGATTTTGCTCGACGCGCAAACCGGCCAGAAGACAACAGTCGTCAGCGGTTTCGGGAAAATCTCCGAGCCCACCTGGTCGCGCTAAACCCTCCCGCAGCAATCCATCGTCCGCACTTTTATGAACACCTCCCGCCTCCTCCCACTCGCCCTCGCCGCGCTCGTCGCGCTGACTTTCACCGGCTGCGTCAACGGCAAAAAAAAGCCCGGTGCCGGCGGCGGCTCGGACAGCGACAGCGTGAACGGCACGCCGCTGCCCGAGCGGCAGGAAGGCGTGTCCTTCCTCGGCTCGAATGTGGATCGCAGCAAATTCCACCCGGTCTATTTCGGCTTCGACAGCGTCGCCCTCGACGGCGGCGAGCGCGGCAAGATCGACGAGGTCGCGGGTTTCATGAAGAGCGCGTCGAACACGCTGATCATCGCCGGCTTCACCGACGAGCGCGGCACGCCCGACTACAACCGCGGCCTCGGCGAACGCCGCGCGCAGGCGGTGCGCGAGGCGCTCATCCGCGCGGGCGTGGATGCGGGGAAAATCCAGACCGTGAGCTTCGGCGCGGAGATGCCCGCCGCGACGGGTGGCGGCGAGAGCGCGTGGGGCAAAAACCGCCGCGCGGAGTTCGGGGTCGTCCGCTAGGGAGGAAAACCCGTTAAGTCCCGATTCCGTAATTTGGAAAAATTCCGTAATTCCGTTTTTTCCCTTCCGAGAAAGGCGGGACGGAATTACGGAATTTTTCCAAATTACGGAATGACTCGGTTTGTTTCGGATTTTTCCCGATGACCTGGGATTACCTCATCGTCGGCGCGGGCTTCGCCGGTGCGGTGCTGGCGGAGCGGCTCGCCAGCCAGTGCGGGGCGACGTGCCTGGTCATCGACCGCCGCGCGCACATCGGCGGCAATGCGCACGACCATTACGACGCCGCGGGCGTGCTGCTGCACACCTACGGCCCGCACTATTTCCGCACGAACTCGGACCGCATCGTCGCGTATCTCAGCCAGTTCACCGAGTGGCATCCGGTCGAATACAAAATCCTCTCGTGGACGCACGGGCGGTTCTGGCAATTTCCGATCAATCTCAACACCTTCGAGCAGCTCGTCGGGCATGCGGCGACGAGCGAGGAAATGGAGCGCACGCTGGCCGAATGGCGCGTGCCCATCGCCGAGCCGCGCAACAGCGAGGAGGTCATCGTCTCGCAGGTGGGCGTGAAGCTCTACGAGATGTTTTTCAAAAACTACACGCGCAAACAATGGCGGCGCGATCCGCGCGAGCTGGACGCCAGCGTGTGCGGGCGCATCCCGATCCGGCTGAACCGCGACGACCGCTACCTGTCCGAAAAATTCCAGGCGCTCCCGCGCGACGGCTACACCGCGATGTTTCGCAAAATCCTCGCGCATCCGAAAATCGAGGTCCGGCTCAAGACCGCCTACCGCGAGGCGCGCACGCAGATTCCGCACCGGCATCTCATTTTCACCGGGCCGATCGACGAGTATTTCGAGCACCGCTTCGGCCCGCTGCCCTACCGCTCGCTGCGCTTCGAGCCGGAGACGCTGGCGCAGGAATTTTTCCAGCCGGCGATGCAGGTGAACTATCCGAACGACCACGACTTCACGCGCATCGTCGAGATCAAGCACGCCACCGGCCAGCGCCTCCCGGCGACGACCATCGTGCGCGAATACCCCGAGGATTTCGGGCCCGGCAAGGAGCCGTATTATCCCATCCCCGCGCCGGATACGCGGGCGCTTTACGAACGCTACGCCGCGCTCGCCGCGCAGGAAACCGGGACGACTTTCGTCGGCCGTCTCGCCACGTATCGGTATTACAACATGGATCAGGTCGTGGGCATGGCGCTGGCGGAGTTTGAGAAGCTGCGCGCCGCCCGAGCAGGCGCAGCGCCGCAAGACGGGTAAAGGAGCGGCGAGCTTACAGCCGCCGAAAAAACCATCGCGCGCAGCGCCATTCTCTCTCCGGGCCGCGGATGAGACTGGCGCTTCGCGGTTGGAGATGACGGCGGCTGGAAGCGCGCCGCTCCTTTGCCCGCTTTCAACAAAGGCAGCAACCGCGGGCGTGTCGCGGTTTTCCACGGGCACAACTTCCCGCCATCGTGAACACCCACTCCTGCCCCGACTGCCTGTTTCAGCCCGAAAACTTTTCCCGCCGGGCGATGCTGAAATCGCTCTCGTGCGGCTTCGGCTATCTCGCTTTCGCCGGCCTCGCCACGCGCGCGGCGGCGGCGGAAAACCCGCTCGCGCCGAAGGCTCCGCATTTCCCCGCGCGGGCGAAGCGCGTGATTTTCCTGACGATGCGCGGCGGGCCGTCGCATGTGGACACCTTCGACTACAAGCCGCAGCTCACCGCCGACACCGGCAAGCCGGGCAAGCGCCCCGGCACGCAGCTTCTCGGGTCGAAATGGAAATTCGCGCAAAGCGGAAAAAGCGGGCTGTGGATCTCGGAGCTGTTTCCCAACGTGGCAAAGCATGCCGACGAAATGTGCCTCGTGCGCTCGATGCAGACCGATCTGCCGAGCCATCCGCAGGCCTTTATGAAAATGCACACGGGCAATTTTCAATTCGTCCGCCCGTCGCTCGGCGCGTGGTCGCTTTACGGGCTCGGAACGGAAAATGAAAACCTCCCCGGCTTCATCACGCTCACTCCGCCGAGTGGTTTCGGCGGCGCGCAGAATTACGGCAGCGCCTTTCTCCCCGCGATCTACCAGGCGCAGCGCATCGGGCAGGAAAACCGGCCCATCGCCGGCGCCGAGGTCCACAATCTCGAGACGCAGCTCAGCCCTTCCGCGCAGCGCGATGAGCTGGAACTCATCCAGTCGCTCAATCGCGAAAAACTCGCCCGCGACCGCGTGAACCCGGAGGTCGAGGGCGTGATCCAGTCCTACGAACTGGCTTTCAAAATGCAGAGCCAGATGCCGCAGGTCATGGATCTCGCGAAGGAAAGCGCGGCCACGCAAAAGCTCTACGGCATCGGCGACGCGGCGACCGACGACTTTGGCCGGAAATGCCTCCTCGCGCGGCGTTTCATCGAGGCCGGCGTGCGTTTCGTGGAAGTGTCGCACGGCAACTGGGATCACCATTTCAACCTCAGCACCGCGCTCGGCAACAACGCCCGCGCGGTCGATCTCCCCATTGCTGGACTGCTCGCCGACCTCCGTGCGCGCGGCCTTTTGAAGGACACGCTCGTCGTCTGGGCCGGCGAGTTTGGCCGCACCCCGCACGCGCAGGGCGGCGACGGGCGCGACCACAATAACAAGGCCTTCACCGTCTGGATGGCCGGCGGCGGCGTGCGCGGCGGGCTGAGCTACGGCCAGACCGACGAGTACGGCTACGAGGCCGTGGAAAACAAAGTCCAGATTCACGACCTCCATGCCACCATGCTCGCGCTCCTCGGGCTCGATCACGAAAAGCTCACCTACCGCTATGCCGGCCGCGATTTCCGCCTGACCGACGTGGCGGGAAATGTGGTGAAGGAAATCATGGCGTAAATGGTTTGAACATTCCCCGCAACTCCCGCGTCACAGTGCCGTTGAAAATCCCGCGTGCGTGGCCCGTCGAGTGACCAAGCCTGCGCCGCGCTCACCAAACCAAAAACCAAAGAACCAAATCCACGAAATGAAAAAACTCAGCACTCTCATCGCGGCTCTCGCACTCGGAGCCACCGCCTTTGCCGCCGACGAACCCAAGCCCGCCGCTCCCGCGGCTCCGGCAGCTCCCGCAGCTCCCGCCGCGGAAGCCGGGGCGAAGCCGCACCGCACCCCGGAGGAGGCCTTCAAGGCGCTCGACACGGACAACAGTGGCGACATCAGCCTCGCCGAATTCAAGGCCGGCCCGCGCGGCCAGAAGGATCCCGCCAAGGCCGAGGAAGCGTATAAGAAAATGAACACCAGCAACGACGGCAAGCTGACTCTCGAACAGTTCAAGGCCGGCCACCACGAGAAGAAGCCGAAGTAAGCGGCCCCGCGGAGCGCGCCGCGCGCTCGCGACCAAAATTCCACGCCCAACGTCCGGGACTTATTCCGGCGTTGGGCGTTTGGTTTTTCCGGTGAACGGCGGGCGGGGAATCCGCGGCCCGCGCTACTTCTTGTCCTCGTCCAGCTTCACCATCACCGCGGCGTACATCTCGGCATACATCTCGGCGTTCGTGCGCAGGACTTCCTTCGCGGCGTCGCGGCCCTGGGCGAGCTGGGTGCCTTTGTAGCTGAGCCAGCTCCCGCGTTTCTCGACGATCCCTTTCTCCAGCGCCAGATCGAGCAGCGAGCCGGTGAGCGAGATGCCTTCGTTGTACATGATGTCGAACTCCGCTTCCGTGAACGGCGGCGCGACCTTGTTCTTCACGATCTTGACCTTCGTCCGGTTGCCGGTGACCACGCCGTCGCCCTGCTTGATCGCGCCGATGCGGCGGATGTCCACGCGCACGCTGGAGTAGAATTTCAGCGCCTTGCCGCCGGGCGTGGTCTCGGGGTTGCCAAACATCACG
>JAYWEP010000040.1:0-2711 GCA_043779205.1 Chthoniobacter sp. | reverse complement strand
CGACCACCGGAGTCTGGCCGCGCAACCCATCGGTGCGGCCCAACGCCGGCTCCGAACTGAAGCCCGCCTCATCGAGAAAGAAGATCGTTGCGCCCACGGTGCGCGCCCGCCGGCGCAGCTGCGGGTCATCCTTCCTGACCCACTGGGCCACCGCCTCGGGATCGCGTTCGCAGGCCCGGCGCAAGGGCTTCTGCTGGGTGCTTTCCAAGCTCGCCAGCAACCGGCCCATGCGTTCGCTCGGACTCTGCCGGACGAGCATCTACCCTTGGCTGCGGCGGCCTGTCCGCAAAGGCGAGGCGGGGCTGCGCGCCCCCAAATCCACCGGCCCGCAAAGCAAGCTTACCGCCCCACAACAGAGCGAGACCCTGGGTCCAGCGGGCGGCCACGGTCGCGCGCTCGCCGGGGGCTTCGATGGCCTTGAAGGCCTCGCCGCTTTTGCTGCGCGCGATCAACGGTGTGGTTTGTTTCCACAGCGCGGTCGCGGCGGCGAGGAAGAGGATGTCGGGCGAATTCAGGAGCTCGTCCCGGCCATACGGGTTCGTCAAAAAAATGCGCCCGTTGCGATTCCCGACCTTCGCGCACTCTTCCTCCGGCGTCAGCGCGGCGACTTCATTAGCGGCCTTCTTCGCTTCCCAATCGGCGGCGGGCTCGGCGCGGATGGAAAGGACGAGGGTGAGAAGGAGGGCGGTGGCAAGATGGGATTTCATCGGTGGAGGGACAAACTGATCATGGCGGATAACCATGAACGAGGCTTGGAGACCTTGCCACTCGATCAAGCCTTGGTGTCATGAGCCTTGTCATCGCCGCCGGGATGGTCGCCATAGACTTCCGGCAAAGAAAGGGGCGCGGATTTCTCCGCGCCCTTTGACTGTGGGAAGTGACCCCGGCGTTTAGACCGTGTAGGTGCTCGACGAGGTGGTGCCGCCGCGGCCCGTCCAGTTCGTGTGGAAGAACTCGCCGCGCGGTTTGTCCACGCGCTCGTAGGTGTGCGCGCCGAAGTAGTCGCGCTGCGCCTGGAGCAGGTTCGCCGGCAGGACGGCGCTGCGATACTGGTCGTAAAACGCGAGCGCGGTGCTGAAGGCGGGCACGGGGATGCCGCGTTTCGCGGCGGTCGCCACGATGTTGCGCCAGCCTTTCTGCGCCTTCTTGATCTCGCCGCGGAAATAGTCGTCGAGCATCAGGTTCGAGAGCTTGGGATTGTTGTCGTAGGCCTCCTTGATCTTGCCGAGGAAACGCGAGCGGATGATGCAGCCGCCCCGCCACATCAGCGCGATGCCGCCGTAGTTGAGGTTCCATTGGTACTCCGCCGCCGCCGAGCGCATGAGCATGTAACCCTGCGCGTAGCTGACGATCTTCGAGGCGTAGAGCGCGCTCTTGATGTCCTCGATGAACGCCTTTTTCCGCGCGGCGTTGCCCGCGATGCCGGTGAGCGCAGGGCTGGGACCCTTGAGCTTCTTCGCCGCTTTCACGCGCTCGTCTTTCAAAGCGGAAACGCAGCGCGAATACACCGCCTCCGCCATGAGCGTGATCGGGATGCCGAGATCCTGCGAGTTGATGACCGTCCATTTGCCCGTGCCCTTCTGCCCGGCGGTGTCGAGGATTTTGTCCACGAGCGGCGAGCCGTCCTCGTCCTTCTTCGCGAGGATGTCGCGGCTGATCTCGATGAGGTAGCTGTCGAGGTCGCCCTTGTTCCATTCGGCGAAAATGTCGTGCATCTCGTCCGCACCGAGCCCGAGGCCATTCTTCAAAATGTTATAGGCTTCGCAGATGAGCTGCATGTCGCCGTACTCGATGCCGTTGTGGACCATCTTCACGTAATGGCCCGCGCCGTTTTCCCCGACCCAGTCGCAGCACGGCACGCCGCCGTCCACTTTCGCCGAGACGCCTTGGAAAATGTCCTTCACATGCGGCCACGCGGCGGGCGAACCGCCAGGCATGATGCTGGGGCCGTGCCGCGCGCCTTCCTCGCCGCCCGAGACGCCGGTGCCGATGTAGAGCAATCCCTTGCTTTCCACGTATTTCACGCGGCGGTTGGTGTCGTCGAAAAGCGAGTTGCCGCCGTCGATGATGATGTCGCCGGGTTCCAGATGCGGGATGATCCGCTCGATGAAATCGTCCACCGGCTGGCCCGCCTTCACCAGCATCATCACCCGCCGCGGGCGCTTCAGCTTCGCGACCATTTCCTCGATGGAATGCGCGCCGACGACCTTCGTGCCCTTGGCTTCGTTGGCGAGAAACTCGTCCACCTTCGCAGTGGTGCGGTTGTAAGCCACCACGGTGTAGCCGTGGTCGTTCATGTTGAGGATCAGGTTCTGGCCCATGACGGCGAGGCCGATGAGCGCGATGTCTGCTTGTGGTTCCATAGTGAGGTTTTGGTGGTTTTGAAAAAGGACGCGGAGAATACAAGACCGCCCCGAGCGTGCGAGAGATTTTTAGGGGGCGTCTAAAAAAGCGCGCTGTGCTGTAGGGAAGCTGCCAGCTTCCCCTGCGCCCGCGCCGCCCCGCAAAACTATTTTGCCCTTCCGCAAAAAAAATCCATTGACGCCCCGCCGGGCGCTTCCCTAAACGTCTTCCCCGTCACTCGCAGCACGATGGATCACCCAATCCCCCAGCGCGGAGTTTGCAGCTTTCACCGGCCCCCACGGCGGCAGCGCGGAACCGTCGCCCGGCGAGACGGCGAGACGGCGAGACGGCGAGACGGCGAGACGGCG
>JAYWEP010000039.1:0-7636 GCA_043779205.1 Chthoniobacter sp. | reverse complement strand
CGGCAGCCCGGCGGCGGCGCTGGCTTTGATGAGTTCGTCGAGCGGGATGGCGTCGGGGCGGTTCAGCTCGACGCCGTCGAAACCGGCGTCCCTGATCATCATGAAACGGTCGGCCACGGACGCGCCGGGGGCGTTGCACATGCCGAGGTTGACGGCTTTTTTCAGCGCGCGTTTTTTCGCTGGTGCTTCGTCGGCGGCGGAGGCGAGGGGAGAGAGCATGGCGGTGGCGAGGGTCGCTGCGCCCGCTTGGATAAAGGATTTGCGCGTCATCGGGCGAGAGGTTTCCGCGCCGTTAGATGAACTTCGTCCGGCCCGGCATGGCCACCGGCGGCACGGGCAGTTTCATCTTCCAATCGAGCGGCTCGGTGGGCCGGAGATCCTCCTTCGAGTCCACGGCTTCGTCCCACGTCACGGACTGACCGGTGTAGCCGGCCATGCGCCCGAGGATGCCGGTCATCGTCGAGTGCGCGAGCTTCTCGCCGAGGTTCAGCGGCGTGCCGGCGCGGAGCGAGGCGAAGTATTCGTTGTGCTCGACCTGGTACATGTCGGGGTGTTCGCCCTCGTATTTCCACGTCGTGCCATCGAGCTGGGTGAGGCGCTGGCTTTTGAAGGCGATGATTTCGCCCGTGCCCTTCGTGCCAAAGATTTTTTCGCCGCTGTGCGAATACGTGCCCTGCTGCTGGCGGCAGAAAATGGTGCCCATGCGTCCGCCTTCAAACTCATAGCCCACGCCGAAGTGATCGAAGACATGCCCGAATTCCGGCTCGACGCGCTGCTGCCGGCCAGCCACCGACCACGCGCGGATGGGCGTGGCGTCGTTGAAGGCCCACAGCATTTTGTCGATGGAATGAATGGCCTGCTCGACGATGTGATCGCCCGAGAGCCAGGTGAAATAGAGCCAGTTGCGCATCTGGAATTCGAGGTCGCTCCAGTCTTCCTTGCGCGGTTTCACCCACGGCGAACCGCCCATGTAGTCGCCATAGACGGCGCGCACGTCGCCGATTTCGCCGGCGTGGACACGCTTGAAAAACTCCCGCTCGCCGGCGGCGAAGCGGTAGCAAAAGCCGGAGAGCAGCCCGAGGTTCTTCGCCTTCGCTGCGGCGGTGGCGGCGAGGAAACGCTTCACGCCCGGAGCGTCGGTCGCGCAGGGCTTTTCGCAAAAGGCGTGCTTGCCGGCATCGACGACCTTTTGCAGATGCTCGGGGCGGAAGCCGGGCGGCGTGGTCAGCAGGACGACGTCGATGTCCTTGAGAGCGCAGATTTTGTCGATCGCATCGAAGCCGATGAATTTCTGCGAGTCCGGCACATCGACGCGCCCGCCGGTTTCGCCGGCCTTGAGGTTTTTGTGCGCGGTCTCGAGGCGGTCGGGGAAGACATCGCCCATCGCCGTGAGCTGCACGTAATTGTCCGCGCCGAGCGCCTGACCCGCCGCGCCGGAGCCGCGTCCGCCGCAGCCGACGAGGGCGATCTTGAGCGTTTTGGGCGCGACATCGGAGCGCCCGATCATCGGGAAGCCAGCGACCGACGTAGCGGCGAGCGCGGCGGCAGAGCGGGAGAGGAAAAGGCGGCGGTTGAGCGTGGAGTCGGCGGGTGGGTTCATGGTGGGTGGAGGTTAGAGTTTTTTGATGAGGACGTTGCGGAAGGCCACGGGATCATTGTGCCCCGCGAAACCGAAGAAACCGCTCGGGCGGTCTTTGCCCGGATGCGGATGCGCGGCCATGAACATCTCCGGCGTGATCTTGCTCACGTCGGCGTCGGTGATGACCGTGCCATTCAGCTCCACGCGGATCGTCGGCCCCTTGACCGTGACTTCGTAAAAGTTCCACTCGCCCGCCGGCCGCACATAGCCGCGCTGCGCCGCGACCTGCCCATAGACCGAGCCGCAGTACTGCCGCATGTCGAGCTTCGCATACATGGGCGCGTCATCATCGAGCACCTGCACCTCACACATGCCTTCGTAGGCGGTGTCGCCGGTGCCGGGATAGCGGATCGCCAGCCCGTTGTTGCCGCCCGGCGGGAGCTTGAATTCCACGCGCGCCACGAAATCGCTCAACTCATCCTTCGCGAAAATCGTCCCGCCTTTTTCCGGCTGGCAGACGATCGCGCCATCCTTGATTTCATACTGATCCACCGGCCCGCCCCAGCCCTCGAAATCCTTCCCATTCCACACCGCCTTGAAGCCCTCACCGCCGTGGCTCGCGAGAATCTTATTCGCCTCGTCCGCGCCGATTTCGCGCAGGAAAATATTCCGCCAGCGGATTTCCCCGCCGTGCGTTTGCAGCTCGACCGGCCCGCGCCGCGGCACCGCCGTCTTGCGGTCGTAGTAGTTTTCCAGCAGCGCGTGATCCACCACCAGCTTCTCATTCAGCCACACGCTCACCCGCGCGCCCACCATCACGATGCGGAACTTATTCCACTCGCCGAACGGCTTGTCCGCCAGCACCAGCGGATCTTTGCCCGGCGCACCCGGCGAGTTATTCCACAGCCCGCCCGAGCCCTTGTCCGCGCCGAGATTGAACTTCGCCTTTTCCGTATAATCCCAAATCTGCACCTGCGGCACCCCGCGCAGATAGATGCCCGAGTCCGCCAGCGGCACCGTCTTGTATTCCACCAGCAGCTCGAAGTCGCCGTAGTCCTTCTCCGTCGTCGCATACGCGCCAAAGCCATCATTCACCAGCTCGTCATTCTCCACGAACCAATGCGGCTTTCCCGTCTTCGCGTTCACCTCCAGCATCGATTTCGTCCACTTGTCCAAAATCGCCGCCCGCATCTCCGGCGTCGCCTCCAGCACCTTGCGATGATCGAAAGTATCGCCGCCGCGCCAGCCCGCCAGATCCTTGCCATTAAAGAGCGCGGCGAAGCCCGCGGGCGGCGCGGTTTGGGCGTGGGCGGAGGCAAGGGTGATAAAGGCGAGGGCGCAGGCGCGGAGGGAGAATTTCATGAAGAAAAAGGAGCTAATCGGTTTCGTTAAAACCGTCAATCGTTGTGCGCGAAATGTCTTTGGCGCGATTCGTCCCGTGGCTTTGCGCCAACGCGGACGCTGGATGTCGTTTTCCTCGACGCCGCGCGAGAACAGGTCATTGTTCGGAACCGCACACCCAAATCCACCCCGTCCGCCGTTTGAGCCGGCGGCACGTCACTTCCCCCGCCATGACCCCATGAATCGCGGCGTCTTTCACCGCACAATCCTCTTCGCTTGCGTCCTCACGATTTGCCTCGGGCTGGCGTCGCCTGCTCCGGCGCAAGGGACGCTGCGCGTGAATTGGGCGAAGTATCAAACGACGTGGTCTGATTCGGCGGCGGCGGGTCGCGAGGCGCAGTTTGCCACCGATGGCATCGCGGGTGTGGGGAATCGCTGGATGAGCAACTCCGGCGCGGGTGGGCACTGGATCGGCGTGACCCTGCCGGCGGCCCGGCAGATCGGGAGCGTGCAGGTTTTCCTCGGGAACGATGACACGGGAGCGATTGCGAATTTCAGTCTGAACTACGACGACGGGACAGGGATGCGCCCGCTGCCGGGCGGCAGTTTTTCGGGCAACACGGCGACGGTCCTCAATGTCGTGCTCGCAGCGCCCGTGATGATGTCGAGCTTCATGCTCTACACGACGGACGCGACGGCGACGGTGCGCGAGATCGCGCTGCTGCCGCCGAACGGCGCGGGCGGCTGGCCCATCGGCACGGACGTCACGCTCAATCTCGCAAAGCAGCGCGCGGTGAGTGCCAGCTCCGTGGATGGCTCGAACTTCGCGCGCGGCGCGGTGGACGGCTACACCGGGCCGAGCACGGGCCGCTGGCGCAGCGCAAATGTGAACGGGCCGCATTCGCTGACCGTCGAGCTTGGCAGCACGTCGCGCATCGGCAGCGCGCACATTTATTCCGGCTCCGCGAGCGCGGCGGCGATTGCGAATTTCCGTCTGCAATACTGGACGGGCACGACGTGGTTCGACGTGCCCGGCGGCGTCATCGCGGGGAACACGCAGAAGGAGCTTGTCGTCAATTTCACCACGCCGGTTTCCACGTCGCGCGTGCTGCTGCTCATCACGGACAACGGCCAGCAGACGGTGCGCGAACTGGCGATTTTCCCAGCGTCGGCGGGCGTCGCGAGTTTTCCCATCGGCACGAGCGTCGCGCTCGCCGAGCCGCCGACGACCAAGGCCGACGATCTCGGTGACAATTGGTGGAAGCTGCAAAACCGGAACAGCGGCGGCGTGCTCACCGCGAGCGCGAGCGGCGCGGGCGAGGCGCGGGCGTTCACGCCGGAGACCGCGCAGCAATTCCAAGTGCTCTACAACATCGGCAGCGACACGTTTCGCATCCGCCATCGTGCGACGGGCCAATGCCTCGAAGCGCAGAACGCGGGCAGCGCGGCGGGCACTGCGGTGGTGCTCGGCGATTACAGCGCGCAGCCGCATCAGCTCTGGCGCATCGTGGACAAGGGCGGCGGCTACGGCCAATACGTGAACGTGTGGAACGGCCTCGCGCTGGAAACGGACGCGCAGTCGCCCGCGACCGTCACGCTCGCCACGCCAACGAGCGACTGGCGGCAGCAGTGGTTGCTCAATTTTCAAGCGGTGTATTTGAAGAAAGGGCTGGGCGATTACGCGTGGGATTGGGCGAAGGCAGGCGTGAGTTGGAATTACAATTGGGGGCAGTCGACATGGGGCGCGCTGCCGTCGGGCACCACGTTCACGCCGATGCAATGGGGCACGGGCGGCGTCGAGCAGTTGCCGGCGCTCACGCCGGGCTGGCAGCGCGACGCCAAGCCGGTCGATCTGCTCGGCTTCAACGAGCCGGATTTTCCGAACAATGTCGGCGGCTCCGATGTGCCCGTCGGCACCGCGGTCGCGCTGTGGCCGCAGCTCGAAGCGGCGAACCTGCCGCTCGTCAGCCCCGCACCGGCGATCGCTTATGCGCAATGGGAATACGATTTCTTCGGCGCGGCGAATGCGCTCGGCTACCGCGTCGATTTCAAGGGCGTACACTGGTATGGAAATCCCGACGCGGGCGCGCTGATCACGCACCTTTCCAATCTCTACAACACGTTTGGCCGCCCGATCTGGCTCACCGAATTCGCGACGGTGGACTGGTCGAATTCGCAGTCGTGGAGCGAGGAGGACAACTACCGCTTCATCGCCGAGTTCCAGTGGATGGCGGAGGATTACTGGTGGCTGAAGCGCTATTCGATTTTTCCTTTCTACGAAAATCCGCCCGCCAATCCGTGGGACCGCACGCATCCAAAAACCGCGATGTTCACCGCCAGCAGCACGCTCACGTCGGTCGGCGATGTGTATGCGGGCTGGGACGGCGACCGCACGGTGCGCAACGACACGCCCTATATTTTGCACGGCAAAGGCGCGGCGCTGCACCTCGGCAACGACGGCGCCATCCGGCTCGGCTCAATCCGCGAAAACGGCACGGACATGCAGTGGGCGCTCGTGCCGACGACGTGGAATGCCTACGTCGTGCATCTCGTCGCGCTGCGCGATGGGCGGATGCTGGGCAGCGACGGCGCGGGCACCTATCTCGCGCCCCCGAGCACCACGGGCGGCGGGGTCGAGTGGACTTACACGCATCTCGCGAACGGCTATTTCGTGCTGAACCACGTTCAAAGCGGCAAGCGCTTGCGCATCAATCGCACGAACGACGGCAACGGCGCGCCGACCGGCATGTGGCTCTCGATGGACAGCGGGACGGCGGGCGATGACTTCGTGCAGTTTCGTTTCGTGAAGCCGGCGCAATCCTCCGCCGTCGCCAACCTGCCCGCCGGCTGGAGCGTGCAGGACATCGGCGAACCGCAGCAGCGCGGCGCGGCGTTCTACGATTCCGCGAGCGGTGTATGGAGCGTCGCGGGCGGCGGCGCGGATATTTTCGACACGGGCGATCAGTTCCAATTCGTCTCGCGCGTATCGTCCGGCGACGCCGCGCTCATCGCGCGCGTCGGCTCCGTGCAGGCGTCCGACCCTTACGCAAAAGCCGGCGTGATGTTCCGTGCGGGCACTGCGGCCGATGCGGCATTCGCGCATCTGTTCGTCGGGCCGGGCACGATCGGCTTCGAGTTTCGCACCACGAGCGGCGCCACCGCGCAAGCCTCCGCGTATGCCGGCGCGACCGCCCCGCGCTGGCTGAAGCTCGTCCGCACCGGCAACGTCTTCCGCGCTTACCACAGCGCCGACGGCACGACATGGACGCAGCTCGGCACGGCGCAAACCATCACGATGCCGGCGAGCGCCAGCACGGGCCTCGCTGTCACCGCGCACGCCGCCGCGCTGCTCAACAGCAGCACCTTCACCGACGTGTCGCTCGCCGCGCTGAGCGCGTGGTCATCGTGGCAGTATCAAAACTTCACCGCCGCGCAGCTTGCCGATGCAAACGTCAGCGGCCTGCTCGCCGATGCAAACAGGGATGGCGTGAACAACCTCCTCGCCTACGCCGCCGGCCTCACGCCGTGGACACTCGCGACCACAGCGAACGGTGGCCGGCCATTGGCAACAAACACCAGCGGCCACCTCACGCTCAGCTTTGCCCGCAGCACCGCCAGCACCGACCTCACCCTCACCGTCCAGGCCGCCGACACGCCCGCCGGCCCGTGGACCGACCTCGCCAGCAGCACCGGCGGCGCGGCCTTCACCGTCCTCGCCGCTGGCGCGACCGCGACCGAAACCGGCGCGGGCACGATCCGCCTCGTCGAAGTGCGCGACATCTTTACGACCGGCGACCCTGCTCATCCGCGCCGCTTCCTCCGCCTGGAACTGCCGTGACCGGAGAAAACAGCGTCCTGCCGGGTCAGGCGAGTGAGCCGCGGTTGTCCTTGATTTCCGGCCTCACTGAAAAATACGGCGGAGGTATTCGCGGCTTTGGGTGGCGATGACTTCGGGGTCTTCGTCGAATTTGAAAACCTCGACGGAGACGGTGCCGTCGTAGTGCGCGTCGCGGAGGGCGGCGGCGATGGGGGTGAAGTCGATGTCGCCGAAGCCGGGGCCTTTGAGGTTCACGTCGTTGGCGTGGAAGTAGGCGAAGCGGCCGGCGCTTTCGCGGATGATTTGCGGGATCGGCTTTTCCTCCGCGCACATCGCTTTGACATCGAGGATGATCGACATGGCGGGGCTGGCGAATTGCTCGGCGAAGCGGATGCCCTCGGCGGCGGTGTTGATGAAATTGGTTTCCACCGGCGCGAGCGGCTCGAAGCAGATGACCACGCCGCGATCCTCGGCGCGCTTCACGGAATCGCGGAACGTCTCCGCCGCCCACGCCCACGCCTGCTCGTGACTCGTGCCTTCCGCGACGTTCCGCTGCTTCGGCGAGCCGACGATGATCCGCGTGCCGCCGAGATCGGCGCAGCAATCGACCAACTCGACAAAATAGCGCGCGCTGTGCAGGCGCGTGGCGGCGTCGGGCGAGTTGAGGATCATGCCGTCGGCCTGCACGAGCACCCAATGCAGCCCGGCAATGCCGATGCCCGCGCGGGCGGCGGTGTCGCGGATTTCCACGCGCTGGGCGGCGGAGATTTCGGTGACGTATTTCGCGATGGTGAAGGGCGCGATTTCCACGAGGTCGTAGCCCGCGCGAGCCGCGTAGGCAAAGGTGTCGGGGAGCGTCCAGCCCTGGAAGATTTCGTTGCAGATGCCGAATTGCATCG
>JAYWEP010000038.1:0-13590 GCA_043779205.1 Chthoniobacter sp. | reverse complement strand
CAGCTTGTTGATCGTCTCGATCATGTGGACCGGGATGCGGATGGTGCGCGCCTGGTCGGCGATCGAGCGGGTGATCGCCTGGCGAATCCACCACGTCGCGTAGGTCGAGAATTTGTAGCCGCGGCGGTACTCGAATTTCTCCACCGCCTTCATCAGGCCCATGTTGCCTTCCTGAATCAGATCGAGGAACGACAGCCCGCGGTTGGTGTATTTTTTCGCGATGGAAATGACCAGCCGCAGGTTCGCCTCGACCATTTCGGTTTTGGCCTTGAGCGCCTTTTTCAGCCAGACCTTCAACTCCGCGTACTCCGCCGCAAATTCCTCCTGGCTCATCCACATCCGCATCTGCTGCTCCTTGAGCTTGGCCGCGTAGTCGATGGTGGTGGTCGCGGGAATATTGCGCCCTTTGACGGGCTTCTTCGGCTTGTGCAATTCGCCGGTCCATTGGGTGATCAGCCGGTGCGCCTCGTCGGCGAGATGCACAAATTCCTCCGTCACTTTCTGTTTGAAGAAAAACTTCGGGTAGATCCGCTGAATGCCCTCGTGCGCCTTTTTGAAATCGTGAAAGGACTTCGTCTCGTGATTCTTTCCGCCGTGCGCGACGTAATTCCGGTAGGTGTTTGCGCAGCCGGCCATCGCCTGTTCGAGCTGATGACAGAGCTTCGGCAGATGCTTCATGTAGCGCTCACGGCTCTCGATTTTTTTGTCGAGAATCACGCGGTCGAAACGCTCGCGCCCTTCCTGCAGTTTCGCGGCCAGATCGAGATAGGCGCGGGCGCTGAATCCGAAGTGGTTGATGTATTTCTGGACGTTGATCTCGGCGTCCTCGATCCGCTTGGAAATCTCCACTTCCTGCTCCCGTGTGAGCAGCGGCACCTGCCCCATCTGCTTCAAATACATCCGCACCGGGTCGTCGAGGATGTCGAGCTTCGCCTCGGGCTTTTCCTCCTCCTCCTCCGCGTCCTCGGTCTTCTTCCCGTCCTTGAAACGATCCACGTCCGACGCCTCGATGATCTCGATCTCCATGCTGCGGAGCCGCCCCATAATCGTCTCCATCTCATCGGGATCGTTGACGTTGTCGGGCAGCGCCTCGTTGAGGTCGTCAAAAGTGAGATAGCCCTGCTCCTTCGCGAGCTTGATGAGTTCGCGCAGCTTTTCCTGCACGTCCGGCTGGTCGATCACGCTGATCGCCGGCGCGGCGGGCACGATTGCCTTTTCCTTCTTCGCGGCCTTGCCGGCCTTCGGTTTTTCTTCCGGGTGTGAAACGGCGGGCGATTTTGCAACGACCTTGCCGTTCGTGGAATGGGCCGTCGTATCCTTCTTCACGAGAGCCTTGGCCTTGGCCTGCGCCTTCGCTTTGCGCACCTTCGGAGCTTTGGGAGCTTTGGCCTTCCGCACGGCCTTCGGTTTCCCAGCCTTCTTCTTTTTACCGACAGCCTTCGCGGTCTTCTTGGCTTTCTTTTTCAGGCTGGCCTTGGGTTTTTTCGCGCTGGCTTTCGAGGATTTGGGAGAAGCTTTCTTGTTTTTTTTTGGCATACCCGGGCGGTTGGAGAAATCTAAAGACCATGATCCCCGCCGCTAAAAACGCACATGCATTCAAAGGGGCGGGGACAAAGGCCGCGCAACATCAGTGAGTCGTTTTTGGAGGTCAAGGATTTCTTTCTGCAGTTTCGACTGCTCTGTAAAATCGAGATTTGGCGTCCGCAGACGCGCCTGAATCGCCTCGATTCGCCGACGGATTTGCCGCCGCTCCAAGTCGCGCCAGCAGTCGTGCGCCTGGGTCATGGCGTGGGCCGGGGACGGCTCGCCGAGCAGGCCGGAGACGACGGCCTCCTCGTCGGCGTCGAGCGTGGTGAGAAAGCTGTGGAGCGATGCCGGATTGCCGGGGTGCAAATCGGCGGCGAGGATTTTCACGAGCAGAGCCGAGTCGGGATCATCCCCGAATATCCGCGGCCACGGCTCCGCCAGAATCCACGCCCGCGCCGCTGCGTCGTGCAGGGCGACGAGGGCAAGCAGGCGTGCGGTCGCGTTGAGTGTCGCCGGTTCCGTCTCGCGAGTTTCAGGCACGTCGCCGGGATTGAGCGGCTTGGCGGGGCGCAGTTTCAAAAGCTTCGCGAACTCCGCCATCGAGATTTCCAGCCGCATGCTCACCTTGTTCATCACCGCCTCCCGCAGCATCGC
Source organism: Chthoniobacter sp. (assembly GCA_043779205.1). Lineage (GTDB taxonomy): Bacteria > Verrucomicrobiota > Verrucomicrobiia > Chthoniobacterales > Chthoniobacteraceae > Chthoniobacter. The sequence goes on along the minus strand of JAYWEP010000038.1, from coordinate 11,409 downwards.
GTCGCTGAGCAGCCCGATGGATTCCGCCATCTTCCGCGCCGCCTGCATCTTCCCGCGCGGGCTCGCGAAATCCGGCTGGCTCGCGAGCCGGTCGAGTTGGAAATCGAAAAAATCCTTGGCCCCCGCGATGCGCTCCATGAACGCCGCCGCGCCCTTGCTTCGCACCAATGAGTCCGGGTCGTCGCCCGCCGGCATCTCCGCCACGCGCACCAGCAGGCTCTCCGCGAGCAGCGAGGCGAGCGAGCGCTCGGCGGCTTTTTGCCCCGCCGCATCCGCGTCGAAGCACAGCACCACCTCGCCGTCCGGCAGAAAGCGCTTCAAAATCCGCGCCTGCTTTTCCGTGAACGCCGTGCCCTGCGCCGCGATCACATTTTGCACGCCGCTTTCAAACACGGTGATCAGATCGAGCTGCCCCTCGCAGACGATCGCCGAGCGTTTGTCGATCACCGCCCGCTTCGATTTGTGCAGCCCGAAAAGCACCGCGCCCTTCGTGAAAATCATCGTCTCCGGCGAGTTCACGTATTTCGCCGCCTTCGCCTCGGCCTCCAGCACGCGTCCGCTGAAAGCGATCACCTCGCCGTTGTCATTGCAGATGGGAAACATCACGCGCCCCCGGAAACGGTCGTAAAATTCGCCCCGCGGATTTTCCTCATCGCGCAGTTTCGCCAGCCCGCTGGCGATCAGCTCCTCATCGGAAAACCCTCCGCCCCGCGCAAAATCGCGCATCGCGTCCCACGCGTCCGGCGCATAGCCGAGCTGCCACGACTTCGCGATTTCGCCGCCGATCCCGCGCCCCTTCAAATAGTCCCGCGCGATCTGCGCCGACGGCTTTTTCAAAAGCTGCGCGTGGAAAAACTCCGCCGCCTCCGCGTGCAGCGCGAGCAGCCGCCGCCGCATGGAAAAACGCGCCGTGTCCTCCGCGCTCATCTCGGATTCCACGAGCTTGATCCCCGCGCGCTCCGCCAGCTTTTTCGCCGCCGCGACGAAATCCAGATTCTCGTAGCTCATCACAAACCGGATCACGCTCCCGCCCGCGCCGCAGCCGAAGCACTTGAAAATCTGCCGCTGCGCGTTCACCGAAAACGACGGCGTGCGCTCCTGGTGAAACGGGCACAGCGCCTTGTACATCCCGCCCGCGCGCTTCAGCGGAAAGTATCCGCCGATCACCTCCACGATGTCGTTCGCGGCGATGATCTGGTCGATGGTTTCTGGCGGAATGAGGGCCACGCCCGCACCCTACCGGATCGCGCAAAACGGGAAAGCAGTTTGGGCCGGGACGGATTGAAAACCACTCATCGACACTAATGGGGATTGGACCGGTACCGCTTCCCCAAGGGCTGTGCCAGAACAGCCATTCCGTAATTTGGAAAAATTCCGTAATTCCGCCCTGCCTTTCTCGGAACGGAGTGGACGGAATTACGGAATTCAACCAAATGACGGAATTCCAGATTTTGAGGATATGACAATTGAGGCTCGATGGTGGGCCGACGCGCGCGCACCATTCGGCGAGAGCTGCAAACCGACCGTCGGATTTCCCCATTAGTGTCCATGAGTGTCCATCAGTGGTGCAAAACTCCGGCCTCCATTTTCCATTTGCGCTTTGCCTCTCGCCGCCGAGAATCGCCGCTCTTTTTCCAAAGCCATGACCAAACCCAAAGTCCTTGTCGCCGATCCCATCGCCCAGCGAGGCATCGATGAGCTGAGCAACGGCGGCCTGCTCGATGTCCCCGTGAAGCTCGGCCTCAAGCCGGATGAACTGCTCGCCATCATCGGCGAATTCCAGGGCCTCGTCGTTCGCAGCGAAACGAAGGCGACCGCGAAGGTCATCGAAGCGGCGACCAATTTGAAAGTCATCGGACGCGCGGGCGTAGGGGTGGACAATGTGGACGTGGATGCGGCGACGAAGCGCGGGATCATCGTGATGAACACGCCGGGCGGAAACACCATCTCGACTGCCGAGCACGCCTTTTCGCTCATGGTCTCGACGGCGCGGAACATCCCGCAGGCGGATGCCTCGGTGAAGAGTGGCAAGTGGGATCGCAAGACTTTCGTCGGCGTGGAGCTGTACAATAAGACGCTCGCCATCCTCGGCATGGGCCGCATCGGCACGGAGATCGCGCGGCGGGCCATCGCCTTTGGCATGCGCGTGCTGGCTTACGATCCGTATCTTTCGGCAAGCCGCGCGCGGTCGTTGCAGGTGGAGCTGATCGAGACGCTGGATGCGATCATCCCCGAGGCGGACTTCATCACCATGCACATGCCGCTCACGGCGGAGACGAAGTACATGCTCAACGCCGAGCGCCTCGCGAAGACGAAGAAAGGCGTGCGCATCGTCAACTGCGCGCGCGGCGGACTGATCGACGAGGCGGCGCTCGTCGAGGCGCTGAAATCGAAGCAGGTCGCGGCGGCGGCATTGGACGTGTTTGAAACCGAGCCCCTGCCCGCGGATTCCCCGCTGCGCGGGCTGCCAAATCTCATCCTCACACCGCACCTTGGCGCTTCCACCGCGGAGGCGCAGGAAGGCGTGGGCATCGAGGTCGCGGAGCAGATCCGCGCGGCGCTGCTGCAAGGCGAAATCCGCAACGCGGTGAACATGCCGAGCATCGACGCGAAGACGCTCGCCGCCGTCGGCCCGCACCTCGCGCTCGGCGAAAAGCTCGGCCTTTTCCTCTCGCAGATCGCGGCCAAACGGAGCGACAGCCTGAACATCAATTTCAGCGGCAAGATCAACGAAGTGGACACCACACCGATCACCCGCGCCGTGCTCACCGGCTTCCTCCGCGCCGCGGGCGGCGGCGATGTGAACGTTGTCAACGCCCCGGCTTTCGCCGAAACCATCGGCCTGAAAATCACCGAATCGCGCGAGAGCAGTGTCGGCGATTTTGCGGAACTCATCGAGCTCACCGCGACCGGTGAAAGCGGCTGGGTTTCCGTCGCGGGAACGTTCTTCGGCCACACGCCGCGCATCGTGAAAATCAACGGCAAGCATGTCGAAGCGAAGCCCGAGGGCGTCGTCTTCCTGCTCGAAAACCGCGACCGGCCCGGCATCGTCGGCAAGGTCGGCACGCTCATGGGCAAGCATGGGGTGAACATCGCGAGCATGTCGCTCAGCCGGAATGAAGCCGGCGGCAGCGCGCTCACGGTGCTGAACCTCGACTCCGCTCCCGGCGAAGCGCTGCTCAAGGAACTGCTTGCCGAGGGCGACATCAAATCGGCGCAAGTCGTGAAGCTGTGAAAATCGTCTTCGCCTCGGAAGCCGCTCCGGCAAAGGATTCGGCGGTGGTGCGCTTCGTGCCGCGCGACCAGCGGGCGAAGCTGCAGCCGCCGGTTTCGGAGGAGGAGTTTTCCGGCAAGGCGAACGCGCTGCTCTACTCGCGGACCGAGGGCACGCTCTGCGTCGGGCTGGGCGAGCGGGCGAAGATCGACGCCCACGCGCTGCGCTCGGCGGCGGGTACGGCGGCGATGTTTTTGAAAAAGATCGGTCGCACGCGCGCAGTCGTGCAGCTCGAAGATTGGCCGCAGTTTGCCGGGCCGGTGGCCGAGGGAATGGTGCTCGCGGACTATCGCTTCGAGAGTTTCAAAACGAAGAAAAGCACCGCGCTGGAGAGTGTGCGCATCCAGGTGCTGACGGAGGATTTGGCGGCGGCCAAGACGGCCGGGCGGCGCGGTGAGACGGTCGGTGAAGCGGCGAACTTTGCGCGCGATGTCGCCAACCAGCCGGCCAACCTGCTCTATCCCGAAACGCTCGCCGAACGCGCCGTGAAGCTGGGCCGCGACTTCAAATTGGAGGTCACGGTTTTCGACGAAAGGAAACTGCGCGCCGGCAAATTTGGCGGGCTCATCGCGGTCGGGCAGGGGAGCGTGCGCGGGCCGAGGCTCATCGTCATCGAGCATCGCGGCGGGCCGAAAAATGAGAAGCCCATCGCGCTGGTGGGCAAGGCGATCACCTTCGACACCGGCGGCATTTCCATCAAACCCGCGGCGAACATGGAGGACATGATTTTCGACAAATGCGGCGGCATGGCCGTGCTCGGCGCGATGGCCGCGCTCGCGGAATTGAAGGTGAAGCGCAACGTGGTCGGCATCATCGCGAGCGCCGAGAATATGCCGGGCGGCGGCGCTTACCGGCCCGGCGACATCATCACGACTTACGACGGCAAGCACATCGAGATCATCAACACCGATGCCGAGGGCCGCGTGGTCCTCGCCGACGCGATCGCCTACGCGCGGCTCGACTGCAAAGCCGCTGCGATCATCGACCTCGCGACGCTGACCGGCGCGTGCGGCGTGGCGCTCGGCGATTACGCCGCGGGCTTTTGGAGCAATGACGACGCCTTCGGAAAACGCGTCCTTGCCGCGGCGGAGAAAGCCGGCGAGCGGCTCTGGCCAATGCCGCTGTTTTCCGAATTCGAGGAGCAGATCAAAAGCGAAGTGGCTTTGATCAAGAACAGCGGAGGCCGGCTCGGTGGGGCCTGCACCGGCGCGGCGTTTTTGAAAACCTTCGCCGAGGACACGCCATGGGCGCACCTCGACATCGCCTACATGGCGCACCGCGAAAAGGATCGCGCCGACATGGCCCGCGGCGCGACGGGCTTCGGCGTGCGCACGCTCGTCGAATTGGTGGAGAGCTGGTAGGGCGCGACCGCCCCTGCCCATCAGCGAATCTCGCTGTCTTCCATGGACTTTGGCCCGTCGTCGGCGAGCTCGGCCGCATGCTCGCGGGCCTCGACATTTTTCTGGATTTTCACGATCCCGCGCCGGTTGAAGTAGCGCAGCAGCGCCACGACGACGAAGGCGATGAGGATCGCGATGACGAGAAGCTTCGCGTGGTGCTGGGGCTGGACCTTGCCGATGAGCTTGAGCGCCCATCCGGTGGAGTGAAAGCCGACAGTGGTGAGCAGGCCGCCCCAGATGATCAGCGAGAGCACTTCCAGCCCGGCGAACTCCGCATAGGGCAGTTTTTGAATGCCCCAGAAAACCGACGAGGGGTTGCGCGTGCCGTAGATGAAGCGTGCGATGAAGATTTCCCACGGTCCGAAACGCTCCGCGAGCCGCTCGACCATCGGGCCAATGCGCCGATAGACGCGGCTCGATTTGATCACCTCGGAATTCATGTGGCCGACGGTGAACCACACCGAATCATGGATCAGCGCGCCGATGATCGCGGCGGGCATGGCCGTAAAGAGATTCAGGTCCGGCGTGAGCGGATTTTCGTCACCGAGTTTCAGAACGACCCCGATGGCGATGAAGGCGACATCGTTCTCGAGCAAAGCGAGGATGAAGGCAGCCCAAAGGCCATAATTGTTAAGGAAATCTCTCATCGAAAATGCGGGTCGGGAGAGGTCGCATGTTTGCGCCGGGAAGTCACGCGGCAAGTCCCGCCGCCGGCTATTCCCAGCGGATGTCGTCGAGGAAAAAGGTCACGGGCTGGCCGGGGCTGGCGAGCGTCCAGACAAAGCCGGTCTTGATGCGCGTGAGATCCTGCGCGCTCACGTCGATCTCGTAGCGCTGCCAGTCTTTCGTGAGCGACACCCTCTCCAGCTTGCCCTTGCCGGTGTCGAAAAATTTCTTCGGTGCCGCGAGCGTGCCGAATTCGAACGAGACCGTCTCGCCGCCCTTTTCGCCGCGCGCCCAGAACGTCAGCTTCTTTGCGCCCGTGAGATCGTAGCCGCCGCCGCGGTCGCCCCAGTCGCCCTCGGGATTCTGCCAGACCACGCCGCCCCAGCCTTTGTCCGCCTCGAAGTCGCAGCGCAGGCACGTCTTCCCGGCGTGCGGCTGCTCGGTCCACGCGGGGTTGAGTTTGATCGCCTTCGCATCGCCCATCCAGCCGGCGGGAATGTAAGTCGGCGCGTCGCTTTCTTCCGCATAGACGATGAGCGGCAAAGTCGCGCGCGGGCTTTTCGCGAGCGTCACCGGCGCATCCACGCGCAGCGGCACATTGGCCACTGCGCCGCCGCCGTGATCGTCGCGCACCGTGGCGAAGAGCCGGTAAAGCCCGCCGTCATTGGGAAAGACGACCGTCGCTGTCTGCTTGTCGGTCTTCACGATGGCGTCGGGGAAAGTCGGCGGCGCGGTTTCCTTGTCGCCGCCGCTGCCGTATTCGCCGGGATCGCGCTGGAGCGTCCAGGTGATTTTCAGTGGATCGCCTTCCGGGTCGGAGGCTTCGAGCGTGGCGGTGCCGGTCGCGCCGGGCTTGCCGCTCGGCGCGCAGTTGAGCGTCAGCGATTTGATCACCGGCACACGGTTCGCGGGCGCTTTGCCCGTCCACAGTTCCGCCACCGCTTCCGCCGCGCCGAGCCGCGTGCCGTCGGCGAGGAACATCGAAAACCACGTCGCCGTGACCTCCTGCTTTTGTCCCCAAAGAAACGCGTATGAGCCGAGGCACATCCCATCCGAACCGAGCACCGTGCTTTTGTACGCGCGGCGATACGCCTCCGCTTTTTCCGTGCTCGTCAGTTCAGGAAACGCGCCGATGGCGTCCTTCTGCGTCTCCCAAATTCCGTTCGGCCCGTACTCGGTGAGGAGGAAAGGCTTCGTCCCGCCGAGCTTCTTGTACCGCTCCGTCACGCTCGCCGCGCCGGCGTAGGAATTGATGCCGAGCACATCCACGTCCGGGCAGAGCGCGGTGAAATTCTTCACCTTGTCCCCGCCGATTTCCGCCACCACGGTCATCGTCGGATGCGCGGGATCAATCTCCTTCACCATCCGCGCGAGGCCATTGATCTGCGTCCACACCGCGCCGTTTTTCCCCTGCGGATCTTCCATCTCATTGCCCAGCGCCCAGCAGAGCAGCGCCGGATGCGCTTTGTATTTCTCCACCACCGCGCGGATGTGCTCGCGCTGTTTGATGAGCCCCGCCGCATCGCTCCAATCAAAGCCCTGCCGCACCTGCCCGAGCCAGATGCCCGCGGTCACGGTCAGGCCGAGCTTTTGCGCGCGGTCGAGCGCCTCGCCGAGATGATCGTCGCCCCACAGCCGCACCGAATTCCCGCCCGCCTTCGCCAGCGACTCCATGGCATTCTCCCCACCGCCGCCGCCTTTCACGAGATACGGGGCACCGTTGCGTTGCAGTTCAAAGCCCGCGCCTTTGCGGACGAGCTGTACGCCGGACGGGGCGGCGTGGAGTGCGGTGGCGAAAAGTAACGCGGAGGAGAGCAGCAGGGAGGTTTTCATAGGCGTTGGTAAAGGGAGCGCCATTGCTACCCGCGCCACCGCCCGATGACAGGAGAAATCCTTCGCGCTTGTTTTGCGCGCGCGGTTTTGCAATCTCCGCGGCGGCCGCACGGCCGCCAGCACGGCGCGCAATGACCTCCGAACCGATTCTTTCCACCTCACCGATCCGCGATCAGCTCGCAACATTGCACCGCGAGTATTCCCAAATCCACGACGGCGCAGTCGCCACCTACATCCCCGAGCTGGGCAAGGCCGATCCCGACTGGTTCGGCATCTGCGTCGTCACCACCAATGGCGGCGTGTCCGAAGTCGGCGATTCGCGGCAGGAGTTCACCATCCAGTCGCTCTCGAAGCCGTTCGTCTATGGCCTCGCGCTGGAGGATCACGGACGCGCCGGGGTGCTGGTGAAAGTGGGTGTCGAGCCGACGGGCGACGCGTTCAATTCCATCCCGCTCGATCCCGTGACCGGCTGTCCGCGCAATCCCATGATCAACGCGGGCGCGATTGCGAAAATCAAGATCCGCCTCCTCGAAAACCTCAGCCTCGATCTCTGCCGCAAACTGCGAAAGGCGAACCGCGAGATCGCGCTCCTCGTCTAAACCAGCCGGACTCGTCGTGCGCGTGGCTTTTCCCGCTTCGTCCGCGAGAAATTTGAATGCCGCACGCGCGCGCCCGTCTGATGACCCACGATTCCAAATTATGAAAACCAACCTCCTCACCATCTTCCTCGCCCTCGGCTTTATCGGCACCGTGCCTCTCGCCCGCGCCCACGACGACCGCCACGATGATTTTAACCACGATCCCCGCGATGGTGGCGGCTCAATCCGCGCCCTCAATGCCGAACTCAAGCACACCCGCGGCACCTACGATCATGTGATCGATCAACTGGATGCTCTCGGAGCTTCCAAGCACATCCGCGAGGAGATGCGGCACATCAATGCGGAACTCAATCATGTGGGAGATGAGCTGAACTCCGGCCGCTTCGACGTCGATCACGTCCGCGACGAAATCGCCCACATCCACGACGAGCTCCATCATGTCGATGAAGAGCTGCACGCGCGCGGCGACCGCGACTCCGACCGGGGGAGGGGCGGCGTGACCATCCGCATCCCATCCTGGCGGTAAGCGTCCCGCGCCGCTGGCACCATCCGGCGGCGGCAATTCTCAATTTCGCGTTTCTATAGACCCGCTCCGCGAGTCAGGCGGAGCGCTCGCGGATGGCCTTCAGAATGTCGCTGACGACTTCTCCTCGCGGCTTCGCGCCGAGGTTGCCTTGGCCGTGGATGCGGACGCTGACGTGGCCGGCCTCGAGGTCGCGGGGGCCGATGACGAGCATGTGGTGGACTTTCATCTGCTCGGCGTTGGCGATCTTGGCTTTGATGGGGTCGGTGCTGGCGTCGAGGGTGGCGCGGACGCCGGAGGCGCGAAGTTCGGCTTGCAGGGCTTTGGCGGCGGCGACTAATGGCTCGTCATCGCCAAAGGGCAGGATGCGGACTTGCTCGGGATTTAGCCACAGCGGGAAGTTACCCGCGTAGTGTTCGATGAGGAAGCCGATGAAACGCTCGTGGGTGCCGAGCGGGGCGCGGTGGATGCAGAGCGGGGTCTTGCTGGAGTTATCCTTGTCCTTGTAAGTCAGGCCGAAGCGCGCGGGGACGGCGAAATCGACCTGGTTGGTGGCGAGGGTGAACTCTTTGCCGATGACGCTCCAAATCTGGATGTCGATCTTCGGCCCGTAGAAGGCGCCTTCGTTCGGCACTTCCACGAAGGGCGCGCCGGAGGCGATGAGGACGTCGCGCACCATCTTCTCGGTCTTGAGCCAGAGGTCGGAGTGATCGACGAACTTCTTCCCGAGTTCCCGCGGGTCGTGGGTGCTGAAGCGGAACTGGTAGCGGTCGATGCCGAAGATGCCGAAATACTTGAGATACATCTCGTTCACGGCCTGAAACTCGGAGGCGAACTGCTCCTCGGTGCAGTAGATGTGGGCGTCGTTCATCTGCATGGCGCGCACGCGCATGAGGCCGAAGAGTTCGCCGCTCTGCTCGTAGCGGTAACACGTCCCATACTCCGCGAGTCTCAGGGGTAAGTCGCGATAACTCCGCGGCACCGCTCCGAAGAGCTTGTGGTGGTGCGGGCAGTTCATGGCTTTGAGGTAGTAGCGGTCGCCCGCAGGGCGCGGCTCGCCGGGTAGCGCACGCGCCTCGCGTGCTGTTTCCGGCGCCCCCGCCGGAAATCCCCCGCTGCCGGACGGGGCGTCCGCCACAACAGGCGCGGCGCCTGCGCCACCCGTAGCCCTCGCCGAAGCCTCGTGCGGCGTCCACAACCAAGGATAATCCGCAGCATCATCTACTATTCCTGCGTCCCACGGATTCCGGCAGATATACTGAAATTTTTCATCGAGGTCTTTGTCCGAGCGGATAAGTCGATCAAACCATTCCTTTTCCCACACAGCTTCCCCCTTGATTTCTCGCAGCTTGTTGATGCGGTGGGCAGTGCTCGATTTGATCGCCTGGATGATTTCGCTAAGTGAAAAGAACACGGGATTGCCTTGGGCATCGTTTTCTTTGATCTGCGGCTCGAAAAGAAGATGCACATGGTCTGGCAATACACAGGCGGCGTAGAGTTCGTATTGGTTGTGTTCGTGACCGTAGAGGATGCTTTTAAGGACAAGGTCACGCTCCTCTGGAGTGAGCGGGCGTCGCTCGCGGGTGGTGAAGGTGACGGCGTATTTTCCCCAGGCGCGTTCGAAGTGCGGGAGGCGGCGCTTGGCGTAATGTGCGCCGGGTAGCGCACGCGCCTCGCGTGTTGCGGCGGGCGCCTCGCCCGCCGTCGCGGGGGGATTTCCGGCGGGGGCGCCGGAAACAGCACGCGAGGGCGCGTGCGCTACCCGATCGCCGCCAGCTTCGCTGTCGAGCGTCATCGGCGGAAACATCGACTCCGCATAGTAAGGTAAGTGCCCGCTAGTAAGATACAGGTTCTCCCGAGCTAAGTGCGGCGTCCTTACCCGGTCATAACCCGCGGCGAACTCCGTCTCCTTCGCCAGCTTCTCAATCTCCTCGATCAAGACCGTGCCGCGCGGGAGCCAGAGCGGGAGGCCGGGGCCGACGTCGTCGTCGAAGCAGAACAGCTCCAGCTCGCGCCCGAGCTTGCGGTGGTCGCGCTTTTTCGCCTCCTCCAGCATGGTGAAGTAAGCCTCCATCTCGGTCTTGTTCTTGAAGGCCGTGCCGTAGATGCGCTGGAGCTGCGGGTTCTTTTCGTCGCCTTTGTAATAGGCGCTGGCGACATGGGTCAGCCGGAAGGCGCCGATATTCCCCGTGCGCATGACGTGCGGCCCGGCGCAGAGATCGAGGAAGTCGCCATTGCGAAAGAGCGAGATGGCTTCGCCCTCGGGGATGTCCTGCAAGTTGCCGAGCTTAAACCTGCTCACATTGCCCGGACGCTCGCCGAGCCCGCCGAGCCGCCCGCTTTCCGCGAGCGCGATGGCTTCCTCCCGCGAGACGATGGTCTTTTCAAAAACGTGGTTGGCCTTGATCTCCTTTTTCATCTCCTCCTCGATCTTCGCGAAGTCCTCCGGCGAGATGCGGTGCGGCAGTTCGAGGTCGTAGTAAAAGCCATTCTCCACCGGCGGCCCGGCGGCAAACTGCGCCTCGGGCCAGATACGCAGGATCGCCGTGGCGAGCACATGCGCGGCGGAGTGGCGGAGGCGCTCGATGTCGGACATCTGGTGGCGCTGTTCGAGGGTGGGGCGTTCGTCGGGCATAGGGAAAAGGGACGGGAGGTTAGGTTTTGGGGTGCGTGGCGGCAAGCGGGGAGTGATCCGGGGAGCGCGCTCATCCTGAGCGCTGGTTTCGGCATCCTGCCGAAACGAACTTTCAGGGGCATGTGGAGTGATTCGATACGCTTTCCTAATTCCACGTCGCTGAAAGTTCGCGAAGGCGGGGACGCCTTCGCCAGCACGCGGGACGCGTGCGCTCCCCGGAGTTGGGAGCGCGGTTACGGTGCCGCCGCGGCGGAATCGCCGATGAGCTGGGTGGCTTCGTCGAGCAGAATTTCCAGCTCGATGCGGTGCCAGGTGCGGCGGGGGTCGCGGATGTTTTTGGCGGCTACGGCGTCGCGGGATTTGGTGAGCCACTCGCGGGCTTCAGGCCCATGGCCGAGCCGGTGGTGGGCCATGGCGAGGAAGAGCCAGTCGGCGGCGCGGCCATCCTGGAGCGGCATGAATGAGGCATCGGCATCGCC
>JAYWEP010000037.1:0-9507 GCA_043779205.1 Chthoniobacter sp. | reverse complement strand
AAAAATGCGCCCGCTGTCGATGATGATGACGCGCCGGCACAGCTCCTCGATGTCCTGCATGTAGTGGCTCGTGAGCATGGTCACGATGCGGTTGCCGGCATTGTACGTGCGGAGAAATTCGCGGACTTTTTTCTGGCTGGTCACGTCCAGGCCGATGGTCGGCTCGTCGAGGAAAAGCACGCGCGGCGAGTGCAGCAGCGCGGCGATGAGTTCCATCTTCATGCGCTCGCCGAGCGAAAGTTCGCGCACCATCACGTCCAGCTTGTCCGCGCAGTCGAGCAGCTCGGTCAGGTCGCCGACGATCTTCGTGAAGCGCGCTTTTTCGATGCCGTAGATGGCGCGGTTCAGCTCCAGCGATTCGCGCGCCGGCAGATCCCACCAGAGCGCATTCTTCTGCCCCATGAGCAGCGAGAACTGCCGCTTCATTTCATCCCGCCGCTCCCACGGCACAAAGCCCAGCACGCGCGCCGTGCCCGACGTGGGGTTGAGCAGGCCGGAGAGCATTTTCAGCACGGTCGTCTTGCCCGCGCCATTCGGCCCGAGGAAGCCGACAAACTCGCCCTCCTCGATCGAAAACGTGACACCGTCCGCCGCCCGCGTGTCCTCGTACTCGCGCCGCCCCAGCCCTTTCACCGCGCCCCACAGGCCCGGCGCTTTTTTGTAGGTGCGATAGACTTTGGTCAGTCCGTTGGTTTCGATGGCGCTCATGTGCCGGGGACTTTGCACGAGGCGGTGGCTGTAGGGGAAGCTGACAGCGACAGTGCCTGCGGCGCAAACGTCCAACGCTCAACTTTCAACGTCCAACGTCGAACGCCGGGGCCTGCTTTTTTCCGAACTTGGACGTTGAGCGTTGGACGTTGGACGTTGAACGTTCGCCCCCGTTCCCATGCCCTCTTCCCCACGCACCCGCTTCCTCGCCAAGCTCGACGCCAGCCTGCGCGCGGGAGCGTTCGTGAAGCTCACCCTCAGCGAATACCGCGGCGCGGAAACCGGCCTGCGCAATGTCTATGCACGCGCCGTCGAGCTGCGCGACGGGCCGCACCTTTCGCTCATCTCGCGCTACGCCACGCGCGACGTGACGAAAAATGTGCCGCTCGCCGAAGCGCCCGCGGCGCTCGGCAAATTGCTCGGCGCGGAGTTCGGGCGCGCGCATCTTTTCACCACGACCGGCGACTGGCAGCTCCAGTGCGATGCGCTCGGCGAAGGCAAACTCAAGGCGAGCCGCCCCGCCTTCGCCGTCGCCCCGCTGCCGGAGCACGATCAGAAAAAGCGCACACCGCTCATGGTCGAGCGCGCGCCGTTTTTGCACGCGCTCGGCGTGACTTCCGCGACGGGCGAGGCGAGGCCCGGCATGGCGGACAAGCTCCGCCAGATTCAGCGTTTCGTGGAAATCCTCGGGCATCTTGTGGACGACTCGCCGCTACGCGAGCGGCGCGCATTGCGCGTCCTCGATATGGGTGCGGGCAAAGGCTACCTGACGTTTGCGACGGCGGCGTTTTTCCGCGACCGCGGCGTGGAGGCGACGGTGACGGGCGTGGAAGCGCGCGCCGATTTGGTGGAGCTGACGAACCGCGTGGCGCGTGAGACTGGCTTTGCGCATCTGCATTTCGAGCGCGGTGCGATCGGCGATTTCGCCGCGGAAGGCGCGGTCGATTTGCTCATCGCCCTCCACGCCTGCGACACCGCCACGGACGACGCGCTGCACCACGGCATCCGCGCGGGTGCGTCGCTCATCCTCGCCGCGCCGTGCTGCCACCAGGAAATCCGCGCCCAGTTTTCACCGCCGCCGGTACTTCGCGACGTGCTGCGCCACGGCATCCTCGCCGAGCGCGAAGCGGACATCGTGACCGACGGCATCCGCGCGCTGCTCCTCGAAATCCACGGCTACAAGGCCACCGTCTTCGAGTTCATCGCGCCCGAGCACACGGGCAAAAACCTGATGATCGCCGCGCACAAACGCCGCGAGCCGCACGACCCCGCACCGCTGCGCGAGCGCGTCCGCGAGCTGCTCGCTTTTTACGGCATCCGCGAGCAGCGCCTCGCCCGACTCCTCAGCGAATGATCAAGTACTGGAACCACCCGGAACTCACCGCGCTCCGCCGGATGCGCGAGCGTTTTCTCGCCGGCACGGCGGGCGCGCAGAACTACTGGAAATTGGCGGAAGACCTCGCGCTCTACGACAGCACCTTTGGCGAGCGCATCGGCTGGAAATGGGACGCCGTGCTGCGCGAACTCACTGCCCGCGACTGGCAGCCGCAAAGCCGGCATGTGCTCGACTGGGGCTGCGGCAGCGGCGTCGCCGGGCGGCGCGCGCTCGCGAGTTGGCCGCAGCTCGAGTCGCTCGCCGTGCATGATCGCTCGTCGCTCGCGATGCGCTTCGCCGCGGAAAAAGCCCGCGCGGATTTTCCAAATGTCCGCATCGTGCCCGCATCGTCCACGCTCCCGCCCGACACGCTTCTCGTGCTCAGCCACGTCATCAGCGAACTTCCCGCGCGCGACCTCGCGTCCCTGCTCGACCTCGCGCGGCAGGCGCGCGAAATCATCTGGGTCGAAGCCGGCACGCACGCCGACAGCCGGCGCCTGATCGCGGTGCGCGAGGCTTTGCGCGGCGAGTTCGCCGCCGTCGCGCCCTGCACCCATCAGCGCGGGTGCGGGCTGCTCACCGCGAAAAACGCGCCGCACTGGTGCCACCATTTTGCCGTCCCACCGCCGGAGATTTTCCAGAACGCGCGCTGGATGGATTTCGGGCGCGAGATGGGCATCGACCTCCGCAGCCTGCCCTACAGCTTCCTCGTCCTCGAGCGCCCGCGCGCGACGCCGCCGCCCGCCGGGCTCGCCCACATCATCGGCGAACCGCGCGAAGCGCGGGGCCACCTTAAAGTGCTGAGCTGCCAGGCGGAGGGCGTCGCCGAATTCATTCTTCAAAAACGCGACGCACCCGCGCTTTTCCGCGCCCTGCGCAAAGGCAACGGCCCGCCCGTGCATCGCTGGGTTTTCGCCGATGGGAAAATCACGGGGGCAGACGAAACCGGAGAAAGCGGCACCCCAGTGCCGCGACTGTAGGGGAAGCTGCCAGCTTCCCCTACAGCCGCGCACGCGCGCCCCGGCTAGGCCTTGAGCCCGGCGTCGCCGCCGGTTACTTCATCCCACCCATGCCGCGTGCCGACGAATTCCAGCAAGTCACCGACGGTCTGTATTTCTGGCAGGCCTACGATCCGGCGGTGAAGGTCGATCTCTCCTGCTGCGCCCGCCGCACCGCGCGCGGCCTCGTCTTCATCGACCCGCTCCCGCTGGCCCGCGCCGCGCTCGCCGAGCTGTGCGAGGTCGCCGCACCGGCGGCGATCATCCTCACGAACGGCAACCACGCGCGGGCCGCCGCGGAGTACCGGAAGCGCTTTTCCATCCCGATCCTCGCGCACGCCGGGGCGGTCGCGGAACTCGGTCTTCCGGCAGATCGGGAAATCGCGGACGGCGAAACCGTGCTTGATGAATTCACCGTGACCGCGCTCTCCGGCGCGGCTCCGGGCGAGATCGCGCTCCATGCGGGCGGCGTGCTGCATGTCGGCGACGCGCTCATTCATCTCGCCCCGCTCGGCTTCACCCTCCTGCCGGAGAAATACTGCGCCGATGCGAAAGAGATGCGCGCTTCGCTGGGAAAACTGTTGCAGTTTCCATTTGAAGTTCTGACATTCGCCCACGGTCTGCCGCTCGTATCCCAAGCCCGCCAGCGGCTCGCCCAACTCCTCGCATGAAAGCCCGCATCGCCATCCTCCTGACCGTCCTTTTCGCCGCCACGCCCGCTCTGCGCGCGCAGGAAAAACCGCGTGAAAAGCCGCTGAAATCCGGCCTGCTGGAGCCGGCGAGATCACTTCCCGCGCAGGCCGTGGAGCCCGCGCCCGTGCCCTCCACGGCGGGGCCGATCACCGATCCCGCGCAAATGGCCGCGGCGTTTTTCGCCCTTCTCCAGAAAGGTTCCGTCGATGCGGCTTACGCCAGTCTCACGCGCGGTTCGCGGATCGCGGAAAAGCCGGAGGAGCTGAAGCAGCTCAAGGCCAAGACCAATGAGGCCATCGAGTTCTTCGGCGCCATTTCGGGGTTTGATTTGGTGGAGTCCAAAACCGTCGGCGCGCGGCTGCTGCGGACGACCTACGTCTCGCACGGCCGCACCTTTCCGCTGCGCTGGCGCTTTTATTTTTACAATCCCGACGGCACCTGGCGGCTCATCGACCTCCGCGTGGATGACAAGCTGACCGGCATTTTCGACGAGCCCGAGGAGCGCAAGGATCCCGACGCCCGGCCGTGATCGCGCGGCTGCTGCGCTTCGTCCGTTTCTCGCACACCGTCTTCGCGCTGCCCTTCGCGCTGGGCTCCATGCTCGTCGCCGCGCACGGTCTGCCGGAGTGGAAAACGGTCGCGCTCATTGTCGTGGCGATGGTCTGCGCGCGGACGGCGGCGATGACCTTCAACCGCCTGGCCGACTGGCAGCTCGACCAGCGCAACCCGCGCACCGCCGAGCGGCACACGCTCGTCTCGCGCGGCGCGGCGCTGGCGCTGCTGGCCGCGAGTTCGGCGGCGTTCGTGGCGACGACCTGGTGGATCAATCTGCTCTGCTTCCGGCTCTCGCCGGTCGCGCTGGCGATCGTCTTTTTCTATTCGCTGACGAAACGCTTCACCTCGCTCAGCCATTTCTTCCTCGGCCTCGCGCTGTCGGTTTCGCCGGTCGGCGCGTGGCTCGCGGTGCGCGGGCATTTCGACTTCGCGCCGCTCGTGCTCGCGCTCGCGGTGCTGCTGTGGGTGGCGGGTTTCGATGTGATCTACGCCACGCAGGATCACGAGTTCGACCGCGCCGCCGGGCTGCGCTCGCTGGTCGTGCGGCTCGGCGTGGCGCGCAGCCTCCGCTGGGCGCAGGCGCTGCATTGGCTGATGCTCGCGGGGCTCGCCGCGTTTGGCTGGAGCGCGCGGCTCGGCGCACCATTTTACGCCAGCCAGGTGCTTGTGGCGGGCGCGCTGATCTACGAGCACCGCAGCGCCGCGCGGCTCGATGTGGCGGCGATCAATCGCGCGTTCTTCGCCAGCAACGCCTTCGTCGGCGTGGTTTTTGTGCTCGGCATTCTTGCCGATCAAGTGCTGCTCAAACGGGCCTGAGCAAACTCGCACCGTGCAGTCCCGCCGCGCTCCGCGAAGCGGCGCTTCCCCCGCGTAAAAACGGCTTGGCCGCGTCCTCACCCTGGCCACGAGGGGTGAGAACCCGGCGCTGATCGCTACGGCACGCGCATGTGCTCGCCGGTATAGGGATCCCGCACCTCCATGCCGGGGGACAGGCCACGGACGTCGATGACCCCCTTGGAGCTAGGTGCCGGGCCCGTCACGTAGCCGGGCATCCCCGGCACGGGTTGGCCGAACGGCGGGGCCAGCCCTTCGAGCAGCGACTGCGCAGTGAGAGCGGCGGCCTGTTTGTCCACGCTTTCCTCCTGAGAGGCCCGCCGGTAGAAACGCGCCGGATAGGTCTTCTGACGCGGCGGGCCCGGCTCTGCGCTCAGGAAGGCGCGATCCGGCTGTTGGGGCGTGGCCGCCAGGGAGTAGGCGACCCGCCGAACGCCCCGGCTCTGCGCGACACCCATCCCCGTCGGCTGGTCTCTGCCGGGCGTCCCCATGTAGTTATTGATCACCGTGCGGGGCCGCGGCGCCGAGGCCTCGGCCAGGGCGAGCTGCCGGTCCATCCTGAACTGCTCGTAGGCCACCAATTCGCGGTCGGCCCGCTGCTTCCGGACGCCCAGCAGGGCGGCGACCTTTGCGGTCTCCGCCCGCGTCATTGTCGGCCCCATGATCTCGGCGCGGATCTCCGCCGCCTTGCTCCGCTCAATCTGATCCCAGGGCTCCTGCACCGGGATTTTTTTCCGGGCGGCCTCGGCCGCCGGCGCGAAGAGGATGGCGGTGGCGATCGAGGCGTATAATTTGGCATTGGCTTTCATCATGATCTCCTTTGTTTTTTCGGTTTCTTGCTTGTGAGCATGCAGTGGGGCCCGCCGC
The DNA here is from genome assembly GCA_043779205.1 of Chthoniobacter sp. GTDB lineage: Bacteria > Verrucomicrobiota > Verrucomicrobiia > Chthoniobacterales > Chthoniobacteraceae > Chthoniobacter. The sequence goes on along the minus strand of JAYWEP010000037.1, from coordinate 3,477 downwards.
TTAGGGCGTCGTCCGTTGGGCTACGCTTCCGGCCTGCGAAAGCCGCCCGTGGGTTTCCAGCGCGCGGTTGGCCAGGTTCTTCTGGAAGGAAGGTGTGGTCTCCCGCAGATCGCTGCCGATCCGGCTCTTGAGCACGGCCAGACATTCCTCGGCGTCCCTTTCCAAATAGGGCGATTGAATCCGGCTGGTGACGGCGCTTCCGAGTTGCTCTGCCGTGAGGCCTGCCAGATGGCGGATTTCCTCGCCTTGCACGACGTTTTCCATGCCGCCGTAAGCGCGATAAACCGCCGCCAGTTTGAGCATCTGCGCGAGCCGCTCGGCCGCGCCGTCCACCCGGCCCTGGCTGGCGAGAGTCCGTGCCTCCCTCGCGTAGTCGCGCCAGGCCGTGCGGGTGTCCGGCAGCACCTGGCCGGTGAAAGTCGCGCCGTCTCCTTCGGGCACTTGCACTTGGGCGAGGAAGGCATCCATCTTCCGGCTGTCGGCCACCCAGAAGAGATCGGCGGCGACTTTACCCGCCGCTGGCTCTGGAGCATGGACGAGCTTGTTGTGGATGGGTGGCGCCGCGCGCAGCGGCGCCTGCCGCCTTTGGTGACTACCGGAACGGGAAAAGTGCATCGCTTCCGGTGCTGAGTTTTGTTTTGAGGTTGAAGTGCCAGCCGGGGTGTTGAGGTTCCTGACGACCGTGGCCGAAGCGCCGGCCTGGGCGATGGCGAACAGCGTGAATAGAGATGCCCTCCTAAGGATCTCGAAAAGGACGGATGTAGTTTTCATAGTTTTTTGGTTTCATGGGTTTCATGGATTTCTTGCGTTCAGAGCGTTCGGGCGCGCGTCGCGCGACGGCGCACCCTTGAGTTTGCGCCTCGCTCCATTGGCGCGTGAAAAAAGAGGGAGAGTGCGGTTCGCGCGCCGCGGGACGAGGAGGTCGCCGCAGTCCCCGGCGACCGGCGGGCAATCGACAAACGCGCGGCACCAAAGGGATTCGGAAAGGGGACTGGAGCGGACGAGTTTTTGCGCGCGGCCTTCGGCGCAGCTTTTCGCCCGCGCACCGACGGAGAAATCCTCGTAGCTGATCACGCCCTTGAGTGGGGACCAACCGGCGTCCGGGGATACTGGGATGACGACATCCGCTTTCATACGAGTGGAAGTTTAGCGCCGATGGCGGTGCCGGCAATCGGCGTGAGTCCGCATTGCCATTGCGCCTTGCGCCGATCCCTGGGCAGGAAATTCCCTAAGAGCGCATCCGGAAGGTCGCTTGGGCTATTTACTGGCCAATCGCTTGAGCATGAGGCGGCACATGCAAACGTAGATGTGGGACTCGGAGTGATCGACTCGCTGCTCATAGTCACGGGACCAACGGGGGGACTTGTAAAGCCAGCGGAAGGTGCGCTCGACGATCCCGCGCTTTTTGACGAGTTGGAAGCCCTTGGCGTCGTCGCCGCGACGGACGATGTCCAGGTGCAGTCTGCCGCATGAACGCAACCCTTTGACCCATGCGACCAAGTCCCCGGCATAGCCCCCATCCGCCCAGATGATTTGCCGCCCCGCAAAGAGCAGGTAGAGGATCGAGAGCAGCGTGGCGGCTCCGTCCCGGTCCTGGACGGCGGCGGAAGTCACGCGGACGCCCAGGATCAGGCCAAGGGTGTCCACGAGCACATGGCGCTTGCGCCCGCCGATCTTCTTGCCCGCATCGAGCGCCCACCGTTTCGCCACCCTGCCCGGCACCTTTGACGCTCTGGCTGTCGAGGATCGCCGCTGTCGGCGAGGGCTTGCGGCCTTCGGCGACGCGCACCTTGACCCGCAGCCAATGGTTGAGTCTTTCCCCCAGGCCGCTCTTGCGCCAGGCCGAGAAGTAATCGAAGACCGTGGATTTGGGCGGAAAGTCCTTGGGCAACAGGCTCCACTGGCACCCGGTGCGGATGAGATAGGAGATGGCGTTGAGGATGGTTCTGCGCGTGTGCTTGATGGGCCGACCGCCGCGTTTGGGCTTGGGAATGAGCGGCCCGATGATGTTCCATTCGCGCTCTGTGAGATCACTCGGAGAGGTTTGGGATGGGTGCATCCCAAGCTTGATGTATAGAAGTTATAAATAGTACAAGTGCTGAATTCAGGGGGCTTTCCGGACGCGCTCTGAGCAAAAGTGCCGATCTGGGGCTTGCCTGGAACACGAGGGTGGAAAGACGGAGGTTTTTAAGGATTAAGAGGTAGAGATTATCCTGGCGATGATTGAAACGCCATGCGGATTCTTTGAGGTGGAGGGGGAAGCAAATTGGACGAATGCCATGAAGTTTGGCGAGGCGCAATTTGGTGAAACTCCAAAAGCTCTCGATGCCGTTGACGTGGTTCTTGCCACGGGCGAACTGATTTTCGTGATGATGAATGCGATGATGTTTATAGCCATCGAGAATGAGGCCGTCATAGGACTTCCAGCCATCGGTATAGACCGCGGCCTCCGAGAGCACCTGACCCTTGATAATGGGCACCAGTGCTTGTTTGGAGCAGTTCTCGACGATTTGAGTAAAGACCCTTCCCGCCGCGTTTGAGCAGGCCGATAACGGGTGTTTTTCCGCTGGCTTCACGCCCGCGTTTGCCGCGCACACGGCACGCCCCAAAGTAACTTTCGTCCACCTCCACTTCCCCAGCCATCGGCCCCGCCTCCTTCCTCGCCAACTCCCCGATCCGCAGCCGCAACCGATCATAATAGCGCTGCGTCGTGTTCCGATTCAGCCCCACCAAGGCCGCCGCCCTCAACGCGGGAACATCCGCCGCAAACACCTTCACCAAAGACCTCATTGTCGCCTCGGAAATCTTCGCGTCTTTCACATATCTGTTTTTCATTCGCTTTGAGCACTTTATCCATACAGGTTCCCTCGTGTTCTAGATGTGGAGGCTCAAGAGGTTGTTCATGTGGAGGCGGAGTCTGGAGAAGGGAGAACGGAGTTTGAGGGAGTGGTGAGGGCGATGCCAGTTGTCGTTGTGGAGGAAGAAAGGGAGGCGTTCTGAGCGTTGGGCGGAATGGGCGTAGGCGTGAGCGTAGGCCCATTCGCGGAGGGAGGTCTGGATGAAGCGCTCGGCCTTGCCGTTGGTCTTTGGAGTGGAGGGTCTGGTGAAGCGGTGTTTGAGGCCGAGAGCGGCGATGGCGTGGCGCATGGCGTTGGCGCGGTAGCAGGAGCCGTTGTCGGAGTAGATGCGCTGGGCGTCGATGCCGTGTTGTTGGAAGAAGGCCAGGGCGGAGTGGAGGAAGGCGATGGCACTGCGGGCGGTTTGGTCTGGGAGGAGTTGGGCGAAGGCGCAGCGGGAGTGGTCGTCGATGGCGATGTGGAGGAACTCCCAACCGGCCCCGCGAGTGTGGTCGCGCTGGCGGTCGCCGGTGACGCGGTGGCCTGGGCGCACGATGCGGGCGAGCTTCTTGATGTCGAAATGAATGAGTTCGCCGGGGTGTGCGCGCTCGTAGCGGCAGATCGGCGGAGGTGGCGAGAG
>JAYWEP010000036.1:0-4423 GCA_043779205.1 Chthoniobacter sp. | reverse complement strand
GAATTTGGTTTGTATCGACCGTGCCGTACTCAGGAATGCCGGCAGTGCGCAATGCTGCCAGTGCTTTGTCGTTATAGCCGTGCGTCTGAATGATGAGCGCATCGGATGGAAATAAGATCCGTGGCTGAACGAAGTAGGTGTAGCCAGCCGCTGCGGACAAAGTCAGAATAATTGCGATGAGCGGAGGAAGAAAACGTCGGAACCGGCTCTGGCTGTCGCTTGCTTGAGATGTGTGGTGTTCATTCATACGGTTTGAGCCCCTCGTTACCAAACTCCGTTTGATAACGCAACAAGGAGGGCAATTGCATTGCCCACGGAGGGGGTGTCTGCGGGGCGGATTCGGTGCGCGCCCGGCAACGGTGTACGTTGACGACCGTCGTTGGCGCGTGCATCCTCCCGGCATGAGCACGCTCACCGAAATCGAAACCGCCGCCGCGACGCTGCCTGCCGAGGAGCAAGCCACACTTTTGCGTCATTTGAGCCGGACGCTGGCCCGCCGTGCGGAGGCGGCATCGCCTTGGCCGGTGCCACCGCCCGCCGTGCCCAAGGAGGAACTGCAGCGCATCCACGCGCTCATCAAGGCGGAGTTTGGCCGTGTCGATTTGGAGAACTGGAAGTGATTAGAGCCTGTCATGCTATCCGGTCAGCGACAGGAGCACCAAGGGTGCGCAAACAAGCCAGCCCAGGGCAACGCCCTGGGTCTCGTCCAAAGAAAAACCCCAGCCCTGAAAGGGCGGCAGAGGCAGGGTGCCGCCCCTTCAGGGCTCGGTACATTTGTTGCCTATCACCCAGGGCGTTGCCCTGGGCTGGCTTGTGTTTGGGCCTTTGGCCCGCCACGGCGAAACGGATTGGCAAGTGCATGACAATCTCTAAGACGCGGCGGCTTCGCCGCCGGACGGTGCCGCGGGCGGCATCGGTGGCGGGACGGCGGGCGGCGGAGCCTTTGGCGAAGCGGGTTTGCGGGCGAAGAGGCGGGAGACGCGCTCGGGCTGGGCGCGCAGCCATTTCCAAAATCCGCACACGAACCACGCGAGCGCGGAGAGAAACACACCGGCGTAAATCGCCTGCCAGAAACCGGCGGCGCGCGGGTTCACGGCTCCGGCGATGATGAGCGCGCCGAGGCCGATGAACGTGAAATACGCGAACTGCGTCTGGCGCGGGCGGCCGAGCAGGCGGAGGCCGCCGAAAAGCGCGAGCAGACAGGCGATGGCCTCGATGGTCGCGGCGTACGTTTTTCCACGAAACGCGGCGCGGATTTCGGCGGGCGCTTCGAGGCGGCGGAGCGTGACGCGGACGCCTTCCTTTTGGATCTGCGTGTCGAAACCGGCGGTCTTCACCGCGGGCAATTCGGGCGGCTCGGAGGTCGCGGGGTCGCTGACGCCGAGGGATGGCGGGCCGACGCGCGGGACGAAAAGGCGGATGCGCGACCAGAACCGATCCCAGCCCCGTTTGCCGATGGTCTCGCGCATCGAGCCGTCGAATTTCACGTATCGAAAATCCGCCGGCAGATAGAGCGTCCACTTCGTCTGCATGACCTCGGTGTCGCTGAGTTTCGGTGGCTGGATGTCGAGCGCGCCGCGCCAGCCGAGACGTTCGCCGGGTTTCGGGCTGGGCACTTCATAGACGAAGCGCACGGCGAAAACCTCGTCGCCGTCCTGGCGCGCGGGGAGGCGGATGAGCAGTTCGTTTTTGTCGGGCCGCTTCGAGGGCTGCTGCGGCTCGCCGTTGACGAAGGCATCGCTGAGCAGCTTCGCCGCTTTGCCCGCCTTGGTCGGGAGCTGGATGGAAAAGAACTGCTGCGAATTATTCCGCACCCAATAGATGACCTCGGTCGTCTCCGCCTGATCCTCGGCGATGACACTGGTGAGCACCGCGTAGCTCACGACGGCGGACGGCACGTCGAGGTAGAAGTTTTTGGAAACATCGAGCTTCAGCGCCACCGGATGCGCGCTGTATTTGTAGGCGAGAAAGACGCCGTCGGTCTGGAGCGTGCCGTGGAGTTCTTTTGGGTCGATGACTTCGAGCCCCTTCGCGTCGGTCTTGGTGAATTCGAGGTTGCCGTCCTTGATGACCGCGACCTGGCCCGTCTCGCGGAAGAGATTCAGCGGCTTGATTTCCGTGAGCGCGATCTGCGCGACCGCGCCCTGCTTCTGCTCGCCGCGCGCGGTGTCGTGCGAAAGGTGCAGCTCGTAACCGCCAAGCACTTTGTCCTGCAGGACGATGCGCCAGACGACCGCGCCGCTGGGCTGGCCTTGCGCGTCTTTGCCGTCGGTCTTGATGCGCTCCTTGATGTTTGCGCCGTCGATTTGCACGTCGTCGCCGATGGCCTTGGGCATCTCGATCGAGAACTCATTCACGCCCGCGTATTCGACATTGTAGGCGATCGTCCAGGTGCTGCGGATCAAGGCTTCGCGGACTTCCACGAGCGCCAGCACCTCGGCGGAGACGCGCGATTTGCGCAGCTCGAACTGCACCTGCGCGGGCTTGGCTGCGCCCCGGTAGCGGAAGCCGAGCGTGAGCGGCGTCGCGCCCGCGTCCTTGATCGGGATGCCGCCGAGATTGCGGATGTCCTCCTCGCGCAGGTCGCCTTTATCCACGGTGTTCGCCTTGAGGCTGACGTGGATGGCGAGGCCGACGCGCATCTCGGTGCGCTCGACATCTTGCGGAGCAAAGACGGGCACGCCCACGGCTTCGTCGGGCTTCGCGCGCGGGGCCTCGGCGGTGACGGTGAAATTAAAACTGCCGATGCGGCGCGTGGCGAATTTCACGTTGAGGACTTTCTTTCCCGCCACATCCTGCACGGTCGCGCTTTCGATTTGCTCGCCCGTGGCCTCAGCCTGCGCGAAGCCCGCGGGCAGTTCGATCTGCGTGGAAAAGATGCCCGCTTTTTTCACGGTGTAGTCGAAACGCGCGGTGAGTTCCTGCATTTCGGGCGTGACACGGAGGAGCGTTTCGCCCGCGACCTCGACCTGCGGTTTCGCCTCGGAAACGGTGACGCTGCCGGCGTATGGCAGGCGCAGGTAGCGGTAGCTGCCGACGAGCCCGGCGGCGGATTTACCATCCTTCGCCACGGCCACGGCCTGCTGCGTGAGACCTTCGAGCGCGCCGACTTCCACGACGAGTTCGCCATCCGCCGAGACGGCGACCGCGCCGCTCTGCCGCTCGACGCCTTGCGCCTGGAGCAGCGGGAGTTTCACGGTCTGCGGAAGCGCCGGGAGTGCTGATTCCATGCGGATCGCGAGCTGATAGGTGTCCTTCGCCGCGGTGTGCAGATCGACGTGCAGCCGCTGCGCGCCAGCCTCGGGTTTGAGCGTCCATTCCTTGAGGTTCTGTCCGTTCACGGCGAGCACCTGCTGGTTGTCGGGGACGAGGATTTCGAGCGCGGTCACGCCGGCGCGGAGGATGCGGTAGCTGAGCGTCGCGTCTGTGCGGACAGCTCCGGCGCTGAGGCGCACGTCGGTCTGCGCGTCGGCGAAGAGCAGCGCCATCAGCGCGGTCTCGCCGGTCTTTTTCGTCCACGAGATATTCACTTCCTGCGACGCGCCGAAATAGACAATGAGCTTGGTCGTGCCGTCCGCATTTTCCACCGCGGAAAATGCCGACGCGGGCGTGATCGTGAAGTCGAGGCCCTTGTCGGGGATGGTCAGCTCGAACTGCGAGACGGACGTGCGCGGAAGCTTGAGCCGGAGCGTGCTGCGGCCGGTTTCGCGCACGACGCGGCCAAAGATCACGGCCTCGCTTTCGTAGCTGCCTTTCGCCGGAAAGAGCACCTCGTAGCCGCCGTCCGCGAAGTTCAGCACGGCGGTGGATTTCGCCTCGGCGATGCTCAGCTCACCCGCGCCGAGCGCGAGTTTCGACCAGCCTTCCTTGAGCGCCTCGAAGCTGAGTTTCGCCTTGAGCTGCGCGACATCGCCGGTGACGGCGCCCGCGTAGTTCGCCGCGGCGAGCACGCCCTCCACCGGCGGCTCTGATTTCTTCAGCTTCTCCGGGAGATTGAGCCTGTTCCACATTTCCAAAAACTCGCGGTAGGGCAGAAACACGCCGCGCTCCTCCTTGCCGAAAACGTCCTCCAGTTTCTCGAAAGGCACGTAGATCGTCTGCTCTTTCGTGATCGTCTTCACCGGCTCGGCGGGGGCAGCTCCGAAGGCGTTGGCTGCGAGTTGTTCCAGCCGCGCCTTCAGCGCGTCCGTGCTCGGCGGCGCGGGATCTTGGGCGAAGGCGAGGGACGCGAGCGCGAGCAGCGCGGTGAGCACAAGGCGGGAGGTTTTCATAACGCGAGTGGGAGGAAGATGGCGCAGCCGCGCGCCGATGTTGTCAGGAGGGTGCGAAAGGTTTGTCAAAGATTTGTCTGCGAAGCAAACGAATCGGGTGCGGGAAATGCGCGGGGCGCAACTGTAGGGGAAGCTGACAGCTTCCCCTACAG
>JAYWEP010000035.1:0-6897 GCA_043779205.1 Chthoniobacter sp. | reverse complement strand
GCGAAAAGGGATGATGCCGGGATCGAGGCGGTGGATGAGCGCGCCGAGGGACACAAAGTCCAGGGCGCCGCTCGCGGGGATGTTCAGGCCGTATTTCATACGATGTTGGGTGGTTGCGGAGTGGTTGGTGATTTGGATTTTTTCCTGCCGAATCCGCCAGCCGCGAAGACGGGGCGGATTCGAGGGGCCGGGAGTATTGGCGAAACGCGCCGCGCTTGTCTTCAAAAAAGCGCCAAAGAGCGAGAGGGGCGGGCGGATTCCCGGTTGACGCCCCGGCGCGGTTCGCTTACCTCTCCGCCCTCGCATTTGCGAACGGCGGAGTAGCCAAGTGGGAAGGCCGAGGTCTGCAAAACCTCTACGAGTGGGTTCGACTCCCACCTCCGCCTCGCCGATGCCCAAAGGATCGCCCCGCCCGATGGCATCCGCCTGCGGAAAGCCCTGCGCCATCGCGCGGAGGCGGCGCTTTGCGGTTGGCAAAGGCGCGGGGATTTGTAGCCTCCAGCGCTCCTATGAAAACTTTCCAAATTGCAGTGCTCGCGGGCGATGGCATCGGGCCCGAGGTGATGGCCGAAGCGCGGCGCGTGCTGACGGCGGTGGAGGCGAAATTTGCGCTCCGTTTTGCGCTGACCGAGGCGCGGGTGGGCGGCATCGCCATCGACGTGGACGGCGAGGCGCTGCCGGCGGAAACGCTGCGGGTGTGCGGGGCGGCGGATGCGATTTTATTCGGCTCAGTGGGCGGGCCAAAGTGGGAGTCGCTGGCGCCGCATCTCCAACCCGAGCGGGCGGCGCTGCTGCCGCTGCGGAAGCACTTCGGGCTCTTTGCCAATCTGCGCCCGGCGGTCTGCCACGCGGCGCTCACGCATGCCTCGCCGGTGAAGGAGGAGATCATCGCCGGCGGCTTCGATGTGCTGTGCGTGCGGGAGCTGACCGGCGGGCTGTATTTTGGCCAGCCGAAAGGCATCACCGAAGTCGATGGCGAGCCGGTGGCGGTGGACACGATGGTTTACAAAAAGAGCGAGATCGTACGGATCGCGCATGTGGCTTTTCAGGCGGCGATGGGGCGCGGGAAACGCGTGACTTCCATCGACAAGGCGAACGTGCTCGAGAATGGCGTGCTCTGGCGGCGGACGGTCACGGAAGTGGCTGCGCAATATCCCGGCGTGACGCTGAATCATCTCTACGTGGACAACGCCGCGATGCAGCTCATCCGCAACCCGCGCGGCTTCGACGTGGTGCTGGCGGAGAATCTTTTCGGCGACATCCTGAGCGACGAGATGGCGATGATTACCGGCTCCCTCGGGATGCTGCCGAGCGCGAGCCTCGGGGTGAAGGAAACGGCGACCGGGCGGTTCGGCCTTTTTGAGCCGAGCGGCGGGACCGCGCCGGACATCGCGGGCAAGGGGATCGCGAACCCCATCGCGCAAATCCTCTCGGCGGCGATGATGCTCCGCTACTCGCTCGGCGAACCGGCGGCGGCGGACGCGATTGAAAACGCCGTGCGCCGCGCGATCGGCGACGGTCTGCGCACCGGCGACATCTTCAGCGAAGGCACCCGCCGCGTGGGCACGCGCGAGATGGGCGAGGCCATCGCGGCGGCCATTTAGCGCACCTTTTCCAATCACCACTCCACACACCATGAAAACTCCCCGACTCCTCCTCGCCTGCCTTTTCGCCGCCGCGTCCGCTTTTGCGGCTGAGCCGGAAATCCTGCTCTGGCCGGGCGGTGCGCCGGGTTCGGAGGGAAAGACGGACGCGGAAAAGGTGGTGACGTCGGCGAGCGGGGAGCGGCAGGTTTCGTCGATTCACAAGCCGTCGATCACGCCGTTTTTGCCGGCGAAGGAGAAGGCGACGGGCGCGGCGGTGCTGGTGATTCCGGGTGGCGGACATCGGATGCTGTGCGTGGATCACGAGGGCGCGTATGTCGCGGAGTGGCTGGCGGCGCATGGCATCGCGGCCTTTGTGCTGAAGCATCGGCTGGCGCGGGAGGAGGGCTCGACTTACACAATCGAACGCGACTCGCTGGCGGATACGCAGCGGGCGATGCGGCTCATCCGCTCGCGCGCGGCGGAGTGGGGCGTCGATCCGGCGCGGCTGGGGGCGATGGGTTTTTCCGCGGGCGGCGAACTGGTGGCGCTGGCGTGGATGCGGCCGAGCGAAGGCGCGGCGGAGGCGGCTGATCCGATCGAGCGGCAGAGCGCGCGGCCGGCGTTTCAGGGGCTGATTTATCCGGGGCACCCGGGGGACATCGTGCCGGTGAAGGACACGCCGCCGGCGTTCATGGCGTGCGGGGAGAAGGATCGGCCGGACATCGCGGAGGGGCTGCCGGAAGTGTATCTGCGGTTCAAGCGCGCGGGGGTGTCGGCGGAGCTGCATGTGTATGCGGGCGCGGGGCACGGCTTCGGTCTGCGGCCGTCGATGAAAGGCGCGCTCGCGGGGTGGCCGGATCGGTTTGCGGAGTGGCTGGATGGGCGGGGGTTTCTGGCGGGAAAAAAGTAGGCTGCGTGCGGTGCGCGGGCTCGGTGGCTTTTTACCACGCCGTCATTCTGAACGGAGTTCCGGGAGGCTTTGCGACCGGAACGCAGTGAAGAATCGCTGACTCTCCCGCGGGCGGAGGCGGTGGGGGAAAACGCGCGCGCATCCCCGCCGCCTCCGCCCATTTTCCGTCAGCGATTCTTCACTCCGTCATGGTCGCAAAGCCTCCCATGACTGCGTTCAGAATGACGGCGTTGTGGGCGCGGGGCGCTAATCGACAAACACGAACTCGTTCGTCTCCAGCAGCACCTGCGCGTATTGCTCCCACGGCTTGAGCGCGGCGGGGCGCGCGGGCGCGGGGCCGGCGAACTGGGCCTGCGAGTCGAAGGTGCCGAGGTCGCCGGTGATCGTGGGATGCCAGCGGAAGCCGTCGGAGTTGTCGCCGGTGCGGGCATCGACGAGGAAATCGAGGGTCTCGCCGGCTTTCACCTCCACGCGGTCGAGCTTGGTCTCGGCGCTTTGCGCGGGCGCGACTTCCATTTTCAAAAGCTCGCCCGCGCGGCTGGAGACGATGCGCGCGAGCACGCCGTCGCCCTCGGCGGCGGGGCGGCGGACGGTGCCGGCGATGGCAATGGTGCCGTCGCGCGGCGCGGTCCAGCGGCGGATGGCGCAGTGCGCGGCGTCGGGGCCGGGGCGGCCGCCGTCCTTGCTGATGCTGGCAAAGCCGAGCGCGGGGACGGGCATCGTCTCGCCGCCTTTCCACTCGCCGCCGGAGAAATGCGGGAGCGGGTGAAACTCGGTGCGCGCGGTCGCGGCGTCGAACGCGCCGTAGCCGTACTGCCAGTCGGGTTTTTCGTCGTCGTGCGGGCCGGGCGCGGTCAGCGCGGTGGCGACGAAGCGGAGGCCGGCATCCACTTCGCCGGGCTCGGCGCGGCGGGCGAGGACGCGCTGGTAGAGGTCGTGAATCTGCGGCTCGTCGGCGGAGGGCTGCTGAAACTCGGGCGCGGCGGCGAGGGCGCGGGCGCGGTCGATGACGAAGGGGCTGTTCATCATGAAGAGCGCCTGCTGCGGGACGGTGGTGACGAAACGCTGCGGGCTCGATGCGTCGGGCGTGGCGAAGTCGAAGGTGTGGAAAATGCCGGGGAGATTCTGGCGGTCGATGAAGCCATAGACGGTGCGGCGGCGGGAGTCGGCGAGCTCCTGGCCGTGTCCGCCCATGGCGGTGTCGAGCTGGCCGCTGCACGCGAGGAGCGAATCGCGCAGCGCCTCGAAGTCGAGGCGGCGGCGGTTCATGCGCCAGACGAGGCGGTTGTCGGGATCGGCCTTCATGGCGTCGGCGCGCTCGTCGCTGGTCTGCTGGTAAGTGGCGCTGAGCATGATGGTGCGGTGGAGTTTTTTCAGCGACCAGCCGTCGGCGATGAAGCGCGCCGCCAGCCAGTCGAGCACGCCCTGGTTGGTGGGCGCTTCACCCTTCGTCCCGAAGTCGCCCGGCGTGCGCACGAGCCCTTTGCCAAAGTGCCCGGCCCACACGCGGTTGACCATGACGCGCGCGGTCAGCGGGTTGTCCTTGCTGGCGATGGCGCGGGCCAGCTCCAGCCGGCCGCTGCCGTTTTTGAAAGGCTCCGGTTTTCCCCCGCTCAGCACGGTGAGAAAACGGCGCGGCACTTCCTCGCCGGGGCTGCCGGGGTTGCCGCGCTTGAAGACGCGCGGGTTCACGATGCCGCCCTCGACCAGGGCCATGGCGCGCGGCGGGGCGAGCGGGCCGGCGTTGAGGTCTTCGATCTTGTTGATGAACTTGCGCTCCTCGTCGTTGCCTTCGCGGTCGAGCAGCTTGCGGACGCTGTCCGGCGGCAGGATCGCAAAGACCCCGAGCGTCGTCAGCGTGCGCAGCGCGATGAGCTGGCGCTTGCCGTCCAAAAATTTGTCCATCTCCGCCTGCCTCGCCGCCAGCTCGCGCTGGTAATCCGCCTCCACCTTCGGGTCGCGCGCGCCGGGGAGCAGCGGCTCGTCTTTCGTCTCCAGCTCGCGGCTCGAGGCGAAGACGCCGTAGAGCGCGTAGTAGTCCTTTTGCGAGATGGGATCGAACTTGTGATCGTGGCAGCGCGCGCAGCCCACGGTCAGGCCCATGAGCCCGCGGCAGACCACGTCGATGCGGTCGTCGATGATGTCGGGCTGGTTGTTGAGGAAGCGCCGTCCGAGCGTGAGAAAACCGAGCGCGGCATTGGGCACCGGATTTTCCGGCGTGGCGATTTGATCGCCCGCGATCTGCTGCATGATGAACTGGTCGTAGGGCAGGTCCGCATTGAGCGCGCCGATGACCCAGTCGCGATAGGTGTAGCTGTAGGCGAAGTTCCGCGACTCGTTGCCGGCGAGGTAGCCCTTGGTGTCGGCATAGCGCGCCACGTCCAGCCAGTAGCGGCCCCAGCGCTCGCCATAGCGCGGCGAGGCGAGCAGGCGGTCCACGACTTTTGCAAAAGCATCCGGCGCGGCGTCGCGCTCAAAGGCCTCGATCTCCGCCGCCGTCGGCGGCAGGCCCGTGAGGTCGTAGGTCGCGCGGCGGATGAGCGTGCGCTTCGCGGCCGGTGGCGATGGCGCGAGGCCTTTCTCCGCGAGCTGCGCACGGATCGAGGCGTCGATCGGACTCGCCACGCCCGGCACCACCGCCGCCACCCGCAGCGGCTGCCATGACCAGTGCGTCGCCGCCGCCGCCTGCTGCGCGGTCTGCTTTTCCGCCCCATCGCTCTCCGGCCAGGGCATGCCCATGCGCACCCATTCGGTGAGATTGGCGATCTGCTCGTCGGGCAGTTTGTCGGCCTTCTCCGGCATCTTCGAGTCGCCCTCGTGGCGGATGCTCTTGATGAACGCGCTCTGCTCCGGCTTCCCCTCCACGATGACCGGCCCGTCCTCCGTCCCCTTCAAAATCGCCGCCCGCGAATCCACCCGCAGCGCGGCCTTCTGCCTCTCCGGCCCGTGGCATTTGTAGCACTGCTCCGCGAGCACCGGCCGCACCTTCTTTTCAAAAAACTCCGCCTCCTCCGGCGTGACCGCGCGCAGCGGGGCGAGGGCGAGCAGGGAGCAGGTAAAAGGGAAAACGAAACGGCGCATCGGACGAACGCCACACTAACCGCCGCGCGCGGGATTTCATTAGCGGAAAATGGGTGGGCGCGAGCGCGACTGTAGGGGAAGCTGACAGCTTCCCCTACAGTCATGCGCACGCGTCTGCGACGGACTTTGGCATTGCCAGGAAACGGATTTTTCCACACCTTCGCGAAAGTCATTTACGAGAAAGACATTGCGATGAAATCCCTCCACCTCCTCACCATTGTTGCGGCGCTGCTCATGGTTTTCGGAAGGCCTGCGCCGAGCGCGCAGGCCGCTGACAAACCCGCCGCCGCGCACGTTCCGTTTCGCCTGCTCTTCAATGCCTATGACGGCAACCCGAAGAAGGACGGACCTGCGAAAATGGAATTTCAAATCAACACGATCGATCTCAAGCAGCCGTCGGAGTTTCTAAAAATCGGGGAGACAATCACGAAGACAAAATGGAAGCTGGCGAAGTTTGAATTCAAGAGCGTGCTCAATCCCAAGACCGGCGAGTCGGACGATGTTTCGGAACTCACGCTGGTCAATACCGAGACCAAGGAGACGCTCGTCCTCATCCTCAACCGGGTGACGGACTCGGCTCCCATGTTTTGAAATAGCGGTTGGCTTTTCCCCGCCCGCGCACGAACCTCCGCGCGGCTGGCAGATGATCGCTGGGGAAAAGGCGCGAGCTTTTTCCGCAGAGGAAAGTCCGAACACCACAAGGCAGCATGCCGCGCAAAACGCGCGGGGGCGCACGGCCCAAGCCGGGCGCAACGGAAAGTGTCACAGAAAACAAACCGCCCGCGGCCTCGTCGAAAGATGGAGTCGCGGGTCAGGGTGAAAAGGCGGGGTAAGAGCCCACCGCCCGGCGCGCAAGCTCCGGGGCACGACAAACCCCATGCGGTGCAAGACATAACAGGGAGCGCGGGCCGCCTGCCCGCCGCGCGCGAGCGTGGCAGCTTCCGGGTACTAGTCGCACCAGCGCTCCGCGAGGGGCGCGGCGGTCCGCTCCGGCGGGCTGAGAGAAATGATCATCACTCGCGGCGGGCGACCGCTGCGGGACAGAATTCGGCTTATCGCCAGCCACCGGGGAAGGCGCTCTCCGCGAGGAGGGCGCCTTCGCCTTTTTCCATCGCGCGGGACGGACGGGACGGGATGTTTTTTTGACCACGGATTGCGCGGATGACACGGATTCTTTGTTTTCTGAAAATCCGTGTCATCCGTGAAATCCGTGGTCAAAATGCCGGTGCAGGAAAAGTGCTTTTTCGCTTGAGCCCGCGCGGCGTTGCGGCTGACTGCGGGGATGAGCAAGACCGCGCAATTCTGGATCGTGAAGCAGGA
>JAYWEP010000034.1:0-5242 GCA_043779205.1 Chthoniobacter sp. | reverse complement strand
GCCGACGACAGCACGCGAGGGCGCGTGCGCTACCCATTCGGCTTCGCCGCGGGCGACTTTGCCGACGATCTCCATGGCGTCGGTGCCGGTGAAGGCGGGACGGAGGTGGAGGATTTCAAAAAGGATCGCGCCGAGGGCGTAGATGTCGGAGCGGGCGTCGAGGGTCTCGATCTCGCCGCGGGCCTGCTCGGGGGCTCATGTAGGCGGGCGTGCCCATGATGCTGCCGGCGAGGGTGGCAAAGGCGGAAGACGGAAGAGGGAAGGCGGAAGATTCCTGCGCGCTGCGCGCGGTGAGGACGACGCTCCGCGTCCGCCCATCTTCTTCCGCCCCCCGCCTTCCGTCTTCCGCCTTTCCCACCACTTTCGCCAGCCCCCAGTCCATGACGAGGACGCTGCCGAAGTCGCCGAGCATGAGGTTCTCGGGCTTGAGGTCGCGGTGGATGACGCCTTTGCTGTGCGCGAAGGCGAGGGCGTCGCAGACCTTTTGGAAAACGGTCAGCAGCACCGGGAGCGGATACTTTTTCACCGTCTCGGGGACGCCCTGGGCGAGGAGTTCGAGGACCTTTTTCAAGGTGATGCCGCGGACCATTTTCATGGTGTAGAAAAGCTGGTCCTGCTCATCGACGCCGAGTTCGTAGATGGGGACGATGTTCGGGTGGTCGAGCTGGGCGGTGACCTGCGCCTCCTCGATGAAGCGGAGCAAGGCGGCTTCGTCGCCGGTGTCGAGCATGACCTTCATGGCGACGGTGCGCTTGGTGGCGCGCTGCCGCGCATCGAGGATCGCGCCCATGCCGCCGCGGGCGATGACGCCGCCGGTGGCGTAGCGCTTTTCACCGAGCAGCTCGTCGGGCAAATGCCGGCGGATGGCGGCCTGCGCGGGCGCGAGCGAGACGCCGGGCTCGCTCGGGGCGCGTGGCGCGAAGCCAAGGCGGGAGTGGGACGGCGCGCGTTTCCCTTTTCACTTCCCGTTTTCACTCCCACTATCCGCGCCATGACCCACGGTTTCAAAGAATGGACGCTCATCTGCGACGCGCTCGGGCGCGGGGCGCAGAGCATCATCCTGCGCAAAGGCGGCATCGCCGAGGGGCGCGCGGGGTTTCGTTTTCAGCACGATGAGTTTTTGCTTTTCCACACGCTCTTTCACGAGCAGGTCGCGAAGCTCAAGCTGCCGCCAGCCACGCCGCTGCCGGTGCCGCGCACGGACGGGCAGCACGAGATTTTTTACCGCGTCCGTGTGGAGTGGACGGAGGACGTGACCGATTGGGAGAAAGTGCGCGCGCTCGCGCCGTGGCATTTGTGGCAGGAGACGGAAATCGAAAAGCGTTTCCGCCAGGACGAGAAGCCCGGCGTGAGCCTCGCCTTCGTGCGCGTGGCGCGGCTCGCGGAGCCGTTCGTTTTCCCAGACTCACCGCGCTTCGGCGGCTGCCGCTCGTGGATCACCCTGCCGGAACTTCCCGCCGGAGCCGCCGCGCACGACGTGCTCGACGAGGCCACCCATCGCGAACGCGAGCGGCAGATTCGCGCGGTGTTGAAAGAACCACTGATGGACACTCACCGACACTAATCGCCGAGGCGATTGCGACAGAACCCACGGTCGGTTTAGCCGCGCCGCAGCATGGTGCCTCCGCGCATCACCCCATGAACTCCGGCTCATTCTTCATTAGTGTTCATTAGAGCCTGTCAGGCACTTTGCACGCTGGGTGGGAGGGAGCACCAAAGCTGCGCAACCAAGCCAGCCCAGGGCAACGCCCTGGGAATATCGGAAGAAAAACGAACCAGCCCTGAAAGGGCGACACCAGTTGTCTCGCCCTTTCAGGGCTGGGTTCCGCTCCACCCATGACCCAGGGCGCTGCCCTGGGCTGGCTTGGCTGCGGGCCTTTGGCCCTCCAACAGTCGAGCCCGCATCCAAAGTGCCTGACAGGCTCTAGTGCCGGTAAGTGGTTCCCTCCGAATTTTATGCACTCCCGATTTGCGTTCCTCCTCACGCGCCGCCCACACCGCCGTACCTCTGCACTTTCCCAGGTCACTGGCAGATCATGAACGGGGTCATGGCGGTGGAGTAGAGGGCGGGCCAAAAAAAAATTCCGTTTCGGTCTCTTCTTCTTCCTCTTCCTCTTCCGCTTAATCTTCCTCCACGGCCAAGGAGGAAGATTAAGCGGAAGAGGAAGAGGAAGAGCGGAAATGGCCTTTCATCCATCGGTGCGTTTTCTTCGTCCAATTGTCATTTGGATTATGCCTCGGTTGGGGGGATGTTCCGCGCCCTTTTATGATCCAGAATATCCTCGTCCTCGGCGCGGGCAGCGCCGGCCTGCTCGCCGCGATCACGCTCAAAAAGAAGCTCCCGCAGCTCACCGTCCGCATCGTGCGAAGCAGCGACCTGGGCGTCATCGGCGTCGGTGAAGGGACGACCATGGACATGCCACGCCATCTTTTCAACTACCTCGGCATTAGTCCCGGCCCCTTTTACGCGCGCGCCGAGCCGACGTGGAAACTCGGCATCCGCTTCCTCTGGGGGGCCGCGCGATCATTTCGACTACACCTCCAACCCCCAGTTCGACGCCCAGTGGAGCAACCTTCCCCGCGCCAACGGCTTTTACGCGCACGATGAGTTCCAGTGGAACAACCTGGGTGCGGCCTTGATGGCGAATGGCAAAGCCTTCGGCCGCAACCCGAAAGGTGGCGGCCCGGACATGAGCATTGGGTTTGGCTTCCACATCGAAAACAAGAAACTCGTCGAGACTCTCGAAATCACGGCCAGCGAGCTGGGCGTCACCTTTATCGAGGGCAAGGTCAGCGGCACTGAACGCGGGCCGGACGGGCTCACCGCACTCCAGCTCGAAGACGGCTGGAGGCGGACTTCTTTGTCGATTGCAGCGGCTTTCGCAGCGAACTCCTCGGACGCGCGCTGGCCGAGCCCTACATCAGCTACGACCGTGCCCTTTTCTGCGACCGCGCCGTCATCGGCGGCTGGGATCGCACCTCCGAACCCATCCTTCCTTACACCGTCGCCGAGACCATGGATGCGGGCTGGGCCTGGCAGATCGAGCACGAGCACCACATCAATCGCGGCTATGTCTATTGCTCCCAGGCCATCTCCGACGAGGACGCCAGCGCCGAGTTTCAGCGCAAAAACCCCAAGGCTCCCGGCGGGCCATCGCTGTCTGATTTTTGGGGCCATGGATTTCACGGATGACATGAGGAAAAACCGGGCAAAAAAACTTCCCGGCGGTTCTCCCGCTTGGTGCGATACTCGGCCAATGCCGCCAGGCACCAAATCCAAAAACAGAACCAAACCATCACCCATCACCACCATGAAAAAACTGCTCACCATCCTCAGCGCCCTCGCGCTTTCCACCGCCGCGCTTTTCGCCGGGGATTTCCCCGACATCAGCATCGCTGAATTAAAAAAGGCCATCGCCGAGAAAAAAGTCGTCGTCATCGATGTCAACGGCACCGATTCCTACAAGGCCGGGCATGTCCCGACCGCCGTCAATTTCGCCGACGTGAAAGGCGACCTCGCCGCCGCGCTGCCCAAGGACAAGGACGCCCTCGTCGTCGCCTACTGCGGCAGCCCCGCGTGCCACGCCTACACCGCCGCGGCCAATGCCGCGACCAAGCTCGGTTACACCAATGTGAAGCACCTCACCGCCGGCATCAGCGGCTGGCTGGAGGCCAAGGAGCCGACGGAAAAGTAAGTCACGCCGGGAAAGAAATTCGCGCGGGCTGCCATGGCTGGGAAGGCTGTGGCAGCCCGCTTTTTTTCTGCGAAAAACAAAACCCCGTCATCCGAAAATCCATTCCGTTAATTTGGCAAAATTCCGTTAATTCCGTCGGAAAAAACAAAAACGGAATTAACGGAATTTTGCCAAATTAACGGAATGAAGATGAGGCAGTTGCTTTTGGCAGATGCTCCAACCGTGATGCCGGCCTTCCGATTCATCGTGAAAAAAACGCGCCTGCTCCTGCTCGGCCTCACGCTCGCGACCGGCGCGGTGTGGGCCGAGGAAGCTGCAATCCACCGCTTCAGCGAAGCCCCGCACAACTACTACTCGCGCGAGCCGCGCGATGCCTTCTCCCGGCTCATCGCCCGCCTCGGCAGCGGCGAAATCCAGCTCGACACGAGCAGCGACCAGGCCCAGCTCGTGAGCCTGCTCGCGGCGCTCGACGTGCCCGCGACCTCGCAGCTTCTCGTCTATTCGGCCACGAGCTTTCAGGGTGGCCTCATCCGTCCGGCGAACCCGCGGGCCTTGTACTTCAATGACGAAGTCTATGTCGGCTACGTCCCCGGCGGCCGCTTCGAGATCGCGGCCATCGATCCCGATCTTGGCCCCGTCTTCCGCATCTTCCGTCCGACACAAAATGGCCGGCCCGAGATCACCCGCTCCGAACGCTGTATGAACTGCCACGCCGGCCGCACCAGCCATCAGGTGCCCGGCCTCGTCGCGGAATCCGTGATCTGCACCGCCACCGGCGCGAGCCTCGATGGGTTCCGCCGCGAGCAGGTCGGCCACACCATTCCGCTCAGCCTGCGGCTCGGCGGCTGGCACGTCACCGGCGCGCACGAGCACGGCGAGCACCTCGGCAATCTCATGGGCGAAGCCGCGCCCGGCGGCTACCGGCGGCTGCCCGATCCGCCCGGTGCGCTTTTCGACTGGGCGCATTATCCCGTGCGCACCAGCGACCTGCTGCCGCACCTTTTGCACGAGCACCAGCTCGGCTTTCACAACCTCGTCACCCTCGCCGTCTATCGCACCCGCGACGCCCTCGACGCCGGCCACGGCACCCTTCGCGCCGAAGACCGCCCCATGCTCGACGACCTCGCGCGCCAGCTCACCCGCTACCTCCTTTTCGCCGACGAAGCCGCGCTCCCCGCCGCCGGCGTGCAGCCCGACCCCGCGTACCTCCGCGACTTCGCGGCCCGCCGCATCGCCACCGCCAGCGGCGCATCCCTGCGCGACCTCGACCTGCGCACGCACCTGCTCCGGCACCGGTGCAGCTACATGATCCACACCACGGGCTTCGCCGCGCTGCCCGCGGAGTTCAAAGATCGCGTCCTCGCCGACCTCACCGCCGCGCTGCGCGAGGAAAACGGGCCGCCCGATTTCGCCTACATTCCCGCCGCCGAAAAGCGCGCCATCCGCCTGATCCTGCGCGAGACGAAAGTGCTGCCGTAAAAGAAATACGGGGCCGGCGGCCGAATGGCCGACCGACCCCGCTGTTCCCCCCAGAACAATCTTTCAAA
>JAYWEP010000033.1:0-88053 GCA_043779205.1 Chthoniobacter sp. | reverse complement strand
AGGTCGCCGGAGCGGCCCAGATACTTGATCCGCGCGGCTTCGACGGCGGCTTCATCGGCGGCGGCGGCGATCTCGGCGAGGGCGGCGGTGCGGAGTTGGGTGAGTTGGGTGTCCATGTGGGAAAAATGACGAATGACGGAATGACGGATGACGAAGGAATGTCGAAGCTCGAATGACGAATCAGCCCGGCCATTCGTCATTCGGCATTCGGGCTTCTTTCGTCATTCGGCATTCCGTCATTAAACAGCGCAGCCTCGAACACGCGGGCGCGTTCGAGGCTGCGGAAAGGGGTTTTCGCGGGCGCGGGTTACGCGGCCTTTTTCGCCTCGTCGCGTTTCGCGTCGAGCGCGGCCTTGGCCTTGTCGAAGATGGCCTTGAAGGCGGCTTCGTCGGTCACGGCGAGGTCGGCGAGGATCTTGCGGTCGAGGTCGATGCCGGAGGCTTTCAGCCCCTCGATGAAACGCGAGTAGGTGAGGCCGAGAGCGCGGGCGGCGGCGTTGATGCGCTGCTGCCAGAGCATGCGGAAATTGCGCTTGCGCGTCTTGCGATCGCGGGTCGCCCAGTGCTGGGCCTTATAGACGGCGTCCTTCGCGTAGCGAAAGAGCTTGGATCTGCGTCCGCGGTAGCCGCGGGCGAGATCGACGATTTTTTTGCGGCGCTCCCGGCTGGCGGGAGCATTAGTGGCGCGTGCCATGTGTTTGTAAAACCCGGTCGCCCGGGCCTCCTGGTTGATTCAGCGAATTGTTTTTTGGGTGAGTGATCCCGCCGACCTCATTCGCTGATGTGCCCCGCATTTGGCGGGACAGGAGGCAGGATCGTGGATGCCGCGCCCGCTTACGCGAAGGGCATCAGTTCCTTCATGCGATCCACCTGGGTTTCATGGATCTGGCCGTCTTTGCCGAGCTTGCGCTTGCGCTTCGAGCTCTTGCTCGAAGCGAGGTGGCGCAGGCCGGCTTTGCGGCGCATGAGCTTGCCCGTTCCGGTCACTTTGATTCGCTTAACGGCGGCTTTTTTCGTCTTGCGACGTGCAATGGATCGAGGCATGGGGCGGCGAAAGTAGCGGGCGAAGTCGAAAGGGCAAGGGACTTTTTGGGTATTTTCCACACGCCTCGGCCGGGCTCGCAGTCGGTGGTTTGGTGGAAAAATGCGCCGTCCATTGCGAGCGGGATTTTTCGGCGGAAAAAGCGTGCCGCGACCGCAGGGCGCAACTGTAGGGGAAGCTGACAGCTTCCCCTACAGTTGCGCC
This sequence comes from Chthoniobacter sp., assembly GCA_043779205.1. Taxonomy (GTDB): domain Bacteria; phylum Verrucomicrobiota; class Verrucomicrobiia; order Chthoniobacterales; family Chthoniobacteraceae; genus Chthoniobacter. Next base: position 86,807 of record JAYWEP010000033.1, on the reverse strand, counting down.
CTGCGGTCGCGCGTCAGTCGCGCGGCAGACGGCGGAGACTGATCTCGATTTCGCTGAGCGTCTTCGCGCGCTCGCCGTTCCACTGGCCGTGGGACTTCAGCGCGAGCAGGAGTTTCCGGCCCTGCAGGAAACTGGCGCGGGCCTCGGCGGTCGAGGCCATCTGGAGCTGCAGGGTTCCGAGTTTGCGGCAGAGCACGGCGGCTTCGGCCCGCGCGTCGGGCGAGGCATTGGGCGTGGCGGCGGCGGAGTCCACGGCCTCTTCGTAAAAGCCGAGGGCTTCGTCGAGACGGCGCTCGTTGAAGGCGGCATCGCCGCGGTGATGCAGGGCCACGACGGCGACGCGCGCTGGGCTGTCCTCGGCGGGAGCCGGCGGAACGGCGAGGGGCGGCGCGACCGGCTGAATGGCGGAGACCGGCGGCACCACGACCTGCGCGCTTCGCGGGGCTGGCGCGGGCGGTTCATCCGGTGCGGGAGCGGTTTCCACGGCGGGAGCCTCGGGCGCGACGAGGTGCCCGGCGGGCCGCAGGACAACTCGCGAGGCCACCACCCGGACGGGCGCGGCCAGCGGACGGCGCTGGTCGTTTTCCATCCGCCCAAACGACCACCACGCCGTGCCCAGCGTCACGCTCACGCAGAGCGCCGCGGTGAGGATGACGGAGCCGATTTTGCGCGGCGGCGCGAGGGCCGCGAGCGGCGTGGGCGGAGGCGCCGTTGGGGTCGGAGCGGGAGCCTTCGCCGCCGCGCGGACGGCTTCCACCGGATGCGCCAGGCTGCCGGTCACTTCGAGTTCCCAAGCATCCACATCGAGCAGTGCGGCGAGCAGGATGTCGCGGACTTCTTTCAAACTCGCCCGGCCCGGACGCGCATCCACGACCCGCGGTTCGCCGGCATCGGCGGCGGCGAAAGCATCGTCCTGCAAGCGCCAGCGCAGCCACGCTGGGAGCCAGGCGGGCGCGGCGGTTTTCCGCGCAGTTTCCAGCGCGCCCTCCGGCCCGCCCTCGACCACGAGCGCGATGATCCGCTCCTCGCCGCCCGCGCTTTTGAACGCACAAATCTGCGCATCCACCTCCGCGCAATGCGCCGAGCGGGGCGAGCACACCACCACCAGGTAGGCGCTCTTTTCCAGCGCCTGCGGGTAATGCGCGCCGCACTCGGGGTCGCGCCGGTCGGGGAAAACGGACACGCAATCCGGGCGCGGCCGGCCGTGCGAAGTCGCGGAGTCGATCATCGGCGCGGGCACGGGGTAGCCGTTGAGATTGCGGTAGAGCCAGTCGGCCCACAGCGCATCCTCCGGCGAAAAAGCGAGCACCGCCCACGACGCGCCGTCGAGCTCGGCGTGGAGCTGGCTTTCGAGATCGAGGCCCGGCGCGGAGGCAAATTCGAGGCGCGAAGACGGCGGCGGAGCGGTCGGGCGGAGCGGCGAAGTTTGGGCGTCTAACTGCCAGCGCGGATACATGCGCCTCAGAAAAGCAGACGCGATGCCCGATTCTGGAAATTACACTCCGTCTGATTCCCCGCACACAAACGTCGCGCAGAAAAGCCCCGCCGCGCTCGTCTCCTCCCGCCGCACCGCCACGCCGAGCAGGCGCGCAAACATCTCGCTCTCCAGCCGCGCGATCAGCGGAAAGGCGCGCAGCAAATCCAGCATCGGCGAGTGATGCTCCACGATCCGCACCGCCTCCCCCGGCGCGCACTCCGCCATGTAGCCATCGTGGTCGCGCAGCCGCGCCAGCCATTTCGCGCGCGCGGCGAGCGTTCCATCTTTCAGCCGCGAGGCGTACTCCGCCGTCTTTTTTTGAAAGGCCACGAGCAGGAGCTTTTCCGCCGCCGTCGGGCCGAAAAGTTTTTGCGCCGCCGCGAGCACGTCGATGGTCATGGCGTTGCTGGTCGTCGGGAAAAGATCATGCGCCCGCTCCGTCAGGCGGTAGAGCATCAGCGGGCGGCCGAGCGGCTGCGGCGAGCGCCACGTATCCAGCAGCCCGCGTTTTTCCAGATCGAGACACACGCCTTTGATCCCCATGTAACTCATCCCCAGCCGCGCCGCCAAATCCGCCACGCACAGCCCCTGCGTGCGCTTCAGCTCATTCATCACCCGCAGCCGCGCACTGCGGCCCACTTGCTGGATGAGGCGTTGTTTCATGGAAAAGGATTGATCCACGAAAGGCACGAAATGACACGAAAGAAGGACAACCTTTTCGTGTCCATTCGTGCCTTTCGTGGACCAAACAAAACCTTAACTCTCAACTGCCCGAAAGTGCCGCAGCGCCTCCAATATCCCCACGCTGCACGCGCCCTCCGCCACATAGCCGCCCGCGTCCCGCACCGTGCGTTTCACCGCCTCCATCGCATTGCCCGGACAGGCCACCCACTGCGCGTAGCGGCCGTCGAGCATCGGCAGATCGTTGTAGTGATCCCCCGCCGCGAAAATCTCCCCGCGCTCCACGCCCATCAGCCGCGCCAGCTCGGCGAGCGCCGTCCCCTTGCTGTAATCCTCGTGGCAGAACCGCACATAGATCGTATTGCGCATGAACTGAAATCCCGGCACCCGCGCGCACTCTTTTTTCAGAAACGCGCACACGCCATCCATCTCCTCGTCCGACTCCGCCGCCAGCCCGATCAGCCGCGCACCTTCGTAAATCGGATGCGCCCGCGTGTGTCCCGCCAGATACGTCTCGATGTCCGCCAGCAGCGTCCCCGCCTTGATGAAAAGCGCATCGTGCGCCGCCGCGCAGCGCGCATTCCAGTCGCCGAAATCCTGCCAGCGCCCATCCGCCCCGCGATGAAAAACCTCGCGCTCCGAAGTCAGCACGTAGTCCGGCTCCACCGGAAAATTCATCTCCCGCAGCCCCTCCTCGATGTGCCACAGCACCCGTCCCGTATTCACCGCCCAGCGCACTCCGCGCGCCCGCATTTCCGCGAGCGCCGCAAAAAACTCCGGCACCACCGCGGGCTGCGTCTCGTGGTTCACCACCGTCCCGTCGAAATCCGTGCTCAGCAGGCGGATGGGAGAGTTGAGGGTTGAGAGTTGAGTGGCGAGCGACGATGAATCCGGCATGAGAGCGCGCACGTTATGGCGCGGCTCTCAACTCTCAACTACCAACTCTCAACTTTCTTCCCCAATGAAAAGCGCCTACGAACTCGCCATGGAACGCCTCGAAAAACAGGCTCCCTCCCGGACCCTCACCGCGAAGCAGAAAACCGCCATCGCCGACCTCGAAGCCACCGCCAAAGCGAAGATCGCCGAGCACGAACTCTTCCTCAAAAGCCAGATCGACAAAGCCCTCGCCGCCGGCAAATACGAGGACGTGCTCGCGCACGAGCAGCAGCTCGCCCACGAAATCCGCCGCGTGAACGAAGACTGCGAGGAGAAAAAGGCCAGGGTCCGCGCCCAAGGCTGAGCAGTCATTCCGATTAAAGTGACAGACAAAAAAGTCATCATCATCGGCGGCGGGCCGGCCGGCCTCACCGCCGCGTACATGCTCGCCAAAGCCGGCGTCCCCGTCGTGGTGCTGGAGGCCGATCCGCACTACGTCGGCGGCATCTCGCGCACGGCCAAGTACAAGGGCTTTCGCTTCGACATCGGCGGGCACCGGTTCTTTTCCAAATCGCAGGAGGTCGAGGATCTTTGGACGGAAATCCTGCCGCACGACATGCTCATCCGGCCCCGTTCCTCGCGCATCTGCTACAACGGAAAATTCTTCTCCTACCCGCTCAAGCCCGCGGAGGCTTTTTTGAAGCTCGGGCCGGTCGAGTCGATCCGCTGCGGCCTCTCGTATTTGTGGGCGCGGCTTTTTCCGGTGGAAGAGCCGCGCAATTTCGAGGAGTGGGTGACGAACAAATTTGGCCGGCGTGTTGGCCCTCGCCGCCGCCTTCCCGGCAGCGCCGCCGCTCCGCCCGGCCACGTCCGCCTTGCTGGTCGGCGTCATCATTGCCAGCGCCGTCGGCGCGCGGAATTTCAGCTCCGTCAGCGACCTCCTTTCACCGGCCGTCTGGGTTCCGATCCAAGGCCACGCCCAAGCCCAGTCCCTGCGCGCCGCCACGCCGCCGGGCCGCGTGCTCACGCTCGCGCCGCTGCGCGCAATCGAAGCCGGGTTCCCGATTTATCCGGCATTCTCCACCGGCCCTTTCGCGTGGCGCGTCGCGCGTTTCGTCGCGCCCGAACGGCGCTCCCCGCTGCGGCTCGTCTCGGAGGACGAATTGGAGAACTACCTGCGCGGCGATCCACCCGCGGCCCATTCTGCTGGGCTACGACAAAAAGGGCGAAAAGCCGCTCACCGCCTATGCCGCCGCCCACGGCTATCTTCGGCAGCCCCGCAGCCGGGATGAAACGGCGCTCTGGCGGCGACCGCCGCTTCCATAGCGCACCGCGCGGACGGCCCGCAGACTGAGAAGGATGAAGATTTACTCAGGATGCAGACAAACCCGCAGGCCGTGCGTAACCTCCCCGAGTTTTACCAAACCCACTCCCATCGCCCCGCCAAAAATCACCGCGCTCACCGGCGCATTTCCTTTCCTCAAAGCGGGCGTGCCCGTGCTCGCCTGCCTCGCCGGCTTTGCGCTGACCGCCGCGCTCGCGCGCCGCGCGCTGCCCCCGGCGGAGATGCCCTCGACCGTGCGGGAAAAACTCAGCCACCTCGCCGCGCACGGCGACGAGTATGACGCCGTTTTCGTCGGCTCCAGCCGCATGCAAAACCACATCATGCCCGCCCTCTTCGACCGGCTCGCGGGCGCGCGCGGACTCGCGCTCAAATCCTTCAACGCCGGCATCGCCGGCATGCACACCCCGGAGGATGCGTGGATGCTCGAGGCCATCCTCGCGCGCCGGCCCGCCCGCCTGCGCTGGGTTTTTCTGGAGATCGATTTTTTCCCCACGGAAATGAAGGAGGATCAGAAGGGCACGCTCCGCGGGGTGTACTGGCACGACTGGCCGCGCTTCTGGCAGGTCTGCCGCCGGCTGACCGTGGGAAAAAAAGCCGGGTTCCGCGATCAGGCTTCGGACTTCTTCGAGCGCGGGCGGGACCTCGTGGACCACCTCTCCGCCTTCGGCGAGCACAGCTCGCAGTTCGGACGCGGGGCGGCGTTTTTCGACGGCTGGCGGCATCCCGCCGAGCCCGCTCCGATGCGGTGGGAAAAGCTCGGCGAGAGCGGCGACGGCTGGACGCCCACCACGCACACCGAACTGCGCGACGACCGCACCCTCGAACTCCTCGACGTGCGCGGCGGCAAAGGGAAGCGCGCCCCGGCCCGGCCCGAGCAGTCCGACCGCGTGACCCAGGCAGTACTCGGCGAAAGCATCGCGCAAATCCGCCGCGCGGGAGCCGTCCCGATCCTCGTCATCCCGCCGCGCACGCGCTCGGTCTATTTCGTCCCCTCCGCGGAAAACGCCCGCCGTGCGCACGTCATCAATCTCTGCGATCCGCTGAAATATCCCGAACTCTACGAACTGAAATACCGCGTCGATACCTCGCATCTCAACGCCGCCGGCGCGGAGGTTTTCACCCGCATCCTCGCCGGCCGTTTTGCGGAAATCGCGCCGTCCGCGCCCCAAGCTCCCGCCTCCGAATGATGAAACCCGCGACCTCCCGCATCTTCACCGCGGCGTTTCACGCAGCGTGGATCCTCCTGCTGCTCGGCGCCGCGTGGTGGCGCTTTTCCTTTCCGCTCACGCCGGCCATCGACAAGGACTTTGGCGGCTACCTCCATCCCGCGCTCGGCGCGCTCACCGGGCACGGCTTCGCCCACGCCGACGGGCGCGCGATTTTGTATCCGGGCCTCGTCTATGTACTGCTCGCGGTGTTCCGGGATTTCCGCGCCATCACCATCCTCCAGCACACCCTCGGCCTCGCCACCGGCCTGCTCCTGCTGGCCACCTGGTGCGCGGCGGGGCGCGCATTGCGCCCGGCCCGCACGCCGCGCTGGCTCCGCGATCTCGCGGGGCTGGCGATGTGCGCCGTGTTCCTTTTCACCCCGCAGCCCGTGCAGTTCGAGTTCCTCATCCGGCCCGATGTGATCTGTCCGTTTTTCGCCGCGCTGAGCTACTACCTGCTCGTGCGTTTTCTCCTCGCGTGGCGGGTGGAGAAAAATTCGCGCGCCATGTTTTTCTTCGCGGTCACGGCGGTCTTTACCGCCTTCGTCCTGCCGAGCTTGAAGCCGAGCTACTGGCTCAGTTCCATCCTCACGACCATCCCGGTCTGGTGCGCGCTTTTCGACCGCCGGGAAAGCCCCGTGCGCCGCGTGCTCATGGTCGCGCTCCCGCTGGCCGCCGTCTGGCTGCTGCTCATCCTGCCCGAGCGGCTGTCGTCGCGCGGGGACACGAGCAGCGCCACTTTTCTCCCCGAGTCCATGTTCAGCATCCATGCGCTCATCATCCGCGAGCAGCTCGCCGCCGATGTCGCCACGCCCGATCCCGCCGTGCCGTATCCGCCGGAAAAACTCCGCGCCACCCTCGCCCTGCTCGACGCCGGCATCGCCGCCACCCAGCGCGAAAGCCCTGGGCGCATGGCCTCGCTCGGCTACGACGCCGACTACCTGCTTTATCGCGATCCGTTTTTCACCACGATGGCCGAAGCCGAGCACTGGGCGCCGGAGCCGCGCCTTGGTTTTTACCGCTACTACTACCGGCGGACCTGGCTGAAAAGGCCCGGCCCGATGCTCCGCAAAGTCGGGATCCAACTCGGGCTTTTCTACAACCTCGACTGCCCGGCCTACTGCAACCACGCCTGGGACATGAGGAAGTTTTACACGCGCGCCGACGAACTGCTGCACCACCCCGACGAGCACGCAGCCATCGAGGCGTATGCCCCGGCGCTCGTCTTCCGCGAGTCCGTGGCGCAGCTCAAAGACCGCGAGACAAAAATCCCCGTGCGCAAACTCCTGCGCCTCACGCTCGACCGCCTCGGCAACTGCTACCTGCCCGTCCTCGTCGCCTACCTCGCCACGCTGCCGTGGATTTGCTGGCGGGCCGAACGCCGCGCGCGCTTCGGCGTTTTCGCCGCCATCCTCGCCACCGGCTACGCCTTTAATTTTGGCAACAACCTCGGCATCGCCCTCCTCCACACCCTCGAAGTCAGCCGCTACACCTACGTCCAATTCGCCACCACCCTGCTCACGGAAGTGCTCACCGGCGTCTTCCTGATCGAAGTGCTCCTCGCCGTCGTCCAAACCCTCCGCGCGCCCGACGCTCCGCCCGCATGACCTCCGCTCCCGAAATTTCCCGCGCCGAGCGCCGCTGGTTCGCCGGCCTCTTCGTCATCCTGCTCGGGCTGCGCGTGCTCTACGCGTGCCATATGAATTTCAGCTCCGACGAGGCGCAGCATCTCCACGTCGTCTGGGGCTGGGCCACCGGACAGCTCCAGTACCGCGAGGTTTTCGACAATCACACGCCGCTCTTCCACATCCTCTGCGCGCCCGTCTTCCGCCTCTTCGGCGAGACCGCCATGATCATGATCTACATGCGGCTCGCGATGATCCCGCTCTTCGCCGCCTCGCTTTTTTTCGTCGCGAAAATCGGCGGGCGGCTGGCCTCGCGGCGCGCGGGCCTGTGGGCCGCGGTCTTCACCGGCTTCGCGCCATTTTTCTTTTTGAAAACCGTCGAGTTTCGCACCGACGATCTGTGGGCCGCGGCGTGGCTCGGCACGGTCGCCATCGTGGTCGGCGGCCCGCTCACCGCGCGGCGGATGTTCTGCGCCGGGCTGGCGCTGGGCGCGACCTTCAGCGTCTCCATGAAAACGACGCTGCTCGCGCTGGCCCTGCTCGCCGCCGCGTTCGTCACGCTCCTGCTCTGGCGCAGAAACGGCGGGCCGTTGCGGACGCGCGCCGTGCTCGGCGGGCTCGGCGCGGGGCTCACCGGGCTGCTCGTCGTGCCAGCCGCGATTGTCGCCTACTTCGCCGCGCAGCACGCGCTCGGTGAAATGTATTACGGCATCATCGGGCACAATCTCCTGCCCCCCGCGAAGCCCCGCTCCGGCTTCGCTTCGCGCCTGCTTTGGTTCCCCATAACGCTGCCGTTTTTCCTCGCCGCCGCGCACGGCATTTTCCGCCGCACGCCGGAGCGCGCGACCGCCGCGCGCCGCGTCCTCGTGCTGCTCACGGCCGGCTTTTACCTCACCCTGCTCCACAGCTACTGGCCCATGATTACGAGCCAGGACTATCCGCCCGTCACGCCGCTGCTCGTCGTCCTGCTCACGCCCGCGGTGCTCATGCTCGCCGAAAAATTACGCGCGCAATTTCCGCGCATCCCCCGGCTCGCGCTGCCCGTCGCGCTCGCGCTCGCGGAACTCGCCGCCACCCTCCACCTCGTGCGTCCGCAACGGCGGACCAGCCACTACCTTGAGTTCCTCGCCGCCACGCTGCGTTTCACGAATCGCGACGATTACGTGATGGACGCCAAGGCCGGCGCGATTTTCCGACGACGCCCTTTTTTCTACGCGTTGGAAAACCTCACGCGCGCCCGCATGCACCTGCATTTGCTCGACGACGACATCATCGCCGCGCTCGTGGACACGCGCACCTGCATGGCCTCCGAAGACCGGCTGGAAGGCCGCGACCTCGACTTTGTCCGCGCCAATTATCTGCCCTTCGACATGAAGATGCGCGTCGCCGGCCAGCACCTCGCCACCGACCGCGCGAAGTTCGACATCCACATCGCGGCGACCTACGTCATCATCACGCCGAGCGGCCCGGCTACCGGCACGCTCGACGGCCAGCCCTACGCCGGGAAAATTTTCCTCGCCGCCGGCCCGCACGAATTTGTCTCCCGCGATCCGCAGCCGCCGCACCTGCTCGTCTGGGCGCAGGCGTACGAGCGCGGCTACCGGCCGGATTTTTCCCCCGAACCCGTGGCGGATGAAAAAAAGACCCACTAGACTCTGCGCCCGCCATGTCCTCACCCGTCACGCCATCCGCACTCCCGCAGCGCCTGCTCTACAGCATCTCCGCGCGCCTCGGCGGCTACGGGCTGGACAGCGATTCCTTTGAGGCACTCCGCGCCAGCCACCGCGCGGGCATCCTCGCCAAAGCCGTCGCCTACGACAACCGCCAGCGCGAAATCCCCCGCGCGCTCATCACCAGCCTCCGCTGGCATCCCGTCCGGCTCCTCTCCTTTCTCGGCAGCGCCCATTACTACGGCGCGAAAAAACACGCCCTCGACCGCTTCACCCGCGGCCAGCTCCCGCGCGGCGCTTTCGATCTCTTCCACAGTTGGTCCGGCGACTGCCTCCTGACCCTGCGCGAAGCCCGCGCGCGCGGCATCCCCAGCGTCCTCGAAATCCCGACGTGGCACCGCAACAAAGGCAAAATCAAGCCCGCCCTGACCAAGACCGAACGCGAAAAACTCGCCGACCCGCTGCACCGGCGCGTGCTCCACTCCTGCCTCGTCAGCCGGCAGCAGGTCATGGAGGAGTACGACCTCGCCAGCCTCATCCTCGTCCTCTCGGAAAAAGCCGCCGAGACCTTCACCATCGCCGGCGTCCCGCGTGAAAAACTCTTCCTCCTCCCGCGCGGCACCGACACCGCGCGCTTCACGCCCGGCCCGCCGCCGCCGCTTTTTCGCGCCGTCTATACCGGCGCGCTCCTCCGGCGCAAAGGCGTCCATGTCCTCCTCGAAGCCTGGCACCGCCTCGCGCTGAAAGACGCCGAGCTCGTCCTCGTCGGCACCGTGCATCCCGAGATCCAGCCCGCGCTCGACCGCTTCGCCGGCCCCACGGTGAAAGTCGCCGGCTTCGCCCCGCGGCCCGAGGATCACTACCGCCAGGCCTCCGTCCACATCTTCCCCTCCTCGTGCGAAGGCAGCGCCAAAGTCACCTACGACGCCGCCGCCTGCGGACTCGCGCAAATCACCACGCGCGAATCCGGCGACGCCGTCGTCGATGGCGTCACCGGCCTCGTCGTGCCGCCGGAAAATCCCGACGCCCTCGCCGCCGCCATCGAACACCTCCACGCGCGCCCCGAACTCCTCGCGACGATGGGCGCAGCCGCCCGCACCCGCATGGTGGAAAACTTCACCTGGGAGCACTACCGCCAGCGCCTCCTCACCGCCTACGCCCAGGCCGCGCGATCATTGGCCGGCCGCGCGGACTAGCCTCCGCGCCGGCCGCGGAGAGCCCGCCCGAACCCTCATTCGGCGGGCGGCGGGAGGCGGTAAAGGCGGATGCCGGGATGGAGGTACAGCACCGTGCCGCGCTCGCGCCAAAAGACCAGCTCACCGTCGCGCAGCAGTGCTTCGTAAAAGGCTTTCCGGCGCTCGAAGCTGGCCCGCTCGCCCGGCTGCGGGAGCAGACCCGGCAGCGAAAACCGGCCGTAATCGCTGCCCGAAACGGCGAGGTGGGTGACGCCGCGCGCCCGCAGTTCCGCCAGCGTTCCGAGGTCGGCGGCGAAGCGCTCGGCGAGAATTTTCTGCGGCATCGGCGCAAAGCGCAGCCCGTCCTTTTTGTTCCCGGGGTCGGGAAGCTGGATGCGGCTGTCCTTGGCGATCACGGCCTCCGGCGGCAGCTCCGCCCGGATCCACGCGAGGAACTCCGCGTTGTCATCGCGCTGAAAGGCCGCGAAATATTCCGTGAACGTGCGCCAGTCAAGCGGTGGCGGCAGCGCCACCGCCTCGGAGGCGACCAGCGCCGCCACGCAGACCGCCAGCGCCCAGCGCAGCGGCAGCCAGCGGGTGAGCAGCCGCGCGGCATCCACCGCGCCGCACGCCGCGAGCAGCGTGAGCACGGCGGTGGCCGGCAGGAAATAGCGGTCGTTCGACTTCGGCGAAAACGAGAGCGCCAGCGCGTAGGCGAACGGGAACGCGATCAGCAGCCGCTCCGCGAGCGAAACCGCCCGCCGCTCCCGCCAGCGCGCGGCGAGAAAGACCGCGAGCAGCACCCACACGACGGGCGTCGTGTTGTCGCGAAAGATGTTCCAGTACTGCGTATGCGGCACCCGGCGCGTCATCCCGCGCTGGCCATGCACGACGGACTCCATCTCCCGGCCCAGGCTGTTTTCAAATGCGCCGAGGTGCAGCAGCAGCGGCAGATTCACCAGCACCAGCACGGCCGCGAGCGCTCCGAAAAAGCACGCCGTCCGCCGCCCTTTTTTCCCCGGCGCACACCACAGCACCGGCAGCGCGACCGCCAGCATGCACACGCCGATGTATTTCCCCGAGATCGCCACCCCCACCGCCGCCCCGAGCAGCGCCGCGCGCCCGGCGCCGGGCTTTTGCCAAAAGGCGCAGGCCGTCAAAAAACTGAGCGCCACCCCGAGCAGCAGCGCCGAGTCCTCCTTCATGTAATGCGCCAGCTCGAAAAGCTGATGCTGCAGCAGCAGCGCCCCGCCCGCCGCCAGCGACGCCGACCATCCGCGCCACGCGTAGGCCAGCAGCGCCAGCGCCACCACCGCCCCGGCGATGAAGGCCGCGGAGACCCAGCGCCCGGCCTCCACGACCGGCTGCTCGCTCGGCACCACGCCGAGCATTTTCACCACCGCCGAGGTCGTGCTGAGCAGCAGCATCGGGTGATGGAAATTCCACTCGCCCGTCAGAACTTGATCGACTTTGGCGGACTCGTCCGGGTGGTAGAAAAAAGGAAAGGTGTTGTGCCGCGTATCGAGCGCGAGAGCCGCGGCGAACAGCACCAGCGCCCAGGCCGTGAGCCAGATCCTGGGCGGCTCCGCCGCTGCGCCCGCGCGTCTCTCGTCCGTCATGGCGTGCGGAAAAAAGCGGGCGGCGGAACGGAAATCATCGCGGGCTTTCTAAGTCGCACCATCCGGGAGTCCACGAAAAAGCGTCGGCCTTGCCCCAGGCCGTCGCGCTCCTCGTCATCGAATGGGACGCCCCCGTCCGCTGAGAAACCGAAAAACGAGCCGGAGTTTGACCGCGGATTTCACGGATGGCACGGATTGGGATTTCCGAAAATCCGTGTCATCCATGCAATCCGTGGTCAATAAACCGTCCGTCCGCTCCTCGACTTACTCCCCGCGATGAAACACCCCCTCGCCATTCTCCTCCTCACCGCGCTCGCCGCGCACGCCGCACCCGTCTGGGACTCGCGCGAGATCGAGGGCGACTCGCTCTTCTTCGTCCGCGCCGAAAACGAGCCTGCGGCGAAAGACACGCTACTCTTCATCCCCGAGCGCGCGCCCCTGCTGCAAAGCGCCACGCGCGAGATCACCTACGAGCTGGGCCGCGATTTCACCTGGACCGCCGGCTCGCGCGACATCGTGCTGACGAAGGACTCGCGCATCCCGTTCAAGACCGCCGCCGAGCTGCATCCCGCGCCCGGCTCGCCGAATTCCTACGACGGCTTGCGCGATGGCCAGGCGCACATGCTCTACGCGCAGGGCCGCTTTTTCCACGACCTGCAAAGCGTCGCCACCTACACCGCCGCCGAAGCCTGGACCGGCCCGAAGCCCGCGCCCGCGCCCGCCGGCCAGCTCGCCCGCGTGCGCGCCCGCCTCGCCGCGCACGAGCCGGTAAAGCTCGTCGTGCTCGGCGACAGCATCTCCACCGGGCTCAACGCCTCGCTCACCGGCGAAGCCTCGCCGCACCAGCCCGGCTACCCGGAGCTCGTCGCGCAGGGTTTGGAAAAACGCTTCGGCTCGAAGGTCGAATTGAAAAATCTTTCCAAGGGCGGCGAGAACGCCAACTGGGGACTCAAGCAGTGCGCCGCCGTGGCCGCCGAGGCGCCCGATCTTTTCCTCTGCGCCTTCGGCATGAACGACGCCTCCGGCCACATCGCGCCGGAAAAATTCGCCGACACCATCCGCCAGATCGTCGGGCAACTGCACGACGCGCACCCCGAGTGCGACGCCATCCTCATCTCGCCCATGTCCGCCAACCCCGAGTGGAACCACGCCGCGCCCGAGACCTATGCCGCCTACGCCGCCGAGCTGAAAAAACTCGCCGCACCCCACTGCGCCCTCGCCGACGTGACCACCGTCTGGGCCACCCTGCTCGCCCGCAAAAGCGTGCTCGGCCTCAGCGGCAACGGCCTCAACCACCCCAACGATTTCGGCCACCGCATCTACGCGGATGTGGTGCTGGACTTGATCGCCGCGCCACGGTGAAGGCGGGCCTCCGCTAGTTCGGCGTGACGGCGATGTTATCCACCCACGCGCGCTGCTCCTGCGGGGAGAAGCCGAAGAGGCCGGGCGAGCCGTGGGTGTGCGCAGTCTTGACCGGGACTTCGAGCGTCCAGGCCTCGGGCTCGGGGTCGGTTTTTTTCCAAGCCTTCGCGCGCACCGTGCCGCTGCCATCCTTGGCCACATCCACGCGGGCCTTGAGGCGGTACCATTCGCCGGGCGACCACTTAAACGGGACGCTGTGCGGCAGATCTTTGTACAGCTCCTGATTCGAGCTGACTTCGAGCGCCTGGGCGTTGCCTTTGAGTTCGATGACGTAGCGTTGGTTGATGACGCCGACTTCGCTCATCTTGCGTTTGTTGCCCTCGCTCATCACGTCGGCCTCAATGGTGTAACCGCTCATGTCGGGCGCCCCGATGAAGACCTGGCCGCGCTGAAAAAGTTTGTTGTCGATGGTCTTGCAGAAAGCCTTCGTGCCGCCTTCGCCGGGGGCCTGGCGGATTTCAAAACGGAAGCGCGCGCTGTTCCACCAGAGCGGCGGATAGGAAAATGGCGTGGGTTCCTCGACGACGTTCCAAGTCGTCGGGCCGGCGGCGGGCGCGGGTTTGCCGGGCTCGGCGGGCGGCAGCGCGAGCGGTTCCTTGCCGAGGCCGGGGCCGGTGGTTTCCTTGAGTTCAAAGGTCTCGAAGTCCTGCTTGATCGGCAGCGCGCTGACGACGCGGCCTTTGATGAAGCCGCTGATGTCGCCCACAGTGGCCTTCCATTGGCCGGCGGATGGAGCTTCCGCGGTGAGCAGGCCGTCGGCGTTAAAGTTCGCTTTCATCGTCGCTTTCACCAGCGCGGTCGGCGGGATGAACGTCTCCCATTTCGCGGATTTCGGATCGACGTTTCCCTCGACGGTGAAGCCGTTCGCATCGAGCGCGCGGAGGCGGAAGGACTGGGTCTTGCCGGGCTGGAGGAGCACTTCGTAGGGGATGATCTGGAGCTGCTTTTTCTCGCCGGGTGCGGGCCATTTCTCGGGCTCAGCCGCGGGCGCGAGAGCTTTGTTCGCGCCCTTTTTTCCAAAGCAATAGAGCTTCTTTTCCGTCTGCACGTAGAGCTTGCCGTTGTAGCCGACGGGCGAGCCGTAGCATTTGCCGGTGAGGACGGTGTGGCTCAAAATCTCCGCGTCCTGGTCGCCCGGTTTGACGATGTAAAGCTCGCCGTCGCCGACGGTCTCGCCGGCCTTCGCGTCACCGCCCGCCGCGGCGATATACATGGCGATGTAGAGCTTGCCATCGGCGTAAAATGGCGAGCTTTGCCGCTGCTCGATGCCGAGTTTTTTCTTCCACAAAACCTTGCCGTCATTGGCATCGACCGCGCAGAGCTCGCCCGTGCCATTGACCTCGTAGATGCGGTCGCCGACGAGCACCGGCGAACTCGCGAGCGCGCCCACGGGGTTGCGCCATTGCTCGAGTTCCTTGGTCGGAAAAACCTGCGGCGTCTGCGGCGTGGGCGGCTTCACGCCCTCGGGGATTTTGAACGCGGCCATGCGGCCCACGTCGCTCGTGTCGAGGTTCTCGCTTTCATGCGTGACGATGATGCGCCCCTTGTGCTCCAGCACCGACGCATTGATGCCGCCCTTCGCGCCGGCTTTCGCGACGGGCGTGCGCCAGAGCGGTTCGCCGGTGCGCGCGTTGATCGCGAGGAGCGTGGAGTCGCCGCCGGAGGAATACAGCACGCGCTTGCCCTCGTGAAAACTCAGCCACGGATGGCTGAAGGTATTGTCCTGCGGCCGGTCGCCGGGCGCGCTCGACCAGACGAGTTCGCCGGTCTTTTTGTCGAAGGCATAAAAGCGGTCGCCCGCCGCGCCATGCGCGCCCCACGCCGAGGTGATGCCGCGCGTGATGACGAGTTCCTGGTCGATGAGCGGTGAGGCGGTGCGGTTGTTCGGAAAGGTGAGCCGGCCAAATTCCTCCATCAGCGAATGCTGCCACACGAGCTTGCCGTCGGCGGTGAAACACGAAAACAAACCCTGGCTGCCTTGCGTGTACACATTGCCGGTTTCCGCATCCACCGTCGGGCACGAGGTCGAGTAGCGCAGATAGACGATGTCGCTGAGGAAATCGTTGAAGAGCTGCTTCCACAAAGGCTTCCCGGTCTCCGCGTCGAAGCACGCCACGCCCTCCTGCAGCTCCGGCCCTTCGCCTTGAAAGCCCATGATGTAGAGCTTGCCATTCGCGATCACCGGTGCGGACTGCCCCGGAAAATCCGCCGTCCACAGCGCGGCCTTCGCGTCCACTTTTTCGGGCAGCCCGCGCTCCAGCGAGACGCCGGTCTGCAGCGGCCCGCGCCAGTCCAGCCAGCCCTGCACGCCGCCCTTTTCGGGTGCGGCGGACTTGTCGGATTTTTCCTTGGGTGCCGCGTGCAGCGGCACGGCGGCGAGAGCGAGGGTGAAGGCGAACGCGGAGAGGAGTGATGGCTTCATGGGCGGGAGTGCGGCGGTTTTATGGACGAACGCGGGCGATGTCAAAAGGTACTTACACGTATCAATTTACCGACCCTGCTTTTCTTTGGCGAAAGCGCGCGCTGAATGCAGGCTTTCCACGGCGGCGGTTTTGCGCCTATCCTCCGGGCCATGAAACTCCGTTCCCTCCTCCGTGTTGTCGCCGCTGCCGGTTTGGTGTCGTTTGCGCAAGCCGCCGAGCAGCCGCTGTATCCCGCGATGAAAAACGACCTCGTCTCGCTGCAAGGCAAGGGCGTCCACAAGTTCGATGAGGCGCCGCTCGCGGGCGCGAAATATTTCGCCTTCTACTACTCAGCGAGCTGGTGCGGGCCGTGCAAGGCCTTCACGCCGAAGCTGGTGGAATTCTACAACCGGGTGAAGCCGCTGAACCCGCAGTTCGAGCTGATCTTTGTCTCGCACGACTATTCGGAAAAGGACGCGGAGGCTTACATGAAGATGGACAGCATGCCGTGGCCGGCGCTGGCGTACAACAAGATCAAATCCAAAAAACAACTCACGGCCTACTGCGGGCCGGGCATCCCCTGCCTCGTGCTCTGCGATGCCAGCGGCAAGGTGCTCTCGGATTCCTACGAGGGTGAGAAATATGTCGGCCCCTACAAGGTGATGACCGACATCGAAACGACGCTAAAGGCCAATCCCGCGCCCGCCGGTGCGGCTGCGGCAACCACGGTACCGGCCACTGGCGCGGGCAAGGCGGGCGGTGGCTTCGACGATTTCTTTAAGAAAAAGTAACGCAGGGTTGCTTTAACCCCACGCACGCCGCTTCGTCGGTGCGGTCTCTTACTCGATCTCGACGGTCATCCCTTTGGTGATGAGCTTGGAGAGGCGGACGACGTCCCAATTGGCCACGCGCATGCAGCCGTGGCTGACGGTGCGGCCGATGTTCCAGGGGCTGTTGGTGCCGTGGATGCCGATGCCGGGTTTGTTCAGGCCGATCCAGAGGACGCCGACGGGGTTGCGGGGGCCGGCGGGGAGCAGGTAGGAGGTGTCGCTGCGTTTGCCGGCTTCGAGGACGCCTTTGTCCCAGCGAAAGGTGGGGGAGGTGGCGATGCCGAGGATTTTCCACTGGCCGCCGGGGGTTTCCTTATGACCGCCGCCCATGATGCCGGGGGTGATGGGGACGGCAGCGAGAAGTTTTTCGCCGTCGTAGAGTTCGAGCATTTTGTTGCCGCGATGGATTTTGATGACGCGGCCCAGATACTCGGGAATCTCGGGGAGGAAGCCTTGCGGGGGGATGTCTTCGATGACGAAGGGCTCGACGTTGGGGACGCGGAGGGTGCCGCCGGGCTTGAGGCTGTCGGGCTTGAGGGTGGGGTTGAGTTTGAGGAGGAAGTCGGGGGAGACGTGGTAGCGTTCGCCGACGAACTGGAGGATGTCGGAGTAAAGGAGGGTTTTCTTTTTGGCCTGTTCGCTGGGTTGTTTGGGCACGTCGCCGACCCATTTGAAATCCTCGGGTTTGATGGTGTAAAAGGTGTAAACGGGGAAGACGGAGTCGAGGGGGATATTGGCGTCGAGGATGCCGGTGTCGGGGAGGCCGTGGGCGCGCTGGTAGCGGCGGAGGGCTTTGCCGACAAATTCGCCGGGGCGGCCGTCGATGGCGCCGGGGCCGAAGAGCTGCTGGTCGAGGAAGATCTGGAGCTGGGTGGTGACGTCGCGGGTGGCGACGGGGATGGCTTTGGCGACAGCGGGCTCCTCCGCGGCACGGGCGAGGTGGCCGGTGGCGAGGGCGAGGCTGAGGGCGAGGGCGAGTTTTTTCATGCGGGCGAAAGATCGGGTCTTGGCGAAAGGGACGTGCGAGGTAACATCGCACGCCTTTTCCCGCAAGAAACCATGCTGAAAAACTCCCGTCTGCGCATCGCCCAAGTCTCGCCGCTCTGGACGCGGATCCCGCCGGTGACCTACGGCGGGATCGAGCTGATGATGAAGCTGCTGATCGATGAGCTGGTGGCGCGGGGGCATGAGGTGACGCTGTTTTCGAGCGGGGATTGCGTGACGAGCGGGCGGCTGCACGAGACGGTGGAGCGGAATCTGACGGACCGGATTTCGGACGGGGAGATGTACATGTTTGAGTATTACGCAAACTCGACGATGGCGGAGGTGCTGCGGGAGGCGGGGAAGTTTGACCTGATCCACTATCACCTGAGCAGTGCGTGGATTCCGCTGGCGGGGGCGACGGCGACGCCGGGGCTTTTCACGATGCACACGAGCCCGCACCTCGATGACGAATGGGTGATGCGGCGCTGGCCGCAGGTGGCGGTGGCGGGGATCAGCGAGTGCCAGATGGCGGCGGCGGCGCTGAAGCTGGGGCGGGCGTTTCCGGTGGTGTACAATGGGTGCGATTTCGGGGCGTATGAGCCGCGGTTTGAGGCGGGGAGCTATCTGGCGTTTTTGGGGCGGCTTTCGGTGGAGAAAAATCCGCTGGGGGCGATCCGCATCGCGCAGGCAGTGGGGATGCCGCTGGTGCTGGCGGGGCAGCCGCAAAACCAAAGGGAGGCGGAGTATTTCAAAAAGGAGCTGGAGCCGCTCATAGACGGGGAGCAAATCCGGTGGATCGGCCCGGTGAACCACGCGCAAAAGCAGGAGCTGCTGCGGGGTGCGGCGGCGCTGCTTTTCCCGATCCAGTGGGAGGAGCCGTTTGGCCTGGTGATGATCGAGGCGATGGCCTGCGGGACGCCGGTGGTGGCGCATCGCCGCGGGTCGGTGGGCGAGGTCGTGGAGGACGGGGTGACGGGATATGCGGCGACATCGCTGGACGCGCTGCCGGAGCTGGTGGGGCCGGCCTTGCAGCTCGACCGGCGGAAGGTGCGGGAGCGGGCGGAGGGGCGCTTCGGCTACCAGCGGATGGTGGATGACTACCTCGCGCTCTACCGGGCGCTGCTCTCAGGGTAGGCGGGCTACTGCTCGACGGTGAACTCGACGTTTTTGGTCCCTTGTTCGCGCCAGTTGCCGGTGGCGAGGATGCCGTTGTCGATGCGGACGTCGATGTCGGCCATGCGGACGTCATTCAAGTCAAATGGGGAGAGTGAGCCGACGACGGCGGCGGGGGAACCGTTGGCGTTGTAGGTCCAGTACCACTGGCCGCCGATGGCGTTGCGGACGGAGTAGGGAATGTTTTTCAAATATACGTCCATGCCTGCGGGGACGATGCCAACGGCGGCGGTGGCGGGATATTTGTTGTTCTCCGCAGCATACATTTCAAACGCGCCGACGATGGTGCGCAGATCGGAAATGTAACGGGTGTTTTGCGCCATATTGCGCGAGCGGATGAAAGCGGGGAGCGCGACGAGGAGGACATTCGAGATCAGCGCGACGATGATCATCAGTTCAACGAGGGTGAAGGCGGATCGTTTGGACATAAAAGATATGGATATTTTAGCAGGAGGCGGGCCAACGCCCCGGAACATTCCCGGTTTTTTGAGCGTTCGCTGGTGCGGTTTCCGGTGGGGTTGCGACCCCTTGTGAAAAATTTCACAAATTGCGCTTGCGGGCACGGGTGGGCGTTCGCATGCTCCGCGCCACCGTGCGTTCCATGCCCGCCAGCGTGCTTTTTTCCACTCTCATCCTCGGCCTTTCCGCCTGCGGCCCACGGGTGACGAACCGGAACATCGACGCCCTGAACGCGCAGATCGACACCGGCCGCACCCTTTCGCTCAAGGAGGTCGAGGCGATCCTCGGACAGCCCACGCGGCAGGAGACCTACCAGATCGAGCAGCAGACCGTCCGGGAGCTGCCGATGGTGCGCTATTACTACGTGGAAAACGGGCAGACCGTGGAGCTGCATTTCATCGACAACAAGCTGCAAAACCGCGTCCTCCATTTCGGCGAAAAACCGCCCTCGGATGCCCCGCTGCACATGCCGCCGAAGCCGAAGCCGGCGAACTGATTTTCCATGAACGTCCCGTCCGAACTGCTGGCGAAAATCGACGAAGCAATCACGCATTATCCCGCGTCGAAGCGGAGCGCCTCGCTGCCGTTGCTCCATCTGTGGCAGGAGCATTTCGGGCATGTCTCCGACGAAGGCATCGCATGGATCGCGGCGAAGCTGGAGCTGTCGCCGATCAATGTGCTGGAGCTGGTCACTTTCTACCCGATGTTCCGCCGCGAGCCCGCCGGAAAGCGCCACATCCGCGTCTGCCGCACGCTCTCGTGCGCGATGGCGGGGAGCTACGAGCTGAAGGCCGCGGTCGCGAAAGCAGCGGGGATCGATTTGGAAAAGTGGGCGCACGAGCAGCACGGCGGGCACGGGAATCCGGTGGCGGTTTCGCCCGATGGAAAATTCAGCGTCGAGTTCGTCGAGTGTCTCGCGAGCTGCGGCAGCGCGCCGGTGGCGATGGTCGATGACAACTTCAAGGAGAACATCAAACTCGAAGACGCCGCCAAGCTGCTCAAGCTGGAGCGCTCCGACGCCACGCTCCCGAAAGTGCATCCGCCGCATCCGCGCGAAAAGCGGATCGTTTTCAAGAACATCGACCGCGAAGGCTGGACGAACGACATCGAGTGCTACCTGCACGACGGCGGCTACGCGGAGTTGAAAAAGGCGCTCGCAATGAAGCGGGCGGACATCGTGGACGAGGTGAAAAAATCCGGCCTGCGCGGGCGCGGCGGCGCGGGTTTCCCGTGCGGCGTGAAGTGGGGGTTCATCAAGCAGGACGAGAAAAAGCCCGTCTATCTCATCTGCAACGCCGACGAGTCCGAGCCCGGCACTTTCAAGGACCGCTACATCATCCACCAGGACCCGCATCAGCTCATCGAGGGCATGATCATCTCCTGCTTCGCCGTCGGCGCGAAGCTCGCCTACCTCTACATCCGCGGCGAGTTCCCAGAGGGCGCGCAGATTTTGGAAACGGCGCTCGCCGAGGCGCGGGCGCGGAATTTTCTCGGCAAAAACATCCTTGGCTCCGGCTTCGATTGCGAAATCTACGTGCATCGCGGCGCGGGCGCTTACATCTGCGGCGAGGAGACCGGCCTCATCGAATCGCTCGAAGGCAAACGCGCCTACCCGCGCATCAAGCCGCCCTATTTCCCCGCCGTGCTCGGCCTCTACCAGTGCCCCACGATCGTCAACAACGTCGAGACCCTCTGCGACGTGAAGCACATCATCCAAATGGGCGGCGCGGAATACGCCAAGATCGGCAAGCCGAATAACACCGGCACCCGCATCCTCTGCGTCAGCGGCGACGTGGAAAAGCCCGGTTACTTCGAGGTCGAAGTCGGCAGCGTGACGATGGGCGAACTCATCAACGACCTCTGCGGCGGAGTGAAAGGCGGGCGCAAACTCAAGGCCGTCATCCCCGGCGGCTCATCGGCCAAGGTTTTGCGCGCGGGCGAGAAATACAAACTCAAGGATCGCGAGATCGGCCTCGAAGACATCCCGATGGATTTCGACACCCTCGCCGCGTGCGGCTCGATGGCCGGCTCCGGCGGTGTCATCGTCATGGACGAAACGCGCGACATGGTTTCGACGCTGAACAACATCAACGAATTCTACGCCCACGAATCCTGCGGCCAATGCACGCCCTGCCGCGAAGGCGCGCTCTGGATGAAGAAAATCACCGACCGCGTCCTCGCCGGCGGCGGCACCGAGAAAGATCCCGACACACTCAAAAATGTCGCCGACAACATCGCCGGCAAAACCATCTGCGCCTTCGGCGAAGCCTGCGCCTGGCCCACGCAAAGTTTCGTCCTCAAGTTCCGCGAAGAATTCACCAGTAAGGCCCAGAAAGCAGAGCCACCGCCGATGCCGCCCGAATACACCTCCGACGAACTCATCGAGCACGCGACCATCGAAACCATCCACGACCGCCGCACCAATTCCCCGCTCGCGCCAGCCGCGACCAAGTAACTCGGAAATGAACAAGGTGATTTTCAACGCAGAGACGCAGAGACGCGGAGGACGCAGAGATTTTCCCGCGCTGCCGCCTTTTCTCTGCGCTCTCCGCGCCTCTGCGCCTCTGCGTTTTTTCCCAATGCCGCCCGTATGAGCACCGCTCCCGCAGTCCCGATGGTCAACGTCCAGATCGACGGCGTCTGGCTGCAATTCCCCAAAGGCACGCGCGTCATCGAGGCCTGCGGGCAGGCGCAGAAATTCATCCCGCGCTACTGCTACCACCCGAAGCTTTCGTCGCCCGGCAACTGCCGCATGTGCATGGTCGAAATGGGCATGCCGAAGATGACGCCCGACCGCAAACCCGTCCTCGGCGCGGACGGCAAACCCGAGATCGCCTGGATTCCGCGCCCGCAGATTTCCTGCGCGCAGGATGTGGCCGAGGGCATGGGCATCCGCACCGGTTCGCCGATGGTCGAGGAGGCGCGCAAAGGCGTGCTCGAATTCCTGCTCATCAACCACCCGCTAGACTGCCCGATCTGCGACCAGGCCGGCGAGTGCCGCCTCCAGGAGTTCTCCGTCGAATTCGGCCAGGGCGAATCCCGCTTCCTCGACGAGAAAGTAAAGAAGCCCAAGAACGTCGAACTCGGCCCGCGCATCACGCTCGACGCCGAGCGCTGCATCCTCTGCACGCGCTGCATCCGCTTCATGCAGGAGGTCGCGCACGACGACGTCCTCGGCATCGTCGAGCGCGGCAGCTTCAGCGCCATCGCCTGCCACCCGGATCGCATCCTCGACAACAACTACTCGCTCAACACCGTCGATATCTGCCCCGTCGGCGCGCTGACCTCGAACGATTTCCGCTTCAAGATGCGCGTCTGGTTTTTGAAGGAAACCAAGACCATCGACGTGAACTGCGGCACCGGCGCGAACATCATCATCGGCTCGCGCGAGAACACGATCTACCGCATCACCCCGCGCGAAAACAACGACGTGAACGGCGTCTGGCTGCCCGACTCGCACCGGCTGAATTTCAAATACGTCGCCGACGAGCGACGGCTGAAAAAGCCCACGGTCAAAGGCCAGGCCGTCGATTGGCGCACCGCCACCGCCATCGCTGCGGAGATTCTCAAAGCGCACACCGCCGAGCAGCTCTGGCTCGTCGCCTCGGGTCGCCAGACGAATGAGGAACTTTTCCTCACCTCCCGCCTCATCGACGCACTCGAAATCCAAAAGCAGCACGACATCCTCCCGCGCACCGGCGAGGCCGACGGCCTGCTCATCGCCGCCGACCGCAACCCAAACACCACCGGCGCGAAAGTGCTCGGCGTCTCCGCGAGCAAACCCGGTTCGCGTTTGAAAAAACTGGTCGAAGGCGTGCGCAGCGGCGCGATCAAGACCGTCATCACGCTCGGCGAAGACCTCACCAAATGCGGCCTCACCGCCGACGACCTCAAGAAACTCGACGCGATCATCGCCCTCGACATCCTACCGAACCAAACCACGCCGCACGCCACCGTCCTTTTCCCCGCCAGCGCGTGGGTGGAAAAACGCGGCTCGCTGATCAACGTGAAGGGCCGTCTCCAGCGCCTCAACCGCGCCGTCAATGCACCCGGCGACGCGCACGACGATTGGGAGATTCTTCGCGACCTCATCGCCGCTGTCTCCGGCTCAAACGGCCTCTCCATGATCGAGGACGTCTTCAAAGCGATGGCCGCCGACCACAAGGAATTCGCCGGCCTCAGTCTCAGCAAAATCGGCGACCTCGGCGTGCCAGTCGTCACCGAAAAAGCGCCCGAATCGCAACCTGCGGAGGTGGGAGCATGATGGGAGTCCACGAAAAGCACGAAAGACACGAAAGGGTTTCCGAATCCGGTAACTCATCCGCTGTCCGTTCTCTTTCGTGTCCTTTCGTGTCTTTCGTGGACCTCTCCTCCGCCTGCCCGATCTGATGGACTTCCTGACCTCCTCCGATTTCTGGTTTCTCACCGGCACATCGCTGGCGAAGACGATCTTCCTCATCTTCCTCGTGGTGCTCCCGATGGTCAGCTACACGGTCTATGCCGAGCGCCGCGTCAGCGCGCTCATTCAGGATCGCGTCGGGCCGAACCGCACCGGCTTTCCGACTTCTCTCATTCCGGGTATTTCCAAAGACTTCTCGCCCTTCCTCGGCGGCCTCGGCCAGCCGGTCGCCGACGCGGTGAAGTTTTTGCTGAAAGAGGATTTCGTCCCCGGCCACGTCAACAAGCTCTACTTCTGGCTCGCCCCGTGTCTCGCGATGATGCCCGCCATCGTCACCCTCGCCGCGATCCCTTTTGGCAGCAGCTTCCTCGGCGTGCCGATGGTCGTCGCGGACATCAATGTCGGCGTGCTCTTCATGTTCGCGATTTCGAGCGTGAGCGTTTACGGCATCGTCCTCGCCGGCTGGTCGTCGAACTCGAAATACCCCTTCCTCGGAGCCATCCGCAGCACCTCGCAAATGATCAGCTACGAGCTGTGCATGGGTCTCAGTGCCGTCCCCGTGCTGCTCGTCTGCGGCTCGACCGGCCTCGGTCGCATTGTCGAATATCAAGTCCAGCACGGCTGGCTGCTTTTACCTTTCACGACTGGCTGGCCGGGCTGGGGCGCGATCTTACTTTGGATTCCGATAGTCATCGCGTTCATCACCTTCACCATCTCGATGTTCGCGGAAACGAACCGCCTTCCGTTCGATCTTCCCGAGTCCGAAACCGAACTCGTCGCCGGTTATCACACCGAATATTCGTCGATGAAGTTCGCCCTCTTTTTCCTCGGCGAATACACTGCGATGATCGCTGGCAGCGCACTCATCGTCGTGCTCTTTCTCGGCGGCTGGCATCTGCCTTTCATCCCCGACGGTGCCGGCCGGGGCGGCCTTTCATTTCTCCACAACATCCCGAGCTGGATTTGGGGACTCGTGAATATCACCGCGTTCTTCGCCAAGGTCGCCACGCTGCTCCTCGTCTTCATCTGGGTGCGCTGGACGCTCCCGCGTTTCCGCTACGACCAGCTCATGAAACTCGGCTGGCTCTACCTCTTTGAAATCGCCCTCGTGAACATCTTCCTGACGGCGGGGATTCTGGCTTTCACCAAATAGCTTTCTCCAGCCGAAAATCCGAAATTCGAATATCGAAATCCGAAACAAATTCCAATGGTGAGAAATCAAGAAACAGAATTGAGCACACGCGGGAACACGTCCGGTTTTTCCGACTTTCCGATGTTTCGGATTTGTTTCGGATTTCGTGCTTCGGATTTCGAATTTTCCTCCTGACATGGCCTACGTCGTCCCACGCCCGAACCTGACTTGGAAAGAGAAGATCTATCTGCCGTCGATCGTCGCCGGCATGGCCATCACCTTTAAGCACCTCAAGCGGATGCTCAAAGGCGAGACCAAGGTCGTCATGCAGTATCCCGAGGAAAAGTGGGACGCGCAGATGCCCGAGCACTACCGCGGTGCGCCGACGCTCGTGACCGACGAGCACGGCCGCGAGCGCTGTGTCGCCTGCCAGCTTTGCGAGTTCATCTGCCCGCCGCGTGCGATCACCATCAAGCCGGAGGAAATCCCCGGCGGCGACAAGTTCGCCAAGGTCGAGAAGCGGCCGAAGGAATTCGAGATCGACATGATCCGCTGCATCTACTGCGGCCTGTGCGAAGAGGTCTGCCCCGAGCAGGCGATCTTCCTGCGCAAAGACTACGCGATCACCGGTATCACCCGCGCGGAGATGGTTCACGACAAAGCCAAGCTCTACGAACTCGGCGGCGTCTTCACCGGCCTCGTGAACAAATGGAACCCAAGGAAGTGAATTTCAGATTTCAGATTTCAGATTTCAGATTGAGGTCACGCGCGCGGCTCTCCGGCGGATGCGATCTCCTGATTTCAATCTGCGATCTGAAATCTGAAATCTGAAATCCCAGATGTCGCCGATCCTCTTCTACCTCTTCGCCGCGATGACGCTCGTCTTCGCCGTCGCCGTCGTCGCCAACCGCAACCCGGTCGCCAGCGCGCTCAGCCTCGTCGTTTCCTTCCTCGGACTCGCCGCGCTTTACGTTGGCCTCGATGCCTACTTCATCGCCGTCATCCAAGTGCTGGTCTATGCCGGCGCGGTCATGGTGCTCTTCCTCTTCATCATCATGCTGCTGAATATCCAAGCGGAGGAGCGGCGGAAAATCAACCTGCCGGCCTATGTCGGTGGTGGCTTGGTCACGGTGGCGTTCGTCGCGCAGCTTTGGTTCGTCTTGCAGAAATTCGAGCTCGGCAAAACCGCCTTCGCCCCACTCTCCGAGAAAAACGTCGATGACGTGCGCAACGTCGGCAACACGCTCTTCTCCACGCACAACCTGCCTTTCCAAGTCATCGGCGTCCTCATCCTCGTCGCCACCATCGGCGTCGTTGTCCTTTCCAAGCGCGAACTCAAATGATCGTCCACGAAAAACACGAAATGCACGAAAGGGTTTCCAAACCCGGGAGCGTGTCCTCATGCCGTCCCTTTTCGTGTCCTTTCGTGTCTTTCGTGGACCCATCCTAAAATGACGCTCACCCTCAACCACTACCTCCTCGTCAGCGGCCTGCTCTTCGCCATCGGCTTCGCGGGCGTGATGCTCCGGCGGAACATCATCATCATCTTCATGTGCCTCGAGCTCATGCTCAACGCCGCCAACCTCTCGCTCGTCGCCTTCTCCCGCTTCAACCTGACGCCGAACGGCCTGCCGAACTACAACGCGCAAGTCCTCGTCTTCTTCATCATCACCGTCGCCGCCGCCGAGGTCGCGGTCGGCCTCGCGATCATCGTCGCGCTCTTCCGCGCGCGGCAGACCACGCACGTCGAGGACATCAACTCGCTGAAATTCTAGGAATGAACGTTCAACGTCCAACTTTCAACGTCCAACGTTCAACGGCCCTTGCCACCACGCTGCCCACTCGCTTGCGTCTTACTTGTAAGTTGAACGTTGGACGTTGGACGTTGGACGTTTTCCCCCTCCCTTCCGCGCCTCGCTAGCATGGACACCCACGCCTACTTTCCCTGGTTCATCCTTCTCGCCCCGCTCGTCAGCGCGGTGCTCATCCAGTTTTTCACGCGCAAGTCGCGCAGCCTGAGCGCCACGATTTCCGTCGGAGCCGTCTGCTTTTCCCTGCTCGCCAGCGTCTTCGTTTTCTTCGGCCCCGACTCGGCAAAGCCGAACGAAATCCCGTGGATCGAGTTGCCCGGCCTGCATGTGCCCATCGGCGTGATGATCGACGATTTGAGCAAGGTCATGCTCCTCGTCGTCACCGGCATCGGCGCGCTCGTGCATATCTACTCGCTCGTTTACATGCACGACGACGACGGCGAAGCGCGGTTCTTTGGAAATCTCTCGCTGTTCATGTTCTCGATGCTCGGCATCGTCCTCGCGGACAACTTTGGAATGATGTTCATCTTCTGGGAACTTGTGGGAGTTAGTTCTTACTTACTCATCGGTCATTGGCACACACGCGACACCGCGGCGGCGGCGGCCAACAAAGCCTTCCTCACGAATCGCATCGGCGACTTCGGCTTCATGCTCGGCATCCTCATGGTCTGGAGCGCGGTCGGCTCCGTCGTCTTCGACCAAATAGCGATCAACCGTCATCTCCTCACCGCGAACCCGGTTTTTCTCACCACCGCCGTGTTGCTCATCTTCTGCGGCGCAGTCGGCAAAAGCGCGCAAGTCCCCCTCCACGTCTGGCTGCCCGACGCCATGGAAGGCCCTACTCCCGTCTCCGCGCTCATCCACGCCGCCACGATGGTTGCCGCCGGCGTCTTCATGCTGGCGCGCATTTCCTTCCTCATTGAGCCCTCGCCCACCGCGCAGACCGTCATCGCCACCGTCGGCGCTGTCACCGCGCTGCTCGCCGCACTCATGGCTACGCAGCAGGACGACATCAAGCGCATCCTCGCCTACTCCACGCTCTCGCAGCTCGGCTATATGATCCTAGCCATCGGCGTCGCCGCGCCCGGCGCGGCGATGTTCCACCTTTTCACCCATGCGTCTTTCAAAGCGCTGCTCTTCCTCGGTGCGGGCGCGATCATCCATGCGCTGCATCACGAGCAGGACATTTGGAAAATGGGCGGGTTGAAGGACAAGATGAAATGGACCTTTCTGACCTTCACCGCGGGTTATCTCGCGCTTATCGGCTGCCCCGGATTCAGCGGCTTTTTCTCGAAGGACGCCATCCTGATGGCGGCCTACAACCGGAGCTGGCTGTTCTTCCTGCCCGCGCTGCTCACCGCTTTCCTCACCGCCTTCTACATGACCCGCCTGTTCGTCGTCGTCTTCCTCGGCGAAGCCCGTTCCGATGCCGCCAAGCACGGCCACGACGGCCCCGCGCCGATGACCGTGCCGCTGATGATCCTCGGCGTGCTCTCCGTCATCAGCGCCTACGGCACCAGCCACTACTTCCTTTGGGAACACGAAGAAGCGCATCACGTCATCGTCCCGGTGCTGGCGATTGGCGCATTCCTCGCCGGAACCGCCGGTGGCTGGGTGCTCTACAAAGGGCAGGCGAAAGACCCGATCCTCATCCCTCTTTTCAAAAACAAGTTCTACTTCGACGAACTCTACGCCGCGCTCATCGCCGGCACCCAGGACCTGCTCGCGACGATGTCCGGCTGGTTCGACAAATGGATTCTCGACGGCCTTTTCGTCCGCGGTCTGAGCGGCGCGACGTGGGGCACCGGCTTCGTCCTTCGCTTCCTCCAGATCGGCAACCTCCAAGCCTACGCCTTCCTCTTCGGCCTCGGCGTCGTCGGGCTCATCTACTTCCTCGTCTTTGCGTAAATGGGCATCTCCTTCATCGCCATCATCGGTGCCGCCGTGCTCTTCGGGATCGTCGGCCTCATCTGGCATTTCGCTTCCAAGAATTAAACCCGCCCGATGCTGACCCTCATCATTTTCATCCCACTGCTCGCCGCGCTCGGCATCCTGCTCGGCGCGCCCGCGCGCAAGACCGCGCTCGGTGCGGCGACCGCGGAATTCCTGCTCACACTTTTCGTCTTCCTCTCGTACGACAAAGCGAAGGGCGGCTTTCAGTTTCTCTCGTCCACACCTATCGCGTCGGAATGGAAGCTGAACTACCTCGTCGGCGTGGATGGCCTGAGCGTGCTCATGCTGCTGCTCACCGGCATCGTCACGCTCGCGGCGATCTGGGTCACGCCGAAGGTCGAAAAGCGCGAGCCGCTTTACTACGCGTGCCTGCTCTTCATCACCGCCGGAGCGACGGGTGCGTTTGCCTCAGTCGATCTGTTTTTCCTCTACGCCTTCCATGAGCTGGCGCTCATCCCCACGTTCCTGCTCATCGGCATTTGGGGTACTGGCGAGCGGCACACGGCGGCGTGGAAAATCACGATCTATCTCGGACTCGGCAGCTTCGTTTTGCTCATCGGCCTACTCGATCTTTACCTCGCCGTGCCGGAAGCGTTGCGCACGTTCAACCTCATCGACCTCCAGAAGCTCGCCTCCACCGGCGTCATCCCCGCTGCCGCGCAGACCCGGCCTTATATCTTCCTGCTCGTCGGTTTCGGCATCCTGATTTCGCTTTTCCCGTTCCACACCTGGGCACCACAGGCCTACGCCTCCGCCCCCACACCGGCGGCGATGCTCCATGCGGGCGTGTTGAAAAAGTTCGGCCTCTACGGTCTGATGCGCGTCGCCATTCCGCTCCTGCCCGAAGGTGCGAAAGTGTGGACCAACCTGCTGCTCATCCTGCTCGTCGGGAACATCATCTACGTCGGCTTCGCCACCATCGCGCAGAAGAAACTCGACCTCATGCTTGGCTATTCGAGCGTGATGCACATGGGCTACATCTTCCTCGGTGTCGCCGCGATGAACACCATCGGCCTCAGCGGCGCGGCCCTGCTCATGTTCGCGCATGGCCTCTCCATCGCCGCGCTCTTCGCCATGGCCGGCATGCTCCGCGAAAACCGCCCGCAGCTTGCGCTCGATTCCTTCGGCGGACTCGCCAAGCACATGCCCGCGCTCGCCTTCGCCTTCGGCCTCGCCGCCTTCGCGTCCATCGGCCTGCCGGGCTTCGCCAACTTCGCCAGCGAGATGACCGTTTTCTTCGGCGCCTACAAACCCGCCGCCGGGCTCGATGCTTCGCACTTCCACCTCGCCGTCATCTTCGCGCTGTGGGGTGTGGTCATCTCGGCGGTCTATATGCTGCGCGCCTACCGCGCCATCTTCATGGGCGAGCCGGGCAAAGAAGCCGCCGCGTGGGCCGACCCGTTCAAAGCCCTGCGCTGGCCCGTCGTCCTGCTCCTCGCCGCGCTGCTCATCGCGGGCTTCGCGCCCGGCAAATTCCTCAGCCTCGTCCAACCCGGCTTCGAGGCGGTCCTTCCGAAATGAATAGAACGCGAAACACGCGGAAGGTTCGCGAAAGGCCGCGAAAAGTTGAGTTACTTAAGTTAAGCGACTTAGTGCCTTTGTCATGAAAAGCGCCATTGTTCTGCTCTTACTTTGTATAACGATTTCATCCGCTGAAACCCCTCGGGAAGCGGACATCAGGCGCGCTAAGGCGTTGAAAGATGAGACTATTCCTAAACTGGAACTGAAAGGAGCCACCTTCGAACAGGCATTCGACCTGATTCGTGCGAACTGGGATCGAAGCCATCCTAAAGAGTCATTTCCTGTGGTATTCACAGATTTCGATCCCCCGAGCAACATCAAGGAAACATCGCCTGCGAAGCTCACGATGCATCTGCGGAACATCCCGTATATTGAGGCCATTCGCTATATTGCCAGTTGTTCCAACAGGCTGATCATGGACAGAGGTGGAGTGCTTGATTTGCTCCAGTCTTGGGGATTTCTCCGCGACTGGACCGAGCGCATTTACAAAGTCTCCCCGGCGGCGCTCGCCCAGCTCCAACTCCAAAAGAACTCCTCTGCCGAGTTGGTCAGGCAGGCACTTAAGCGTTTTGGAATTGTAACATCATCGGGAGGCTTTGAGTTAGAGAGTTCCGGTCGGCAACTCCGAGCGGTATGCACTTATCCTGAGCACGAGAAGATTTCCGGCGTTCTCTCGATTTTCGACGCGGGCTACAAAATTTCCAAATGATCCCCTCGCTTTCCCTCGAAATCGCCGTCCTCGTCCTCGGCATCGTCATGCTGCTCGTCGAGTCGTTCAGCAAGAGCGACGACAAGCGCGGCTGCGTCAGGATCGCCATCGCCATCCTCACCGCGCTCATCGGCTTCTCCTTCTTCGTCGATCCGCGCAGCGGCAACGCCTTCTACGCCGTCGATGCCACCGCGCATTTCTTCAAAGTGCTCGCGCTGCTCACCACCATCGTCGTCCTCATCATGTCGCTGGAATACAGCAGCGTCCTCGCGAAGTACATCCCCGGCGTCACGCCCGGCGCGGGCCTTGGCGAATTCTACAGCCTGCCCGTCTTCACCTGCGCCGGCCTCATGTTCATGGCCAGCGCCGTCGATTTCCTCCTCATCTTCGTCTCGCTGGAACTCGTCACCATCAGCTTCTACATCCTCGTCGCCTACATGCGGCGGCACACCGCGTCGCTCGAGGCCGGCGTGAAATATCTCATCCTCGGCGCGCTCAGCACCGGCTTCCTCGTCTATGGCATCACCTGGATTTTCGGCCTGACCGGCGAAACCAATCTCGCCGCCATCCAGCACGCGCTCGAAACCAAAGCCGTCGCCCAAGTCCCGCTCCTCTTCGGCATCATGCTGCTCCTCATCGGCCTCGGCTTCAAAGTCGCCGCCGTCCCGTTCCAGCTCTGGGTGCCCGATGTCTATCAAGGCGCGCCCACCCCCATCACCGCCTTCCTCAGCGTCGGGTCAAAGGCCGCCGGCTTCGTCGTCCTCCTGCGCGTCCTTCAGCCCTTTCTCGCCGTCCCCGTCGTCGGGGCGCGCGTGCTCGCCGTCCTCGCCCTCATGGCCGCGCTCACCATGCTCTACGGCAACCTCGCCGCCCTCCCGCAGGACAACTTCAAACGCCTCCTCGCCTACTCCAGCATCGGCCACGCGGGCTACCTGCTCGTCGCCGTCGCCAGCGTCAGCGCCACCACCGCCAGCCTTGGCAGCGCGGGCGTTGCCGTCGCCTTCTACCTCGCCGGCTACCTGCTGATGACCCTCCTCAGCTTCCTCGTCCTCATCGTCGTCGCGAAGCACAGCCGCGGCGACGACATCCTCCACTTCAACGGCCTCGCCAAACGCTCCCCCTTCCTCGCCTTCGCCCTCCTCGCCGCCATGCTCTCCCTCGCCGGCATCCCCTTCACCGCCGGGTTCTACGGAAAACTCCTCGTCTTCGCCGCCGCCGTGCAGGCCGGCAAATTCTGGCTCGTCGGCATCGGCATCCTCACCGTCGCCGCCGGCTTTTACTACTACCTGCGCATCGTCGCCGCCATGTATTGGCAGGAGCCCGGCGACGCCACCCCCATCACCATCGCTCCCCTGACGCGCATCACCATCGGCGCGCTCACCTTCGGCATCTTCTTCTTCGGCATCTTCCCCCAGCCCATCCTGCGCTTGCTGGAAAACCCCGCGCCTCTCCCGAGCGGCAGCATCCACACGGCGGCGCACTGAGCGAGCATCCGCGCTGTTTGCAAGTGGGCGGTGGTGGCTCAGTTTGAAACAACAGCCCGTCATCCTGAACGAAGTTTCGCCGTGGGCGAAGGCGGCAAGCGAAACGCAGTGAAGGATCGCTGACTGTAATGGGCGGAGGCGGTCTGGTGAAATGTGCGTCCTTTCACCCCCACCGCCTCCGCCCGCGTTTCAGTCAGCGATTCTTCGCTCCGTTCCGGTCGCAAAGCCTCCCGAAACTCCACTCAGAATGACGGTTTTTTTGACTGAGCCACCACCGAAACCCAGCCGAGATAACCTCCCGATTGATTTCCCGCGACGGAAACCGCCGCTTTCGCTTTCATCCCAACCACTCCACTTTCCATCCATGCACGAAAACACCGAAAAAACTCTCACCCGCGATTGCGCGGCCACGCGCATCCCGAGCGGCGAGGCCATCACGCTCGCCAAAGATGTCCGCGTCTTCATCACCCAGGCGCTCGGCGGCAGCTACACCGTGGCGACCGATCAAGGACTGGCGCGCATCGCCGATGCCGATGCCGATGCGCTCGGCCTCGAACCCGCCGCGCCAGCCGCCCCCACGCCCGCAGCGAACGACGGGCCGGTCGAGGACAAGGCGGTGTGGGATCAGCTCCGCACCTGCTACGACCCGGAGATTCCCGTCAATATCGTCGATCTCGGCCTCGTCTATGACTGCGTGATCACGCCCCGCGCGGGCCAGGGCGCGATGGTGGATGTGAAGATGACGCTCACCGCGCCCGGCTGCGGCATGGGCCCGACCATCGCCGCCGAGGCGAAGTCGAAAGTGCTCAGCGTCCCCGGCGTGGGCGACGCGGATGTGGCGCTGGTGTGGGATCCGCCGTGGAATCAGGCGATGATCAGCGAGGCGGGGAAGATGAAGCT
This sequence comes from Chthoniobacter sp., assembly GCA_043779205.1. Lineage (GTDB taxonomy): Bacteria > Verrucomicrobiota > Verrucomicrobiia > Chthoniobacterales > Chthoniobacteraceae > Chthoniobacter. The sequence continues at coordinate 53,952 of JAYWEP010000033.1, read as the reverse complement.
GGGGCTGATTTAGAAACCTGTCGGGAAAGCGTCACCGCTACGCCGAGGGTCGTTTTAGTTCTGAAACGCGGATTGCCGATTGACACCACTATCCCTTGTGTTAAACCCCGTCCCATCCCCCACCCGTAACACAAGATGCATTGCTCCAAATGCGGTAGCCTTGAGGATAAAGTCATCGATTCGCGACTGTCGAAGGACGGGCGCGCGATCCGGCGGCGGCGGGAGTGCGTGGGCTGCGGGCACCGTTTTACGACCTATGAGGAGATCGAAAGGGCGGATCTGCGGGTGAGCAAGCGGGACGGGCGCAGCGAGGCCCTTTCGCGGCAGAAACTGCTCGGCGGGATGGTCAAGGCGTGTGAGAAGCGGCCCGTGCGCATCGAGACGCTGGAGACGGCGGCGGATGAGGTGGTGCGCGAACTGGAGACGGAGTTTCAGCGGGAAATTCCGTCGAGTGTGATCGGCGCGAAGGTGATGGATAAGCTGCACGCGCTCGATGAGGTGGCGTATGTGCGCTATGCCTCGGTGTACCGGCACTTTCAGGACATCGGGGAGTTTTTGGAGGAAATCCAGTCGCTCGGGCGGAGGCCGAAGAAGAGCGGGCTGCAACCGGAGCTATTCAAGTGACACCGTTATGATCTGCCTCAAAGACAACCTCCCCGTCATCCAGCTCGCGAGCGGTCAGGCCATCGCCTTTGAGCGCGACTGGCTGGTGCGTTCGCTGGCCCAGGCGGCGGCCCGCGCGGGCTATGTGAAGTGGTGGCTGGCCGAGCATGTGGCGGCCAGCGTGACGGAGTATCTGCGGGAGCAGGACATGGTCAATGTGCTGCCGGTGGAGCAGTTGACCGCGGCGGTGCAATCGGTCCTGCAGGTCATCGGCTATGGCGAAATCGGGCGGCACTTTGCGCCGGTGCCGCCGCGGGTGCAGGTCTCGCTGGTGGAGCTGGCGCGGGAGGCGGGCGCGGGGTATGAGCTGGCGTTTTTTGAGATGCTCGGGCGGCGGCTGCGGGAGCTGTGCGCGGAGCCGGGCGGCTGCTTCGAGCTGCTGGGGCTGGAGCGGTGTGTGAAAATGCTGCGCGGGAAAAAGGCGTGGAGCCGGGATTGCGACGCGCTGCGCGAGGAGATCGTGGGCTTTACCCGCGAGCACTCCGGTACGGCTGCTGCTAGGAACCAGATCGCTTTTTCCCTCGCATGACCCTTTTTGAAAAAATCGCCACCCGCGAAATCCCGGCCCGCATCGTCTGCGAGACGGAGGACTACCTGGCCTTTCACGACGTAAATCCGCAGGCCCCCGTGCATGTGCTCATCGTGCCGAAGCGTGTCATCCCGCGCCTCGCCGAGGCGCAGCCGGGCGATGCGGAACTGCTCGGACGCATGCTCCTGGCCGCGCGCGGGATCGCCGAGGCGGCTGGCGTGGCGGACAGCGGCTACCGGGTGGTCATCAACAACGGGCGCGACGCCGGCGAGTCCGTCCCCCACCTGCACATCCATCTGCTCGGCGGACGCGGCTTGCAATGGCCGCCGGGTTGACTTACGCGAAAGCATGAATCGCTCTGAACCGACCCGCTGCGTCGTCATCACCGGTATGGGGATCATCTCTCCGTGCGGAAAAACCCTGGGGGAGTTCTGGGGGAACGTCCGGGCCGGGCGGAGTGCGGCGGCGCAAATCACGCGCTTTGATCCCAGGGACTCGCCGTCGCAACTGGCGGCGGAAATCCACGACTGGAAGCCGGAGCATTACATGGATGCCAAGGCGGCGCGGCGGCTGGAGCGTTCGCACCAGTATGGCATCGCCGCAGCGCGGCTGGCCACGGAGGATGCCGGGCTGGATCTGGCGAAGATCGACCCGGACCGGGTGGGGGTGGTCGAGGCGACTTCCGTCAGCAACGTCGAGACCGCCTACCGTGGGCGGAAGGCGGTGGATACGCGGGGCTACCGGACGATCACGCCCTCGATGATGATCGGCGGCTACGTGGGGAGCGGCAGCGCGGAGATCGCCAATGCGCTCGGTTGCAAAGGCCACGCCATCACCTGCAGCTCGAGCAGCGCCTCGGGGAGCGATGTGATGGGTTATTCGATGAGCATGATCCAGCACGAGGATGTGGATGTGATGGTGGCCGGCGGGTCGGAGGCCCCGCTGATCGATGCGCTCTACTTTGGCTTTGCCATGAGCCGGGCGATGACGCGCTGGGCCGGGGCGCCGGGGCAGGCGATGAAGCCGTTTGACGTCCACGGGGATGGCTTTGTGATGGGGGAGGCCGGGGCCTACCTCGTCCTCGAGGAACTGAGCCATGCGCTCGGCCGCGGCGCACGGATTTATGCGGAACTGCTGGCGCACGGGCGGAGTTGCGAGGCTTTTCACGCCATGGCCCCGCAGCCGGACGGAGCAGGCGTCGTCCGCGCGCTGGAAAAAGCCCTGCGCAAAGCGGGGATCGACCGGACCACCATCGACTACGTGAACCCGCACGGCACGGCCAACCAAGTCAACGATCTGGCGGAGGTGCGGGCGCTGAAAAAGGTCTTCGGCGCGCACGCGCGGAAGCTCGCCGTCAGCTCGACCAAACCCATCACCGGCCACCCTCTGGCCGCCGCCGGAGCGCAGGAGACGATCATCTGCGCGCTGGCGATTCAACGGCAGGAAATCCCGCCGACTTTGAATCTCAAGAAACCGCTCCCGGAATGTGACTTGGATTTCGTCCCGGAAGGGATGCGCGCCTACCCGGTGCGCGCCGCCGCCAACCTCAGCAGCGGCTTTGGCGGCAAAACCTCGGCCCTGATTCTCGGCAGCTACCCAAGGTGAGATTCGCGCCCTACATTCCGCTGGCCGGTTGCGTGATGAATGTGGCGCTCGCGTTTTTCTTTTTCCTGCGCAGTCCGCGCGCCCTGGCCAGCCGCATTTTCCTCCTGCTGGGTCTGGCCATCGCCACTTGGAATCTGGGTTCCTTTTTTCTTTTCGTCGTCCAGGATCGGGAAAGCGCGCTCTTCTGGGCGCGCGTGGTGCAGTTCGGAGTCATCGCCGCCATGCCGGCCTTCGTCCATCTGTCGCTGCTGGCCGGACAGTTCAATACCCGGCGGATGCCCTGGCTCTACGCCTTTCAGGGGTTGCTCGCCATGCTGTGCTTCACCCCGTGGTATGTGCGGGACGTGCGGGATCTTGGCAACTCCGGCTGGTACGCCATTTCCGGGCCGGCTTTTCATCTCCTGAACATTCCCTACGCCATCAGCGTTTACTCGATCTATCTGCTGCTGCGCCGGCGCAAGGAGATGCCCCATTTTCAAAAGCGCCGGGTGACGCCGCTCATCATCGCGCAGGCTATTCTCGCCCTGCTCGGGATCAATGACCTGCTGCCGATCCTGAACATCGATCACTATCCGGGCACGCAGATTCCGGTCTATCCCTACGGCAGCCTCGCGGCGGTTTTCTACGGGATCATCATCGGTTACAGCGTGCTGCAAAACCAGTTGCTCGATATCCGCATCGGGCTCAGCCACATTGCCGCGCACTTTATCCGGTTTTCCTTTCTGTTTGGCATCTCCGCCGGCCTGCTGCTCGGCGTGGCCTTGGTCTCACGGCAGTTCAACGCCCTCAATTTCGCCTTGGCGCTGGCCGTTTTTGCCATCAGCGCCGTGACTGCCGCAGTGCTCTTTCCGCGGTTTTTTGGGACCAAGGAGCTGGAAAAATGGGAGAGCCGCATTCTCGGCGACCACTTCGAATACCAGGACCAGGTCCGAAGCTTCATCACCAACACCGTGTGGTATGACAGCCTGTCCACCCTCTTCGACGATCTGCACCATCTGCTGACCCAGACTTTCCGACTGGAAAGCTACCAAGTCATCATGCGGGAGGAAGCGACCCAAAGCTACAACCTCTACCGCAGCCACCCGGAGGACACCTCCCGCAAATCTCTCGATTTGAAACCGCAGTCCGCTGTCTTCCGCTACTTCGAATGGGGCAAGGGCGAATACCTCTCCATCGACCGCACCCGGCTCCGCGCGACCGCGGCCAGTCTCGAACGCCGGGCCAGCGAGGAAATGGCGGCCTTTGCCGCGCAGTTCTGCCTTCCCCTCGCCTCGCAGAGCGAAGTCTTTGGGCTGCTCCTCGTCGGTCGAAAACTCGACGACGAACCCTACACCGCCACGGACATCAACCTCCTCGTCTCGCTCGTGAAAAACATGAGCCTGATCGTGAACCAAATCCGCCTCAAATCGCAGATTCTTCAGGCGCAGGAACTCGACCTGCTAGGAAGGATGTCCCGCGGCATGGCCCACGATTTGAACAACCTCCTCACCCCCGTATGGACGCTCCTCCAGCTCGCCGGCGAATCCGGCGAAGGCTTTGACGAGGAGCTCCTGCCCGTGGCCCAGCGCAATATCAGAACCATGCGTTCCTACATCAAAGAGGCGCTGTTCTTTTCCGAAAATCTCCGGCTCGACCTGCAGCTCGGCCGCGTCGATCTCGTCATCCAGCACGCCGTCGATCTCGCCCGCGCGAGCCGGAACAAAAAGGACGTCGAAGTCATCTCCGTCACCGCCGGCGAAGTGCTCGCCGAGATGGACGAGGTGCTCATGCAGCGCCTCATCGCCAACCTCATCTCCAACGCCCTCGACGCCTCGCGCAGCGGCGCGCAAATCCACGTCCACCTCGACCGCCTCCCGCGGCCCGGCGAGCCCGACTGGCTGCGCCTCCGCGTGGTCGATCAGGGCGAGGGCATCCCCAAGGAAAACCTCAGCCGCATTCTCAAGCCCTACTTCACCACCAAAAACCGCGGCGATGAAAACCGCGGCTTCGGCCTCGGCCTCGCCATCTGCCGGAAGATCGTCAACCTCCACGGCGGGAATCTTTCCATTGCCAGCGTCGTGAAAAAAGGCACAACCGTGCAGGTCGATTTGCCCAGCCGCCAGCCCCGCCCGGCCGCCTCCCCCATCGCCGTCTCCGCCTAACATCCTGTTGAAAAACATGATCGCCCAGTCTCCTTCTTCTTCTTCATCTTCATCTTCTTCTTCCTCATTTCAGAAGAAGAAGGAGAAGAAGAAAAAGACCCGGATCTCGGAATCGGCGGATTTTTCCACCGCCTGCTAAATGCGCACCCTGCTCGTCATCACCAAACAGCCCTCGCTCGCCGCGGCGGTGGCCTCGGTGCTCGATCCGCTGAAGTTTCAGCTCATCACCAAGGAAGCGGTCGGCGAGGCCGAGTTTCTCCTCTCCCGCGGGGCCATCGACGCCACCATCCTCGATGTCGAACTCACCGACGCCCGCGCCGTGCGCCTGATCGAGGAGATGAAAAGTTTTGCCCCCGCCTGCCCCATCCTCATTTATACTGGCGAGAAGCAGTGGGAGTGGGAGGAGGACGCCTACCTCCTCGGCGTCGCCCACGTCCTCGCCAAGCCCGTGCGCGGCAAACTGCTCAACACGCTGCTCGACCGGATGTTTCCCGAAAGCGACATCGCGAAACCGCTCGCCCTGCAGATGACCGCGGCCATCGAGACCTCCGTCCTGCGCCCGTATGTCGATCAGATCCGCTCGCTCGAAGCCCTCCGCCGCTTCTCCAGCGTGCTCACGCACAGCCTCGATTCCGCGGCGCTGCTCAAGCAATTCCTCCTGCTGCTCCGCGAAATCATCGGCGTCAACCGCGCCATCATTTTCCTGCGCAAACCGGCCGGCATCCTCAGCGACAGCCCGCTCTCGCAGGACGACCGCTGGCTGCGCTCGGCCTGCGCCATCGGGCACGACCAGAGCGTCCTCCAGCACTTCGCGCTCTCGCTCGGCGCGGGCATCGGCGGGCACCTCCACCGGCAGGGCCGCATCCTCCGCGCGAGCAGCCACGATGCGCAGTCGAGCCGCGAAATCACCAAGGAATTCCAGCTCGTCGGTGCGGAGGTCGCCATCCCCATCCTCGACCGGCAATCGCTCCTCGGCGTCGTCGTTTTCGACGAGCGGCTGACCGGCGAGCCCTACGCCAACGAGGAGCTCGCGCTCATCTTCCACATGCTCGAGGAGGTGGGCCTCGCCATCCGCAATACCTGGCTGCACGACCAGCTCCTCGGCAACCACGCGATGATCTCCGACATCCTCAGCCACCTCGGCAGCGGCTGCGTGGTCGTGGGCGCGAACCTCGCCACGCTCCATGCCAACAACTCCGCCGAGCGCTTTTTCCTCCAGGATTTTCCCGGCAAAGCGCGCCTCGAATTCTCCGACCTGCCGCAGATGCTCGGCAGCATGGTCTTCACCGTCATCAAGACCGGCGTCGGGATCCCGCCCTTTAAGTATCAGCGTCCGCAGTCGCCCGATCTTTTCTACCGCGTCACCATCCTCCCCTTTCGCACCCAGAGCGCGGTGGCCACGAATTCCGCCCTGCTCATCATCGACGACACCACCGAGCACGAGCGCGCGCAGCGGCTCGAGATCGAGGCCGCGAATCTCCGGCTCGTCAAATCCATGGCCGAGCATCTCGCCCATGAGATTGGCAATTCGCTCGTCCCGCTCTCCACGCACCAGCAGTTGCTCAAGGACTCGATCAACGATCCCGAGTTTCAGGAATCGCTCTCGATCGTGCTCGCCTCCGGCGTCAAACGCATCTCGCGCCTCGCCAGCCAGATGGTTTTTCTCGCCCGCGAATGGCAGGCGGATTTCCGCGACGCGGTGTCCGTCTCCGATCTGCTGGTCGAGGCCTTTCACGAGGCCAACACCTTTCATCCCGGCAAAAAACTCGCGCAGCTCACCTTCAACAAGGACCTCGCCCCGTGGAAAATCGCCGGCGACCACAAGGCCCTGCGCCACGCCTTTTCCGAGATCATGCTCAATGCGCTCCAGGCCAACCCCGACGCGCCGACCGTGGCCGTGCATCTCGCCCAGAGCCCGAATGGCGAGCCGCATCTCGAGGTCGAAGTCCGCGACTCCGGCCAGGGCTTCAATGCCGAGATCGCCCTGCGCGCACCCGAGCCCTTTTTCTCCACGCGCAATGTCGGCCTCGGCCTCGGCCTCACCGTCTCCCGGAAGATCATTGAGAGCCACCACGGCAGAATCGAGATTCCCTCGTCGCAAAAAGGCGAGTCCGGCATCGTCCGCGTTTCCCTCCCGCTGCTCAATTAGCGCCCGCCTCTCTGGCGGCTGATTTTGTTGCTCGCCAAGGCATCGCGTTTGCTTTCTCATCCGCGCGAAATGAAACCCACACACGCCCTCATTTGTGCCGTCTCCATTCTCGCCCTTTCCGCGCCGGCGGCCTTCTCGCTGGGCTTCCGCATCGCAGATCAGGACGCGGAGGCCACCGCCCGCGGCAACGCCTTTGCCGCCACGGCCGACAATCCCTCCGCCGTCTATTACAACCCCGCCGGCATCACCCAGCTCGAAGGCACCCGTGCCCTCATGGGGTCTTACGCCATCAGCCTGCGAGCCCGCGTCGATCCGGCCGCGCCCGGTGCCGCATCCTTCACCAATACCAATACCGGATTGCAGCTCGCTCCGCATTTTTTCGTGACGAGCAAGCCCGCGGGCTGGCCTGTCGCCTTCGGGCTCGGCATCTACGCGCCCTACGGCCAAGCGGTCGAATATCCCGACGACACGCCTTTCCGCGCCACCGCGCGCCTCGGGAAAATCGTGTATCTCGCGGTCAATCCCGTCATCGCGTGGAAAATCTGCGACACCCTTTCCGTCGCCGCCGGGCCCTCCTTCAACTACGGCAACGCCGAGATCGAACAAGGGGTGCTCGCCGTTGGCGACACCTTCAAATTCCACGGAGATGGCATCAGCTACAGCTTCGTTACTGCCGTCAAATGGGATCCCCATCCGCTGTTGCACTTCGGCATCACCTACCACAGCGCGGCCACCATCGACTTTGAAGGCCACACCACGCTGAACACCAAAGCCTTCACCGTGCCCACCCCCCTGGGCCCGTTCCCCATCCCCGCGATTAACCGCCGCGAGGAAGCCAGCGCGCGTTTCAGCATCCCGCAGAACATCGTCTTCGGCGTCTCCTTCCGCCCGGCGGAGGACTGGAACATCGAGTTCAATGCCGATTGGACCGACTGGCAGCGGCTGAAAACCGTCACCCTCAAGCAGGCGGAGAGCGGCGACATTGCGCTGCCCTTTAACTGGCATCCGAGTTGGTTCTATGAAATCGGGGTCACCAAGAAATTCCGCAACGGCTGGCAGGCCAGTGCGGGCTACATGTGGAGCGAGAATTCCGTCCCGGACGCCAGCTTCAATCCCATCGTCCCCGACTCCAACCGCCATGTCCTGAGCGCCGGCATTGGGCAAAAACTCAAACAGTGGAACTGGAACATCGCTTACCAATGGGCCTATGCCCCGACCCGCACGATCAACAATGGCACCTCTGCCGACGGCTCCTACCGGGTCCAAGGCAACGCCGTAAATCTGACCCTTGGATACGATTTTTGAAACCGCCAGCGTCGCTTCCCCCGAGCGACTGCCCGTGAAACCGACCCTCCTCATCGTCGATGACGAGGAAGGGCCGCGGCAGTCCCTGCGCATCGTTTTCAAAAACGACTACAACGTCCTGCTCGCGACCAACGGGCTCGACGCCATCGAGATCATCCGCCACAACGCCGTCGATGTCACCGTGCTCGACATCATGATGCTCGGCATCTCCGGCGTCGAGACGCTCAAGGAAATCAAGCAGGTCGATCCGTCCGTCGAGGTCATCATGCTCACGGCCTTCGAGACCATCGAGACCGCGCGGCAGGCGCTGCGCCACGGAGCCAGCGATTACCTCAACAAGCCCTTCGACATTTCCACCATGCGCGCCGCCGTGGCCCATGCCGTCCAGAAGCACCGCGCCACCGTCGAGTTCAAGCGCGGCAACCAGGAGCTCCAGACCCTCCAGCACGAAATCCACGACCACCGGATGGCCGAGGAAAAGGCCCGCACCCAGGGCGAGATTTACGCCAGCGTGCTCCACGACATCAACAGCCCGCTGACCATCATCTCCGGCTTCGTCGAGCTCATCAACCGCTCCATGGAAAACGCCGCCAGCGTCGAGGGCGAGCAGCTCGAAACCATCAAAGGCGACCTCAGCCGGCTCAACGGCCAGGTCAGCCGCTGCGTCGAAATCTCCCGCCGCTACCTCAGCTTTCTCCACGGCCAGACCTCGGAAAAATCCTCCGTTGGCGTCAACCAGGTGATGAGCGATCTGACCGAACTCCTCAGCCGCCACCCCAGCGCCCGCGGCCAGCAGCTCACCGTCCGCGGCCTCGACTCCGACGCCATCGCCGCGATCAACGGCACCGACTTCCTCCAGATCCTCCTCAACCTCACCATCAACGCCCTGCAATCCACCCCGCTGCCGCACCGCATCGGCGTCACCTGCCGCCTGCACCCCGCGCCGATCGAGATCGAAAGCTTTCCCGACGGCCCCGGCCAGCGCGTCATTAACCGCGAGAATTTCACCAACCATCCGCCCCTCCTCACCATCACCATCGAGGACAGCGGCCCCGGCATTCCGCCGGGCATCCTCAGCCGGATGTTCGAGGAGCGCTTCACCACCAAACCGGCCGAGCAGGGCACCGGTCTCGGCCTGTCCATCGTCAAGCGGCTCGTCCGCGAAGCCAGCGGCGCGATCATCATCCAGAGCCGGCCTGGCGCCGGCGCGAAATTCACCGTCTGCCTGCAAACCGCCGGCTGAGCGATTGGCAGAAACGGTTTTCCGCTCTTCCTCTTCCTCTTCCTCCTAATCTTCCTCTTTGGCCTTCGATGAAGATTAGGAGGAAGAGGAAGAGGAAGAGCCCGAAATTCTATCCGGCAGCGGCCTTTAATCCCGCCCCGTCATCGGGTGCATCTGCCGGCGGATCGAGCGCGACCGCGCCAGCGGCACCAGCGCCAGCACTTGCAAGCCCAGCGCCAGGATCGGCTTTTTCAGCAGCCCCTGCGGCCGCGGCAGATTCGTGCCGACGATGACGATCAGCATCATCGAAAAACCCGCGATGGAAACCGCGAGCAGCGTGGCCAGCGCGTAACGCGCCCACGGCAGCCGCCGCCAGAGGCAGACGAGCAGCAGCTTTGACCCGAGCGCGGCGAGCACCGCCAGCGCATTGAGCAGCGGCGCCATTCCCGTCATCGACACCATCGGATTGCCCGGATCGTAGATGAAACGCAGCAGCAGATAATCCGCGCCCGAGAGCAGCAGAAAAAGCACGCAAATCCAGACGCGCGCGCGGAGCTTCCAGTTTGGCGGGGAGTGGGGAGTCCACGTCGTGGTTGGGGTCGGGTCTTGCATGGGAGTGAAAAAAATCTGCCGCTATTTCGGCACCGCCGACAATTCCAGAATTCGCCCCGGCAGCCAGCCGAGCTTGTCCTTGAAAGTCACGGGCCGCGTGTATTCGAGGATCAGCACCCGGCCCGAGCCGACCCGCAGCACATCGAGCGGACGCGCCAGCGGAGCCAGCACCGTCTCCACGCGCGCCGTGCAGGAGCCGTCGTCCGCTTTCGCCACATGCACCGAGAGCAGATCGAAGCCCACGTCCTCCGGCGCGGCGGGCGGCCCCAGCAGATTGCCAAAACGCGTCACCAGAAAACCGCCGCGCAGCGTCTCGGGAAAATCTGCGCCGCACCAAATCGCGCCGCCGGGAGACGAGTGCGCATCAAAAGTTCCCAGCCCTTCACGCGTCCCGCCCGCCGCGGGACCGAGATTCATCACCGGCGGAATGAACGTCACGCCCTCCGGCGGCGGCGGCGTGTGCGGATACGGGAAACCCGGCTTCACCGGCCAGTCGGAAAACTGGTACGGAAACCCGTAGTGCCCGCCCTGCCGGATGAAATCCATCTCCTCCGGCGCGCTGTAGTCCGGCCCATTGGCAAACGTGAACAAGCCTCCGTCGCCATCCCACGCAAAGCCGTACGGATTGCGAATGCCCCGCGCAAAAACTTCAATCGCCGGTTGCGTCGCCTGCGGGTCCAGCCGCCACACGCACGCCGTCGTCTCCACCTCCGCGCCTTGAAAATAATGCTCCGCGTCCCCGCGCACCTCCCCGCCGTCCGTGCGCGAACCGCTGCTCACATAGAGCATCCCGTCCGGCCCGAACGCGAGATGGCTCACCCCATGATTCATCCCGCCCACGCCCTGCGGGTAGCTCGTCTTAAACCAAGGCTGGAGCTTGCCCGGACGCCCATCGGTCATTTCGCTCGAACGCCAGATCACCACCTCGTTCGTGTAAAACGGCACGTCCTTGGTGAGCTTCTGATTGCTCACAATCCACAGCCGTCCCGCGGCATCCACCGTCATCCCCAGCGTCACCAGATCGCCGCGTTTCGCGTCGAGATATTCGTCCGCCTTGATGATCGGCGTGAGCGCGCCCGCCGCCATGTCGAGCGCGTACACCCCGCCGCTTTGCGCCAGCACATAGACCGCCTTTTCCCCACCCGCCAGCCGCGTGCAAAACTCCGGCAGCCGCGCCACCTCGCGCAGCGTGAAACCCGCCGGAGCCTTCGGCAGCGGCAGATATTCCGTGGATTTTAAAAGCTCCGCGTACGTCTTGAATTGCGACTCCGCCCGCCGCGCCGCGACCTCCTTCGCCGTGAAAGCACTCGCCTCATTGCCCCACGAGTTCATCACGAAAGTCAGCACTGCCGCGACCTCCGCATCGTCCAGAATCTGCGCCGGCATCACGTTGTTGTAGCCCGTTTCCAAAACCGTGATCGGCCCCGCCAGCCCCTCGCACAGCACCTTGATTGTCCGCGCGCGATCCGCCGCCAGCCAGTCGCTCTTCGCCAGCGGCGGGTACACCGGCGGCGCACCCTGCCCACCCGGCTGATGACACAGCGCACATTTCTCCGCGTAGATTTTCTGCCCCCGCTCCATCTGCTCCGCGTCCGCCGCCCGCGCGATTCCCGGCAACGACCCCACGAGCACCGCAGCAAAAATCCGGGGAAACATCGGGCGCGAAACTAAGCCGGCTTCGCGAAAGTCAGCGGCAGTACCAGCAGCAGCGCGCCGTACGCCAGCCCCGCGAAAGCCGCCGAGCGCCAGCGCTTTTCTCCGCTCGTGACCCACGCGATCTGATCCCGCAGCGTGTACGGCATCCCCACCCAAAACAGCGCCAACGCGACCCACACATAGACCAGCGTCACCAGAAAAAGCCGCGACATTTCCGGGCGCAAAAACGCCGCCTCCAGCAGCGGCTCCGCGCCCAGCAGCACCAGCATCCCGAGCGCCCGTGCCGCGAGAAATTCATCCACATATTTCCACGCCAGCCACCACGCGATGGGCGTGGCCACCAGCACCCGCGTCCGCCAGTTCGAGAACTCCCCCAGATCCATCGTCCACACCAGCCAGAAGAACCACCCCGCCGCCAGCGTGAGCAGCACCACGCCCAGCGGCTTCGAGCGCGGCAGCGCGCGCAGCCAGTCCTGCGCGGCCCGTCCTTTGAAAAGCGCGAGCGCGTGCGCGGCGAGGACGAGGAGCCCGGTGAGATACAGCGCCGTCTCCAGCTTGAGGGAATAGATCATGAGCGAGGGCGGGAAGAGAACGTCGCTTGCCCGCGCGGCTCAAGCCAAATGTGGCAGCTCCAAAACCGCCGGATCGGCGTAAAGCGAGAAGCCGCTCGAATGCTCGATCCGCACCTCGAAGACCTCGCCGACGTGCCGCTCGCTGCCGTCGAAAATCACAATCTTGTTGCCAGGCGAGCGCCCCATCAGCCGCTCCGCATTCGTCTTGCTGCGACCTTCGCACAAAATCTCCACCTGCTTCCCGACCAGCGCCTCGCCCTTCGCAATCGCCAGCGCATCCACCACCCGCAGCAGGTCCTGATTGCGCGCCTCCTTCACCGCTTCCGGCAACTGCTCACCCATCTCCGCTGCCGGAGTGTCCCGCCGTTTCGAGTAGCGAAAGACAAACGCATTATCGAAGCCCACCCGCTCCACCATCGCGCGCGTCGCCGCGTAGTCCGCATCCGTTTCGCCGGGAAAACCCACGATCACATCCGTCGTCAGTGCAATGTCCGCCCGCGCCGCGCGCAGCTTTTCCGTGAGCGCGAAATACTTCTCCGCCGTGTACGCGCGGTGCATCGCCTTGAGCATCCGGTCGCTCCCGCTCTGCATCGGCAGATGCACATGCGGCATCAGCTTCGGCAGCTCTGCAAAAGCGTTCACCAAATCCTCGCGAAACCCGATCGGATGCGGCGACGTGAACCGCAGCCGCCGCAATCCATCGACCGCATGCACCGCCTCCAGCAATTGCACGAACGGCGATTTCCCCTCGCGCATCTCAAACTCATGCCGTCCGAAAAGATTCACGATCTGCCCCAGCAGCGTCACCTCCTTCACCCCGCGCGACACCAGCTCCTCCACCTCGCGCACAATCTCCGCGATCCCCCGCGACCGCTCCGCCCCGCGCGTGCTCGGCACGATGCAAAACGTGCAGTGCATATTGCACCCCTGCATGATCGAGACAAACGCCGTCGCCTGCTTCGCCTTCAGCACATGCTCGCGGATCGTCTCCTGCGAACCCGCCTCCTCCTCCACATCCACGATGGAAAAGCGCGCGTCATCCATCAGCCGCTCCCGCATCGCCCGCTTCCGCTCCAGCAGCTCCTCCACATAGTCCGCCACCTTGTGAAACTTCTGCGTCCCCACGACGAGATCGACATGCCCGATGTCCCGCACCAGCTCCTCCCCGCGCGACTGCGCCATGCACCCGAGAAACCCGAAAATCATCTCCGGCTTATTCTGCCGCAGCCGCCCCAGCAGCCCCATCTTCCCCAGCGCCTTCTGCTCCGCCAGATCGCGCACGCTGCACGTATTCAGCAGCACCACATCCGCCTCCCTTTCGCTCGGCGTCATCTCATGCCCGCGCGCCACCAGCATGCGCGCCACCTGCTCCGAGTCGCGCTCATTCATCTGGCATCCGTAGGTCTTGAGGAAAACTTTGGGCATCGTGGAAAGGGCGCGCAGCATAGCCGATCATCGGTTCCGTGCAACGGGGGCAAATGACGAATGGCGGATGACGAATGACGAATGAATGACGAAACCCGAAGCCCGAAGAGCGCGGCGAACGTCCCCTCATTCGGGTTTCCCTCGTCATTCGTCATTCGTCATTCGTCATTTCCCCCCTTCCCCTCTCCGCCCGGCCCCGCTAAAACTCCCGCCCGTGTCCGACCTTCAGCATCTCATCGCCAACAACCGCCGCTGGTCCGCCCAGGTCCACGCCGAAGACCCCACCTTCTTCGCCACCCTCGCCCAGCAGCAATCGCCCAAATATCTCTGGATCGGCTGCGCCGACAGCCGCGTCACCGCCAATGAAATCGTCGGCCTGCGCTCCGGCGAACTCTTCGTCCACCGCAACGTCGCCAACCTCGTCGTCCACACCGACCTCAACTGCCTTTCCTGCATCCAGTTCGCCGTCGATGTCCTCCGCATCGAGCACATCCTCGTCGTCGGCCACTACGGCTGCGCCGGCGTCGCCGCCGCCCTCACCCAGCGCCGCATCGGCCTCGCCGACAATTGGCTCCGCCACATCCAGGACATCCGCCTCAAGCACGCCGTCCACCTCGACGCCCTCCCCGACGACCGCCGCGCCGACCGCCTCTGCGAACTGAACGTCATCGAGCAAGTCATCAACGTCGCCCAGACCACCGTCGTCCAGGAAGCCTGGGAGCGCGGCCAGACCCTCACCATCCACGGCTGGACCTACGCCCTCGCCGACGGCCTCGTCCGCGACCTCGGCATCACCATCGCCAGCCAGCCCGAGATCACGCCCGCCTACCAGCGCGCGGTCGCGGCGCTGGGGTGAAAGTGGTCGCGCTATCTGCGGCGTGGTTGGGTTGAAAGGCGGCGCGCTTTCCGCGTATGGTCACGGCGTGCTCGACGAACTTCCCCCAAAAGAAAACATGTGGCTGCGCGTGCTCGGCGGGCTGCTCGTCGCGTGCGTCGTCGCCTTTCTGCTTGCTCCAGTCGTCTCAGTCGAAACCGATCGCGGTGGCCGAAAACAGACTGCCAAAATCGGTGCCACTGGTCTCACCGCTGCGCTTAAAGCCTACCTCACCGAATACGGCAAATGGCCTGCCTTTACCGGTGACGGACTCTTTCTCGATGAAGCTCGCAACGCCCAACTCCTGCGCACGCTCTGCGCCAAGGACGAAGCCAGCAACCCTCGCAAGATTGTCTTCTTCGAGGGAAGAACCGCCGACAAAGGCTCGGGCCAGTACCGCGAAGGCTTTCATCCCGAAACCGGTGCCTACCTCGACCCGTGGGGAAATCCCTACCGCATCGCCATCGACTCCAACTACGACAACGAAATCGCCAACCCCTACTCCGACGACCCACCCATCCAGACCGGCGTCATCGTCTGGTCCCTCGGCAAAGACGGCAAACAAGGATCGCCCGCCAACCCGCATACTTACAAGGGTTCCGACGACATCACCTCGTGGCAGTAACCCACACACCCGCCGCGCCCGTGGAAACCACCGCCCTGCCGCTCTTCGACTCCGCCTTTCTCGCCAAGCTCGAACAGCTCTACCTCCTCTCGAAAAAGCTTTTCCGCGGCGCGCACCGCGCCGAGCGCCGCTCCCGCCAGACCGGCTCCAGCCTCGAATTCGCCGACTACCGCAACTACACCGCCGGCGACGACCTCCGCTCCATCGACTGGAACATCTACGGCCGCCTCGACCGCCTCTTCATCAAACTCTTCGAGCACGAGCAGAACCTCGACATCTCCTTCCTCATCGACGCCAGCGCCTCGATGCGGTGGACGGAAAACGCTCAACACTCAACGCCCAACACTCAACTTTCCAAACTCGACCAAGCGCGCCGCATCACCGCCTCCCTCGCCTACATCGCCCTCGCCAATCTCGACCGCGTGAACATCCACTGGTTCGCCTCCCAGCTCGGCGACGACATGGGCCTTTCCCGCGGCAAAAGCCAGTTTCACAAAGTCCTCGATTTCCTCCGCGACGCCCCCGCGCTCACTGGCGACACGCGCCTCCTCCCGACCGTCCGCGCCTTCACCCAGCGCATGAAACGCCGCGGCCTCGTCTTCCTCCTCAGCGATCTTTTCGACCCCGCCGGCACCGACGAAGCGCTCGCCCTCCTCCGCTTCCAGCGCTTCGAGATCCACGTCATCCACATCCTCGACCCTGCCGAGCTGCGCCCCACCGCCACCGGCGACCTCCGCCTCATCGAAAGCGAAACCGGCACCGCCTGCGAAGTCACCGCCAACGAAGCCCTCCTCCGCCGCTACCACGCCGAGATCGACGCCTTTCTCGCCGCGACCGCCGCCCACTGCGCCGAGCGCGGCATCGCCTACGCGCAGGCCACGACGGCCGTGCCCTTTGAAGACCTCGTCCTCCGCGTGCTGCGGGATGGGAGGATGGTGCAATGAAGAGGAGGGGAGAACGTCCAACGTCCAACGTCCAACATCCAACGTCCAACGGGCTCGGCGGCGCTTGCTCTGACTTGGACGTTGAGCGTTGGACGTTGGACGTTGGACGTTCTCCCTCCGTCCCCCGCCAATGACCTTCCTCAACACCTGGGCCCTCGGCTTCACCGCCATCGCCCCCATCATCGTCCTCCTCTACCTGCTCAAGCTCAAGCGGCAGCCCATGACCGTCTCCACGCTCATGTTCTGGCAGCGCGTCTTGCAGGAAAGCCACCGCCGCCGGGCGTTTTTTCAAAGACTGCGCCAGCTCCTTTCGCTCCTCCTCCACCTGCTCATCTTCACCCTCCTCCTCGGCGCACTCCTCCGCCCCACCCTCGACCGTTTCGTCCGCGACGGCGCCTCCACCGTCCTCATCCTCGACACCCGCGCCCGCATGCAGGCCACCGAGCCCGACGGCCAGACCCGCTTCACCAAAGCCCGCGCCCAAGCCCTCAGCCTCACTCGCCAGGCCAGCGCCCAACGCCAGTTCGCCATCATCAGCACCAACGCCGCGCCCACCGTTATCGCCCCCTTCACCGACGACGAAACGACGCTCCGACAATCGCTGGACAAACTCTCGCCCACCGACACCACCGGCTCCCTCGACACCGCCATCCACCTCGCCGGCCAGCTCCTCGCTGCGCGCAAAGGCGACCGCCGCATCCTCGTCCTCACGTCTTCCCCTCCGCGAAATTTTCAATCTCCAATTTTCAATTCTCAATTTTCAATCTCCTACCTCCCCATCGCCACCCCCCGCGACAACCTCGCCATCACCCGCCTCGCCACCCGCCCACTCCTCAACAGCCCGCAGACCAGCGAAGTCCTCCTCGAAATCGCCAACTTCAGCCGCACCGCCGCGCGCGGAAACGTCGAGCTGTCCTTCGACGGACGCCTCCTCGAGATAAAGCCCTTCGCCCTCGAACCCGGCGCCAAGAAAACCGCAATCTTTCCCACCGTCCCGCGTCCTTCCCGCAACACCCGCGGCTGGCTCACCGCCCGCCTCGACACCCCCGACGCCCTCGCCGCCGACAACATCGCCTACGCCGTCCTCCCCGCCGATCCGCCGCGCCGCGTCCTCCTCGTCACCAAAGGAAACTGGTTCCTCGAAAAGCTCCTTGCCGCGGATCAAGGACTGGCCTTCGAGTTAATCGCGCCCGACGCCTTCACGCCCGAACTCGCGGCAAAATTCGACGCCATCATCCTCGACAATTTCCTCCCCGAAAAATTCGACCTCGCCACCGCGCGCGGAAATTTTCTCTTCATCAAACAATCGCCGTTCACCGACAGCGGCCCACCGCTCGAGCAGCCGCTCATCTCCGAAACCGACGCGCAACATCCCGCGCTGCGACTCGTCAATTTGCAGAACGTCACCTTCCTCCGCGCCGCCTCCCTCGCCGTGCCGAAGCTCGACGGCTGGATTTTCCAAACGCCCATCCGCGCCTTCGACCACCCGCTCCTGCTCACCGGCGAGCGCCGCCGCCCCGCCGCTGTAGGGGAAGCTGCCAGCTTCCCCACAGCGGCGGGCCCGCAGCGCGTCGCCGCGCTCGCCCTCGATGTCACCGACTCCGACCTCCCGCTGCGGGTCGCTTTCCCACTGCTCATCTCAAACACGCTCCACTGGCTCGCGGGCGAAAACGCGGTCGCCGCCCGCAGCCTCACCGCCGGTGAAACGCTCGCGCTCGCCGCCAATGAAACCGTCAGCACCCAGCCGCAAACGCTGTCGCCGCCAGCATCTTCCGGCGCACCCGCAAAACCCGCCCGCGATTTTTTCCAACCGCTGACCAACGGCTTCTACGCCCTCACCACCGCCGAAGGCCCGCGCTGGCTCGCCGTGAACACCTTCAGCGAAGCCGAGTCCGACCTCCGCACTGCGCCTACTCCGCCGCCCGCCACATCGACCCCGTCCGCAATCTCCATCGCGCATTTCACCGCCTGGCCGATCTGGCGCCACCTCGCCCTCGCCGCCTTCGCGCTCCTCGCCTGCGAGTGGTGGCTCTTCCACCGGAGGCGCACGGAATGAAGACGCTCAACCCGAACGCCGCGATTGGAGGCCAAAGGCCTCACCCATGCCAGCCCAGGGCAACGCCCTGGGTCGTGCAGGGCAAAGGATTTGAGCCCCAACGGGGCGCTCCAAAGCGCCACGGTCAGGCCGCAACATTTGGTGCCGCCCCGTTGGGGCTGACTCGTTTTTCAACCGTCCGACCCAGGGCGTTGCCCTGGGCTGGCTTGGAACGCGCCATTGGCGCTGGCTGCCGCCGGCCGGGTGCGGTTTTCGGGCTCAATGTAGCTTGGGCTTTAGGCCAAAGTCCGCGGCCAGCAGCAGCTCGTTGGACTAAAGTCCAGGCTACTTTCCCATGCTTGAGCTGACCCACCCCTGGTTCCTCGCGCTCGCCCTCGTCGTCGTCTTCCTCGCATGGACGCAGCGCCACTCGCTCGCCGACCTCACGCCCGCCCAGCGCCGCGCCTGCTTCCTCCTCCGTACCGTCATCCTCCTGCTCCTCATCCTTGCACTGGCCGGCATCCGCTGGCTGCTGCCCTCGCGCGAACTCGCCGTCCTTTTCGCCGTCGATCACTCCGCCAGCATCTCCGCACCGGCGCAGCAGGAGGCGCGCGATTTCATCGCCGCCAGCTTCGCCGCGCAGCACGCGGGCGATGTCACCGGCATCATCGGCTTCGCCGGAAATACCGAACTCTGGCAGCCGCCGCTCGCCTCGTCCAAGCTCGCCCATGACTGGCCCGCGCTCGCCAATCGCAAGTCCACCGACATCGGCGGTGCGCTCGATTTCGCGAGCGCCATTTTCCCCGCCGGAAAAACCAAACGCCTCGTCCTGCTGACCGACGGCAACGACACCGCCGGACACGCCACCCAAGTCGCCGCGCGGCTCGCGCAGCAAGGCGTGGAGCTGTTCACCGTCCCGCTGCACAACCAAGCCACGCCCGAGGTGCTCGTGGAAAAAGTGGATGTCCCGCGCCGCTTGAAGCAGGGCGAGCCGTTCGACCTCACCGCCCACATCCGGAGCAATGTCGCCACCACCGCGAAGGTGAAGCTTTACCAAAACCAGTTCCTCATCGAGCAGCGCGACGTCTCACTCCAGCCCGGCGACAACGAATTCCGCGCACCGAATCTCAAGGCCGACGGCAACTTCATCTCCTACGAAGTGGAAGTCATCCCCGCGCTCGACACCATCGCCGAAAACAACCGCGCCGCCGCCACCGCCAGCCTGCGCGGCCAGCCGCGCGTGCTCCTCGTGGATGCCGATGAAACCAAGATCCGCGCGCTCGCCGACACGCTCCGCCGCGAGAAAATCGCCGTCGAAACCCGCGGCCCCGCCGGCCTGCCGAAGACGCTCGAAGACCTCCAGCAGTTCGACCTTTTCCTCCTCAGCGATGTCTCCGCGCTCAATCTCGCCCGCGAGCAAATGGACCTCTACCGCCGTTGGGTGCAGGACTTCGGCGGCGGCTTCGCCATGCTCGGCGGGGAGAACAGCTTCGGCACCGGCGGCTACTACCGCACGCCCATCGAGCAGATGCTCCCCGTGCGCATGGAGCACGAGGACCGGCAGGACGTGCCGAGCGTGGCCGTGCTCGTGATCCTCGACCGCTCCGGCTCAATGACCGCGATGGTCGCCGGGCAGACGAAAATCTCGCTGGCCGATCAAGGCGCGGTCTTCGCGATGAACGCGCTCCAGCCGAAAGATTATTTCGGCGTCACCGCCGTCGATGTGCGCCCGCACGTCATCGTGCCGCTCCAGCAAATGAACGCGAAGGCCGCGGCGGAGCAGAAAATCCTGAGCATCAATGCCGGCGGCGGCGGCATCTACATCTACACGTCGCTCGCCGAGGCCTTCCAGCAGCTCCGCGAAATCCCGGCGCGCGTGAAGCATCTCATCCTCTTTTCCGACGCCGCCGACGCGGAGGAAAAATCCGCCGGTGAAATGAGCGACGGCGCGAAAGGCGCGGGGAATTCCTTCGACCTCGCCGCCGCCATGCTCGCCGCGAAAATCACCACCACCGTCGTCGCCCTCGGCACCGAGCAGGACAAGGACACGCCCTTTCTCCGCCAGCTCGCCGAGCGCGGCAACGGCCGCTTTTACCTCACCGACGACGCCACCACGCTGCCGCAGATTTTCAGCACCGAGACGATGAAGGTCGCGCAATCCAGCCTCATCGAAGAACCCTTCCTCGCGACGCCCGCCGGCAAGAGCCCGATCATCGCCGGCCTCGACTGGACGCAGTCCCCGCTCCTTCTCGGCTACAACGCGACGAAGCCAAAACCCACCGCCGAACTCCTGCTCACCACCGAGCGCGGCGAGCCGCTCCTCGCCACCTGGCGCTACGGCCTCGGCCAGACCGCCGCCTTCACCAGCGATGCCAAAGCGCGCTGGGCCGCGGAGTGGCTGACGTGGCCGGGTTACGGAAAGTTTTGGACGCAACTCGTGCGCGGCCTCATGCGCAAATCCGACCAAGCCAGCTTCCAAGTCACCACCCGCGAAATCGCCGACCGCCTCGACATCACCATCGACGCCATCAAGCCCGACGGCTCCTTCCGCAACCAGCTCCCCGTGAGCGTGAACATGCTCGGCCCCGACGGCGCGACGCAAACTGTGACCGCCGTGCAAGACGCCCCCGGCAGCTACCGCGCGGCCTTTGATCTGCCATCGGAAGGCACGTCCGTCTTCTCCGTCAGCTCGCCCGACCTGCCCGACGGCGGCTACGTCTTCGGCCACACCCGCAGCTACCCGCGCGAGTTCCTGAGCACGGAAACGAACGAGCCGCTGCTCCGTTCGCTCGCCGCGCTAGGCGGCGGAAAGTTCGCGCCTCAACCCGAGGAAATTTTCGCGCGCCCCGCGCAATCCTCGATGCAGCGCCGCGACCTCGCCGACGATTTTCTCATCGCCGCCCTCCTCCTCCTCCCGCTCGACATCTGGCTGCGCCGGCGGACGTGGCGAACCTAGGAAAACGCGGAACAATCCGCGTGTTCGCCCGCCTTGTCGCGCGACTAAATCAGCGTTTCCCCAATGAAGACGGAGGCGGGAATTTCGGCGGTGGGTGAGGTCAAACCGACCGGGAAAAACTCCACCCGGCAGCTTTCCCATGAGTGGCCAGGAGTGCCAGTTAGTGGTTCCGCAACTTCCGTCCCCTGCATTTCGTGGTCCCCGCAAGATGCGGCTTTGCAAACGTCCGCGGCATCCTCTTTCCTCGCGCGATGCAACTGCTCCCTGGCTTCCGCGACTTTTTTCCCGACGACTGCGCGCGGCGGAACTACATCCTCGAAACGTGGCGCGCGGTCGCGCGGCGCTACGGCTTTGTGGAGTACGACGGGCCGGTGCTGGAGCCGATGGCGCTCTACGAAAAGAAGAGCGGCGGCGAACTCGTGGGCCAGCTTTTCGACTTCACCGACAAGGGCGCACGCCATGTGGCCATGCGCCCGGAGATGACGCCCACGCTGGCGCGGATGGTCGCGGCGCGGGAGCGCGATTTCAAAAAGCCGCTGAAGTGGTTCTGCGTCCCGCAGTTTTTCCGTTACGAAAAGCAGCAGCGCGGGCGGCTGCGGGAGTTTTACCAATTGAACTGCGACATCATCGGCGAGGCGTCGCCGGCGGCGGATGCGGAGATGATCGCTGTGCTCATCGACATGCTGCGCGGGTTCGGGCTGGCGGAGAAAGATTTCGTCGTGCGGCTGAGCAGCCGGACCGCGTGGCAGCAGTTCTTTGCGCAGGCGGGCGGCCAGGCGGAGGACGAATGCGAGTTCTTTCAAATCGTGGACAAGGCGGAGCGCAATCCGCCGGAGAAGACGGACGCGGCGCTGGCAAAATTTGGACTGACCGCGCAGCAGGTTCTCGACTTTATGCGCAGCAAGACGGCGACCGTGGAACTCGCGCCGATCCTCGCCGACCTCACGGCGCGCGGGCTCGGCGGCTTTGTGGAAATCGACTACGCCATCGTCCGCGGACTGGCCTACTACACGGGCGTGGTTTTCGAGGTTTTCGACCGCAGCAAAAACGAGCGCGCGCTGGCCGGCGGCGGGCGCTACGACAAGCTGCTCAGCCTGATGAGCGACGGCAAAGCGGACCTGCCCGCGCTCGGCTTTGGCATGGGCGACGTGGTGCTCGCGAACCTCATCAACGACACGCCCGCCGCAAAGGCGCAGCTCGACGCGTGGCTGGCGAAAAACGCGGCGTGCGATGTCTTTGTCATCATCGCGAAGGAAGAGCGCCGGGCCGAGGCGCTCGGGCTCGTGCAGCGGTTGCGCGAGGCCGGGCATCGCACGGATTTTCCGCTCACGGCGGCGAAGGTCGGCAAGCAGTTTCAAACCGCCGAGCAGCTCGGCGCGCGGCTCACCGTCCTGATCGGCGACGAATGGCCGCAGGTGAAAGTGAAGACGCTGGCGACGCGGGAGGAGACGCTCGTGGCGGCGGGCGAGGTGCTCGCGCACCTCGGCGGGTAGCGCACGCGCCCTCGCGTGTTGTTTCTGGCGCCTCGCCGGAAATCCCCACGGCGGCCGGCGGGGCGCCTGCCGCAACACGCGAGGGCGCGTGCGCTACCCGCCGCTACCGCCGCTTCTTCGCGCCGAAACTGTAGCCCTTCGCCGTGCGCACACCTTTGCCCACGCCGCCCTGCGGGATGGCATCCTCATTGAAAAGCGCGGTGTAGAGGTAGTTGAACTTCTCCAGCTTCACCCGCTGGATTTTCGTCCCGATGAACCGCTCGATCGCGCGCACATGATCCACTTCCTCCGCCGTGAAAATCGTCACCGCATCGCCCACTTGCAGCGCGCGACCCGTGCGCCCGATGCGATGCACGTAATCCTCGGGATGCTGCGGCACGTCGTAATTCACCACATGCGAGACGCCCGCGATGTCCAGCCCGCGCGCCGCGATGTCCGTGGCCACCATGACCTCGTATTTCCCGCTCTTGAAGCCCGCCAGCGCATCCTCCCGCTCGCCCTGCGTGCGGTTCGAGTGCAGCACGGCCACGGAATGTTTCAGGTCTTTGAGCTGATGCGCCACGCGGTCGGCCATGACCTTTGTGCTCGTGAAAATGATCGCGCTGTCGAACTGCGTGTGCTCCAGCAGCGCGATGAGCAGCTCGAATTTCTGATCCTTCGCCACCGGATAAAGCGCGTGCGTCACCGTCTCCGCGGGCGAGCGCCGCTGGCCGATTTCCACCTGCTCGGGATTCGTGAGCAGCCACTTCGTCATCGTCTCCAGCTCGGGCGGGAGGGTGGCGGAGAAAAAGAGCGTCTGGCGCTGCTTCGGCAGGCGGTCCACGATCCGGCGCACCTGCGGGAGAAAGCCCATGTCGAGCATCCGGTCCACCTCATCGAGCACGAGATATTGGATGTCCTTGAGATTGGCCGTGCCGTCTTCCAGGAAATCCAGCAGCCGCCCCGGCGTCGCCACGAGCACGTCCACGCCCGTGGCCAGAAACTCCCGCTGCTTCCCATAGCCCACGCCGCCATAGACCAGACCGACCGTCAGATCCATGAACCGCGCGAAATCCCGGAACGCCGTCTCCACCTGCGCCGCCAGCTCCCGCGTCGGCTCCAGGATGAGCGCGCGCATCTTCCCATGCGTGCCGAGCTGCGAGAGGATGGGCAGGCCGAAAGCCGCCGTCTTGCCCGTGCCCGTCTGCGCCGAGCCCATCATATCGCGCCCGCTGAGAATGATCGGGAAAGCGCGGAGCTGGATGGGCGTGGGATCCACGTAACCCATGCTCTCCACGCCGCGGACGACTGCTTCATGTAAACCAAAATCCTTAAAAGACATCGGCGGAAGCTAGGGAGCGTGCGCGGGCCGGGCAATGATTTGTTTTCCTGCGGCTGGCTTTCACGCCGCAATACGGGCATTTGATTCAGACCGTCATTGAGGCCAACCCCCGGCGCCGGCCTGATCACTTGCGTCACCCACCGCATCGGCGCACACAGCCAACTGACCGGGCAAGGTTTGATGAAAACCGACAGCCTCCTCGAATTGCGCCGCCTGGCGCTCGAACGCTGGAAAACCTATGCGACCCACCTTCCGCCGCCCGCAGTCTTTCACCGGCGGACGCCGCCCTTGAAGCGCCGTGGCGAACCTGCTTCCCTGCCGCCATAAACATGCGCGTCCTTTTCCTCGTGATCGGGCTTTCTCTGGCGACAGGTTGTTCCCGCGCGCAGGCGGTCGATGAAGCGAAGCCTTACGGGCGCGCCTGCGTCACCGCCGTCGATGCGGCGGCGAAGACGGCGGCGCTCTTTACCGCCGGGACGCCGCCGGAGCCTGAGCGATTTGTGACCGTGCATCTCGATGCGAGTGCGCCGTGCGAGGCGCTGGTTGCGGCCTTTGCGAAAAAGGATGGGCGGCTCGCGTTCGGCTGGCGGTCGGCGATGCTGGCGCTGCCGGAATGGGAGGAGCAGCCGGTCGGTGAGCAGCATTGGGCGTGGAAATCCGCCGCGGAGCCGTTCGAGGTTTTTGTGCTCTTCTTCGCGCCGGGTTCGGCGGACGCGGCGCAGCTCAAAAAGCTCGTCGCGGCCATGCAGGAGCCGAAGAGCGAGGCACAACCGTCGGAGGTCGCGGGCGTGCTGCGCGGCGCTTCCCTGCCGTGGCGGAAGTCTGCGCGGGCGCGAAATTTCACCACGGAACAGCCCGGCGTGCTGATCTTCCCGAGCACCCCCGCGAAATGAGCGGGCGGCAGAGCTCGCTTGCGGCACCGTGACTGGTGGGCGTTTCGCGGTGCGCTTGCGCGCCGGTTTGCGTGCTCGCGTTATCGCGGATCTCAGTCGAGGCGAGGGTTTAGATTCTTCATTTCCCAAGCGCCGCGAGCACCGTGCGGAAGTTATTCAGGCCGGCCTCGATGTTCTCGACGATCTCTTCCGCGAGGTCTTTCGGGTCGGGCAGGTTGTCGAGGTCGGCGAGGCTGCGGTCTTTGAGCCAGAAAAGGTCGAGACTCGTTTTGTCGCGGGCCACGATGTCCGCATAGCGGTATTTACGCCAGCGGCCTTCGGGGTTCTTTTCCGCGTCCCACGTTTCCTTGCGGACGTGGCGGTTCGCGGGGTGGTAGCACTGAATGAAGTCCGCCAAGTCCTCAAAGCGCATCGGCTTCCGCTTGAGCGTGTGATGCACGTTCGTGCGGTAGTCGTAATACCAAATCTCCTTCGTCCACGGCTCTTTCGCCGCCGGCTTGTTATCGAAAAAGAGCACATTCGCCTTCACGCCATTGGCGTAAAAGATGCCCGTCGGCAGACGCAGGATCGTGTGCAGGTCGGTGTTCTTGAGCAGCGCCTTGCGCACCGTCTCACCCACGCCGCCTTCAAAGAGCACGTTATCCGGCAGCACCACCGCGGCGCGGCCAGTCGTCTTCAGCATCGTGCGGATGTGCTGGAGAAAGTTGAGCTGCTTGTTCGAGGTCGTCGCCCAGAAATCCTGCCGGTTATAGACGAGATCGTCCTTCTCCTGCTCCCCTTCCTCGTTGGTGAAGGTCATGCTGCTCTTCTTGCCGAAAGGCGGATTGGCCAGCACGCAGTCGAAGCGTTTGCCGCTGTCGGCGATGAGCGCGTCGTTGGATGAAATCAGGCTCTCGCCGTCAATCTCGCCGATGTTATGCAGGAACATATTCATCAGGCAGAGCCGCCGCGTATTCGCGACGATCTCGTGACCGTGAAACATCTCGTGCTTGAGATACGCCTTCTGCGCCTTGTTCAGCGTGTGGGTGGCGAGCAGGTGGTCGTAGGCCGCGAGAAAGAATCCGCCCGTGCCGCACGCCGGATCGGCGATGGTCCTGTCCGGCTGCGGGCGCGCGCACTCGACCATGGCTTTGATCAAGGCGCGCGGCGTGAAATACTGCCCGGCCCCCGACTTGGTATCCTCCGCGTTCTTCTCCAGCAGACCTTCGTAGATTTCCCCCTTGGTGTCGGCCCCGAGCACGATCCACTCCGTCTCATCCACCATCTCCACCACGCGCGCGAGCTTGGCCGGGTCCTGGATCTTATTCTGCGACTTGGTGAAAATCTGCCCCAGCATCCCCGGCTTGCCGGCCAGTTCGCGCAGCACCGTCACGTAATGGACTTCCAGCGCCGCGCCCTTGAGATTCTTCAAAGTAGGCCACGCATACTTCGCCGGAATGCCGACACTCCGGCTGTAGGGCGGGCGGCTGTATTCGTCCGCCATCTTGAGAAAGATAAGGTAAGTCAGTTGCTCCAGGTAATCGCCGTAACCCACGCCATCGTCGCGCAGCGTCGTGCAGAAGCCCCAGACTTTGGAGATGATGGAATCGGTGGTCATGGATGGGATTGGGGTTCGTTGGCGGTCAGGGAAAGTTTGAGAAACTCGTATTGGCCGCGCCAGCCCGGCATGGGGACTGTGCCCCGCATGGGGATAATGATTGGCATGGGGGCCGTGCCCGGTATGCGGGCGGTGTCCCCGGAGCCGGAGGCTCCCCGGAAATTAGCCGGTGGTGCCAACCACCGGAACCCGGCCGCCAACGGTTCCGCCCCGGCAGGGGCGGCGGAGTTCCACAGCCCCTGCCGGGGCGGGCGCGCCTTTGCATCGGGACCGGTGGTTTCCGCTCGGGGACTCGCTTCACCACCGGCTAATTTCCATCGGCCCTGCCGGGCCGCCCCCACGAGCCGGGTGATTCCGGTGCAAGTCGCGCGCTCGGAGTGGGAGAGTTCTTCGCTCATGATTTCTGTCGGCGGACGGCAGGTTTGCTTTGGGTCTTGCAGACTTTGGCTTCGCCTTCCCGTTCCGTGCGGAGGCGGGCGAGCAGGGCGTCGGCGGGTTCGTCGGCGGAGTCTTGCGGCACGAGTTCGCCGGCGAAGGCCTTTTTCAGGATCGCCTGGCGCAGGGCTTCGGCGCGCTGGAGGTTGGCGTCGATGTCGGCTTCGAGGGATTCGATCACGGCCAGCTTCTGCTCAAGTTGGGTTACGATCTCCCTTTGTTCTGCCACGGAGCATAGCGCGATGACCAATGATCGGATTTCCCCTGAATTGATGTTATTCACGCCGCTGGTGGACTTGGCGGCCTTCTCAATCTGCAACCTCAACGCATGGGAAATAACCTGATGGAGAAGAAACGCAGATTCGACAGCGGTTGCGTGGGCGCGAAGACGGATCAGGTAGCCGGCATACAAAAGGTGCGTGTGAGCCTCCCGAACCCGAGCACAACGACCGACAATGGAAACGCTGCCATTGGATCGTATCATCAATAGGTCGCCGAGCTGAAGGGTATAGGATTGAATCTCTTCCGGCGAGAACGCGGCGAATTTCAGGTCCGTAGCGTCGATCGCACCTGCAACAACATTTGGAATCCTCAGCACACCTATTCCGGCTGTCTCGTAGCCGCATTTCTTTGATGTTCCGTAGGCTGGCTCGTCGATCACTTCGCCCAAGCGTAGATAAGTCCAATTCGCGGGTAGCTGCGACAGCGGTTTGTGCAGCTCCGGCGAGATCGGTGCTTGTGGCTCAGGCTTTGAAGGTTTGGAGGGTTTGCCCGTGTTACCGCCGCTTTTCTCCCACCGAGAGAATGACACTCTCCAATCGGTGAGTTGTTGCTGGTAGCGGGCTTCGCGTTCGGCGCGGAGGCGGGCGAGGAGTTGGTCGGCGGATTCGAGTTGGGCGGCGTGGGTCTCCCGCCAGGCGGCGGTGAGCTGGCCTTCGAAGGCCTGCTTGAGGAGCGCCTGCCGATACACCGCCAACTGCGCCCGCGCCTGCCGCAAATTCTCCCTCCCTTTGTCCAACTCCGAAAACAACTCCTCGATCTTCGCCACGATCCGGCGCTGCTCGGCGGTCGGGGCAATGGGCATCTCGAACGCCATCAACCGGGATGCCTCAATGCTTTGAACCGTCGTTCCTCCCTTGCAGCATCCGTGGAGGATGTCCCGTTCAAAGCGCCGGAACGCGAAGTAAAGATAGTCGGAGTTCACACCTTCCAGCGGGGAAAGCGCCTTCATATCCTGATTCAGCGTGACGGGCTTTGTGTTGGTCGCGACTGGCAGTGAATGGCGAAGGATGCCCGACCGCGTGACGAGCATGACCGAGTTTTCGGCGATTAGGTTCGTCGCGGAAGATTTCACAGCGGCTTCCGTGATTAAATCCTGAGCCGTGGTGATTCGCCGCTGCTTCATGTCCTTGGGAGAAACCCAGGGAATGGTGCCATTGTTCCAGAACTCCGCGTTCGTCGTGCTCGGCGTTCCGCCGCCAGTCCAAGTGCCTAGCTTTGCCAGTGGCTCCATCGCCCATCCGTTTGGGAGTTTCATCATGCCATCAACGCCTCATTGTTCCCGCGCCCCTGCTGGGGCGCACGTTACTTTTCCATGCGCACCGGTGGTTCCCGCTCGGGGACTCGCTGCACCACCGGCTAATTTCCGTGGAGCCTCCGGCTCCGGGGACTGCGGCTTCCCGGATTGCGGCTCCGGGGACAACGCGGTTTTCAACGGTTCCGAGGATCGTGCGGTTTTCAAAGGCATCTTGTCTTTCATCACGCCACCCACCCCTCATCCAGCGCCGCCGCCCCGGCCCGGCAGAGCCGCCGGAAATTAGCCGGTGGTGAAGCGAGTCCCCGAGCGGGAACCACCGGAGAGCGAGCGGGAACCACCGGACCACGCCACAAACAAGAATCAGCCCCGGCAGGGGCGCTGGAAGAGCGATTCACCATAAGTACCGATCGTCGTATTCCACGCCGCCGCGCCGCAGAAATTCGAGATACTCCTCCTGAAAAGTCTGCTGGTGATGGTGCTCCTCCTGCCTCGCGATGTAATCCCGCACCGCCCCGCACTGGGGCGCACCGACGGTGAAGGCGCCGTAGCCTTCCTGCCAAAGAAAGGAAGGCTCACCGATTTCCTCATGCACCCATCGCGACGAAACGGCCTTGGTCTCGCGCAGCACATCCGCGAGGCAATGCGTGGCCCGCAGGCCGATGAGCAGATGCACATGGTCGCCGACGCCACCGATGGCTTCCGGGATGCCGTCGAGACTTTTCACCACCCCGCCAAGATAGGCGTGGAGGCGTTCCCTCCAGGCAACGGCGATGGATGGCACGCGGTCTTTGGTGCTGAAAACGAGATGATAGTGGAGGGAGAGATGCGTGGATGGCATGGACGCGGATTGTTCCCGCGCCCCTGCCGGGGCGCACGATGTTTTTTCCTGCGATCCGGTGGTTCCCGCTCGCGGACTCGCTCCACCACCGGCTAATTTCCGGTGTCCCTCCGGGACGCCCGACCAAATTCGAGCCGGAAGCTCCACGGAAAGCAGCCGGGCCGGGGTATGCGGAGCCGGAAGCTCCACGGAAATTAACCGGGCGGGGGCATGCGGAGCCGGAGGCTCCACGGAAATTAGCCGGTGGTGAAGCGAAGCGAAAACCACCGGAATAGGCAGAAAACGGGAAGCGCCCCGGAGGGTGCGCCGGGACATTTTCCCATCAAGGAAAACGATGGAGGTCACGCCACCAATGCCTCATTCAGTTCCGCGATGAGCGGGTCCGTCCGCTCGCCGAAGAGTTGGAACATTTTGCCGAGGCCGCCCTCGCTGTCAAAGGGAGCCATGTCGAGGTCGTCGCGTTCGAGATGGAAGGAGGTGCCGATGTGGTCGCGGATCATTTGCAGCCAGGCCGTTTGCGGCCCGGTGAACTTGGCATTGGGACTGGAGTGGTGCGCCATGATCCAGTTTTGAAAGTTGCGGCGCACGGTGTCGTCGAAGGCCGCGAGGCGCGCATCGATGCCGCTCGCGCGGCGGATGAGCGCGACCAATGCTGTTAGTTCGTTGAGCGGCTGCCGGCCCTGATAGCCCTCAAGCTGGCGGTAAGCCTGCCAGACGCGGAACGGGGCGATGCGCGGCGCATCGGCGCGGAGTTTCACCATGACGGCCTCCAGCATGGCGAAGGTGACTTCGCGGCGGCGGAAGGGCTGCCCGTAGAAAATCGTGAGGGCGGCGAGCTGGTCTTTGTTCGCGAGCAGCCATGCGGAGAAATCCCGGGCAAGGGCTTCGGCGCTTTGCTGCGCATCCTTGTCCCAGCCTGCGCTGAGCACCTCATCGAGGTGCTCGTGATTGAGCGTCTGCTCTTTTTCCCGGCGGATGGAATCGAGCAGCTCGATGAGCGGGCCGGTGAAGACATTGGCGGCGGCCTTGACGAGAAGCTCCTGGGCGCGTTCGCGAAGCGCGTCGCCGGGGTCGGTGCCCTCGGGCTGCTGCGCGAGCACGATGGCTTTTTTCTCGATGGCGTCGGCGTCGATGGCTCCGAAGAGCTGGCTGACGATGGTGGTGAGGGCGACGCCGCCGGATTGCGCGGCGATGCGGGCGTGGTCGGAGGGCTCCAGTTGGTTATTGAGCCGGGAGAGGCGGCCGGCGAGCGAGCTGATGGTGTCGGTGTCGTGGGCACCCATCATCACACCCATGGCCAGGTCGCGGAGCGGCACGGTGGGCCTGGTGATCAAAGGCGAGCTGGCGGTCTTGAGCGACTTAGTAACTCCGATGGCATCGACGATAACGTAATGGGTCTTGGCGGAAGGCGCGGAGGGCGTGACTTTCTTTAAGTCGTCGTGGCCGAGCGTGCGGGTGCCGCGGCCTTTCATCTGCTCGAAGTAATTGCGGCTTTTCACGTCGCGCATGAAGAGCAGGCATTCGAGCGGCTTCACGTCGGTGCCGGTGGCGATCATGTCCACGGTGACGGCGATGCGGGGATAGAAGTCGTTGCGGAATTGAGCGAGGACGGACTTGGGATCTTCTTCGGCCTTGTAAGTTACTTTTTTGCAGAAGCTATTCCCCTCGGCGAACTCCTCGCGGATGATCTGGATGATGTCGTCGGCGTGGCTGTCGGTCTTGGCGAAGACGAGGGTCTTTGGCACCTCGTCGCGGCCGGGGAAGATCTCGGGCAGCTTGTCGCGAAAGGTTTTGATGATGGTGCGAATCTGGTCGGGCACGACGATCCCGTCGTCGAGCTGCCTGGCGGAATAAGCCTCGTCCTCATCCGCCTGCTCCCAGCGGCGTTTGCGGGTCAGCTTCTCGCGTTTCTCGATGGATTGCCGCGCGACGAGGCGGGTGCCATGGGCCGTGATCTCGGTCTCGATGGTATAGACCTCGTTGCCCACATTGACGCCATCGGCGACGGCCTTCTCGTGGCTGTAGTCGCTGACGACGTTGTTTTTGAAGAAGCCATAGGTGCGATTGTCGGGCGTGGCGGTGAGGCCGATGAGAAAGGCATCGAAGTAGTCGAGCACCTGGAGCCAGAGGTTGTAGATCGAGCGATGGCATTCATCGATGAAGATGAAGTCGAAGAACTCAAGCGGAACCCTGGCGTTATAGACGACCGGCATGGGTTTCTTTGGCCGGGTGAGCTGCTCGGCGGGGCTGAGTTCCTCCAAGGCTTCGTCCAGTTCTTCGCCTTTGAGAATGGAGTAGAGGCGCTGGATGGTGCAGATGCAGACTTGGGCATCGGTGGGGACGTAGGAGGACTTGAGCCGCTGGACGGTGTAAAGCTCGGTGAACTTGCGGTTGTCGTCGCTGGGCGTGTAGGCCATGAACTCCTGCTCGGCCTGCTCGCCGAGGTTCCTGGTATCGACGAGGAAGAGAACGCGTTTGGCGCTGGCGTGCTTGAGAAGACGATAAACCTCGGTGATCGCCGTGAAGGTCTTGCCCGCGCCGGTGGCCATCTGGATGAGGGCGCGGGGGCGGTTGTCCTTGAAGGAGACTTCGAGATTGGTGACCGCGGTTTCCTGGCAATCGCGCAGCCCGAGGGCGGCGGCGGGGAGTTTTTGCGGATTGAGCAACGGCATGGCCGCCAGCCGCGCGCGGAGCGACGTGCCGGCTTCCAGCCACGCGCGCAGGGTCTCTGGGCGATGGAAGCTGAAGACCTCGCGGGAGCGGGGCTTCGGATCGCGGGCGTCGGTGAAGCGGGTAATCTGGCCGGTGCTTTCGTAGAGAAAAGGAAGAGGCTGGTGGTCTTTGATCCACTTGAGCTTCGCGTGGGCGTAGCCGGCGGTCTGCTCTTCGACGGTCGTGAGGTTTTGGCCGACCTCCTCTTTCTTCGCCTCGATCACGCCGACGGCCGTCTTTTCGACGAAGAGCACGTAGTCGGCGGGGCCGATGTCGGTCAGATACTCGCGAACCGCGATGCCGGGGCCGGCGCTAAAGTCGATCGCCTTTTTGTCCTGCACGATCCAGCCGGATTCCGCGAGCATCGCGTCGATGCGGTCGCGGGCGGATTGTTCGGGATTTTGGTTGGGAGGCATTTTACACGTCGTTGGCGGCGCCCTTTTCCAAGAGGCCCATCGAGATCATGGCGGCGTCGATTTATGGCGCGCGGGGAGGTTTGTCGATGTTCATGGTCTTTCCACCACCGCGCGGGTGCGGAATCGGTTTGACGGGCGGCGGGCGCGGCCCGTACTGACGTGGCGTGTCCTCCCTCGCTCACAACACCTTTCGCGGTGGTCCGCGCGGAATCGCGCCGGGGACGGAGCGCCTCATGCGATGACTTCCGCGCCCGCCTTTTATGCGCCGGTCATTGTGCCTGCGCTCATCCGCATTCAGCAGGAGCACGGGTATCTCCAGCGGGAGGCGCTGGAGCGGTTTGCGAAGGATGCGGGCGTGCCGCTTTACCGGCTGCAAGGGGTGGCGAGTTTTTT
Source organism: Chthoniobacter sp. (assembly GCA_043779205.1). Taxonomy (GTDB): domain Bacteria; phylum Verrucomicrobiota; class Verrucomicrobiia; order Chthoniobacterales; family Chthoniobacteraceae; genus Chthoniobacter. The sequence goes on along the minus strand of JAYWEP010000033.1, from coordinate 21,004 downwards.
TCCGCATTTCCAACTCACCGCGCCGCGCAAGGTGACGGTGCGCGTGTGCCGGGACATGGCGTGCCGCATGGCGGGGTCGGCGGAACTTTTGCGCGACCTCGCGGCGACGGCGGGGGAGCAGGTGACGGTGCAGGGCGTGTCGTGCCTGGGCCGCTGCGACCGCGCCCCGGCGGCGTGCGTGGCGGTGGAGGGCGCGGAGCACGAGAGTTACTTTCTCGGGCGCTCGCTGGCGGAGTGGCAGGAAATCGTCGCGGCGGCGGTGGGCGATGCTTTGCCGCCGCACGATGAAGACGCCGCGCTCGTGGTGGATTTCGCGTCGTGGCGCGTCGATCCGTATGCGAGCGAGGCGCGCGATTATCTCGCGGTGCGGAAGGCGCTGGCGGCGCGCGATGCTTCGCTGGAAGCCGCGGCGCAAATTCTCAAGCTGGGCGGGTGGAGTGTCGGGCAGGTGGAGCAATTCCGCGACGCGTCCGTGCGCCAGCGGCGGGTGGCGTTTGCGATGGAACCGGAAATCACCGAGGCGGTGCTGGCGTGGCAGACGGAGTCGGGCTGGGCGAAAGGCGGGACGCTCGGCGGGTGGGCGGACGCGTTTTTGGACGAGCTGAAAGCGGCCGACCTGCGCGGGATGGGTGGCGCGGGAATCCCGGCGGTGCAGAAGTGGCGCGACGTGCGCGACGCGGTGCGCGACGCGCGCAGCCGGGAGGGCGATGACCGCGCGTTCATCGTGGTCAATGGCGACGAGAGCGAGCCGGGCACTTTCAAAGATCGCGAGCTGCTGCTGCGCCTGCCGCATGTCGTGGTCGAGGGCGTGATTCTCGCGGGGCTGCTCACGGAGGCGACGCAAGGTTTCATCTACATCCGCCACGAATACGCGGAGCAGATCGAAGCATGCCGCGCGGAGATTCGCCGGGCGGAGCAGCTCGGGTTGTGCGGTGAAATGGCGTCGGCGCTGGGGCGTCCGTTTCCGGTTTCGGTTTTCGTCAGTCCCGGCGGTTACATCTGCGGGGAGCAGAGCGCGCTGATCGAGGCGATGTCCGACCGCCGCGGTGAGCCGCGCAACATGCCGCCGAAGCTGGAGACGAACGGCCTCGACGATTTGCCGACGCTGGTGAGCAACGTGGAGACGTTTGCGTGGACGCCGTTCATCGTGATCAACGGCGGAAAAGCCTACGCCGACGAGGGCGTGAACGGCTGGAAAGGCCGCCGCATTTTTTCCATCTCCGGCGATGTGCAGCGGCCCGGCGTGTACGAAGTGCCGATGGGTCTCACGCTCCGCGAGCTGGTCTGCGGCGAGCAATACTGCCAGGGCATCGCGGGCGGGCGCGCTTTGAAAGCGATCGCGCCGTCGGGGCCGTCGGGCGGGTTTCTCCCGGCGAAGCTGACCGCGAAAGCCGGGCTGCCGCGCGACCATGTGAAAAACAAAGCCTGGCTGGCGCTCGCGGCCCGGCGGGGCTTCGATCCCGAGGCGATGGAGCTGGACGTTCTCGACCTGGAGCTGGAGCTGAATTGTTTCCGCGCGCTCAGCCCCACGCAGGCGCTGGGTGCGGGCATGGTCGTGTACGCGGAGGGCCGCGACATGGCGCAGGAGGCGCTGAACTCGATGGAATTTTACCGCAACGAATCGTGCGGCAAATGCGTGCCGTGCCGGCTCGGCTCGCAGAAATTCGTGTCGCTCGGCAGCCATCTGATCGAGGGCCGCATCGCCGCGGAACGCTGGCGGGATGAGCTTCTCCCGCTCATCGGCGAGCTGGGCAAGGCCATCGAAATGGCCTCCATCTGCGGCCTCGGCCGCTCGGTGCCCGTGCCGCTGCGCACGGTCGTGAAATTTTTCCCCAACGACATCGCCGCGCATCTCGCGCATGAGGAGGCACCGCACTAAATGCCCGCGCTTCCCGAACCCGTTCAATCGCTCTTCGTCCGCGACGATGACGAGGGACTTTTCAGCCGCGACATCAATGGCCAGCTCGTGCGCCTCGATGCGCCGACGGAATCCGATTACGAAAAAACCGTGACCGTGCAGATCGACGGCCAGCCCGTGACCGTGCCGCTCGCCGAGCCGCTGAAGGACGCCAACGGCAACACCGTCCTCGACATCGAGGACCGCACCACGCCGCGCTACACCACAATCTACGACGCGGCGGTGAAGCTCTACGTCCAGCAGCCCGGCGACGAAGCGAAGATCCCGATTCCCACGCTTTGCCACCTGCCGCACATGACGCCCGTGGCGGTGTGCCGCCTCTGCGTGGTGCAGATTTACGGCCAAAAACGCGGCCAGCGCGCGGCTGAGCGAAAGCTGCTCCCGGCCTGTCAGCATCAGGTCAAGGAAGGCATGGAGGTCTTCACGATGAATGATGCGGGGCCCGACGGCGACCGCGTGCGGCAGGCGGTGAAAGTGGTCGCCGAACTGCTCGCGGCGGATCATTTGAAACCGGCACCGCCGCCCGCGCTGGCGAGCGAACTCGCGCCCTACAACGAACTCGGACAAATCGCCGCCCGCTGCGGCGCGAGCCCGGCGCGCTTTCAGCTCGACGTGCTTTCCCGCCCCGCGCCGCCCGCCGCGCCGGGCGTGGGCCGCCGGCCGCTCGATGCGTCGTCGCCGGTTTTTCTCGTGGACCACAGCGCGTGCGTGCTGTGCGACCGCTGCGTGCGCGCGTGCGACGAGGTGATGGAAAACCACGTCATCGGGCGCACCGGCAAGGGCGCGACGGCCGGCATCGGCTTCGATCTGAACGACGAGATGGGCGGGTCGAGCTGCGTGCAATGCGGGGAGTGCATGGTCTCGTGCCCGACCACGGCGATCACCTTCAAGCCCGTGGGGCAGGTGAAGATTTCCACGCATGATCGTGCCGCCGAAATCCTGCGCGCGTCGGAGCTGACGGCCGATCCGCTTTTCGCGGGCGTGCCGCCGAAATTTCTGCTCTGGCAGCAGGGGCTCGTGGTGCGGCGGCGCTTGCAGGCGGGCGAGGTTCTGTGCCGGCAGGGCGACGCGGGCAACACCGCTTTCCTCATCAAAAGCGGCCGGCTCGAGGTGGCCGTCTTTTCGCCCACGACCACGGAGAAAGGCCTCTTCGGCGGCCTGATCAAGAGCGAGCGCGGCCAGCCCGTGCTGCGCATCGAGCTCACGCCCGCAAATGTGATCGTCGGCGAAATGGCCTGCCTCAGCGGCACGCCGCGCGCCGCCGATGTGACGGCGCTGGAGGCCAGCGAAGTGTGGGCCGTGCGGCGCAACGTGCTCGACCGGCTCATGCGCCTGCCAAGCCAGCGGCAGCGTTTTGAAAAGGAGTACCGCCACCGCGCGCTCGATCTCGTTTTGCAGAACAGCGATTTGTTCAAGGGCATCCCGCAGGACCAGTTCCGGCAGATTGCCGATTACCTGCGCCAGCGGCTCAGCTTCGTGCGCGTGCGGCCCGGCCAGACGCTCTTCCGCCAGGGTGACCGCGTGAACGACCTCTACCTCGTGCGGCTCGGCTACATCCGCATCGGCGTGCGCCGGTTTGAGAGCGAGGCGCGGATTCTTTCGCGCGGTCCCGGCACGATCCTCGGCGAAATCGGGCTGCTCGCTTTTTCACCGCAGGACATCTCGAAGACCGACGACGAGGCCGACCTCGCGGTGCGCGAAGCGATCGAGCGCGCGGGCGACGATCTCGCCAATGCGCTGCCGGCGGGCGTGCGCTCGGCCACCGTTTCGGCGCTCGGCGCGGTGGAACTCGCGCGCCTGGGCCGCGGCGATTTTCTCCAGCTCGTGCGGCAGTTTCCGATCCTCCGCCGGCGGCTCGTCGAGCAGTCGCTCGCGCGGCTGCGCAGCGATCAGGATCGCGACGCGATCCTGCCCGAGTACGTGGCGCAGGGTCTTTACGAAGGCCGCAGCCTGCTCGTGCTCGACATGGATCTCTGCACGCGCTGCGACGAATGCACGAAGGGCTGCGTGGAGCAGCACGGCACCGCGTCGCACGGCGTCCCGATCACGCGCCTGCTGCGCGATGGGATGCGCTTCGACAATTACGTGGTCGCGACCTCGTGCCGCTCGTGCATCGACGCGCATTGCATGGTCGGCTGCCCGGTCGATTCGATCCATCGCGGCAAACACCTGCAGATCGTCATCGAGGATCATTGCATCGGCTGCGGCTTGTGCGCCGAGAACTGTCCCTACGGCAGCATTTTCATGATGCCCAACGTCGCCCGCAGCGCCGCGCAGCATCTCGCCGTCGCGCATCCGAAGGCCGCGACGTGCGATCTCTGCGACGCCGAGGGCACGCGTGAGAGCCCGTATCCGCGCTGCGTAGCGGCGTGCCCGCACGAGGCCGCGGAGCGCATGACCGGCGAGCAATTGCTCCAGCGCGTCGCGGCGAAATTCGCGGAGAAGATTTAGCGGGCGGAAAAAACCTGTCATTCTGAGCGCAGTTCCCGGGTGAAACACGGAGAGCGCGTAAAGGAGCGGCGCGCTTCCAGCCGCCGACCAAACCACCGCGCGAAGCGCCATTCCCCACGGGCGCTGTCGAACCGAAATTGGCGCTGCGCGGCGGGTGGGACGGCGGCTGGAAGCGCGCCGCTCCTTTAAGCTCTCGCGCAAGCACGCGGCGTCTTCTTTCACAGCCACTCAGGATGATACCGCTTATCAGTTTCAACTCATTTCACCGCCGCGTTTCCAACCGGTCGCGATGACGGCACCAGGATGGCCTGCGCGTCCGCCGGCGCGTGGAAGCCGTGGCAGGCGGTGCAGTCCCATTTGATGCCGCCATTCGCGCGCTGGGCGGCGGCGAGCGCGTGGACATCGCCGCGCGGCGCAGCGGCGGCTTCGGCGGCGGCGGTGGGGGCGGCGGTGGGGGCGCGGTGGCACTCCGCGCAGAGGGTTTGCGGCGGGAGGAGGATGTCGCTGGTCGCGGTGCTTTTGGGCGCGGCGGCGTGGCAGTCGATGCACTTCATGTGCTGATGCGGGAGGTGGGTGAAGGGGCCGTGCTGCACCCAGCGCTCGGCCATGCCGGGCGGCTGCACGCGCGGCGCGTGGCTGGCGTCGCCGGGGCCGACGGCGTGGCACTTCGCGCATTCGGTGAGGAATTTCGGATTGCTCGTGCGCGCGAGGCGGTCGCCTTTTTGATCCGGCGGATCGCCCTCGAAAAAGACGCGCCTTTCGAGGTCGCTGAGGTTGTTCGAGACGCGCCGCGCGAGCGCCTGCATTTCGAGCTGCACTCGCTGCTTGAGTTCGGTGGGATCGCTCACGCCTTCAGCCCGCAAGGCCAGCTCGAAAGAGACTTCGCGGCTGGCGAGGAAGTAGCGCACTTTTTCGGAATCGCCGTGCGGGATGCGGAGCGCGGGGAGGCTCGGCTGAAACTGGAGCGTGTGGCATTGCGCGCAGTTCTGCGCGTATTTCACGGGCTGCATGAAGGCGCCGTCGGCGCCGGGGCGGTGGCAGTCGGCGCAGTCGAGTCGGTGATTGCCCACCTGCGGGAGGTCGCTGCGGAGATGGCGCTCGTGATTGAATTTCAGCACGGCGGGATCGCGCACGCCCGGCTGCTCATAGGCAAAGGGGGGATGCCCCTTCGCATAGCTCGCGAAAGCCGCGAGCGTGCCGGGCGGGCGCGAGGGTGCGAGGAAGCGGACGACGCCGTCGCCGAGGTTGCGGTTTTCGCCGGAGGCGGCGAGGGCGGGGTGGTCGAGCGTCACGGAGCGGCGGGCGCGTTTGAGTTCATCGGCATTGTCGTGGCAGGCGATGCACCGCTGCTGGCTGGGCAGCGCCATGCGGTCGCGGCCCACATGCTCGCGGTGGCAGGTGGCGCAGCCGGTGGCGTGGACGACGGTGAGCTGGCTCGACACGGCGCGCACGCCGAAGCTCGCGGCCTGCGGCAGATGCAGCCGCGTGGCCGAGTGGCAGGCGAGGCACGCCGCATCCATGAGCGAGGGGGAGGATTCCCCGAGCGCCAACGTCGCGGTGGCGTGGTCCGTGTCGAGGTGGCAGACGCGGCAGTCGCGGGCAAAGCGCGAGTGATTCTGCGAAATCGGGCCGGGGCTGTAGGCCTCCTGCTTTCCCCAAAAGCTGAAGGTGAGCGCGCCGAGAATCGAGACGCCGGCGACGGCGGCAAAAATCCGTCCGCGCAGGCGGCGGAAATAATGCGGATGGCGCGGGTAGTCCGCCGCGCCGTCGTAGCGCTGCGAGATTTTTTTCTGCGTGGGTTTTTCCTCGGCCATGCGCGCTAGGACGGAACGAGATAGCGGAGCGCGGCCCACGCATGCCACGCGGTGAAGATGAGCAGCGCGAAGGACGCGGGCACATGCACGAGCAGCCAGCCGTGCAGCCAGTGCTGGAATCTTGTCTGCACGTCCATCCAGCGGCGCTCGCTGCACCATTGCTCGAGCGCGTCCACTTTGGGCCGCCACTCGGCGGCGACGCTCACGCGGGTCGAGCGGAAAATTCCGGCGGCGGTGCCGGCCTCGCCGAGCCGCATGCGGCCGCCGCGCCGGGCCGCGAGATACGGCAGGCAGTCGTCGTCGAGAAACTGCGCGAGCACGCGGACGGACGGATCTTCGGCGACGGCGACGGCGTGCGCCTCGGAGGGCGCGCGGGGTTCGCGCGCGCGCAGGCTTTCGCGAATCTCGGACGCGGCGGCGAAGAGCTGGCCGCGCAGGCGCGGGATTTGTTCAAAGACGACTTCGCGCGGGAGCCGGTCCTTCATCAGGGCGGGCATGAATTGCTGGAGGACGAGGCCGACAAAGCCGCTGACCATCACCACGACATAGAGCACCATGAGCCACTGCGCGTGCCGCCCGCCGACGTGAAAGCCGCAATGGAAGAGGACGAGCGGGACGGTGAGGACGGTGAGCCAGATGTGCGCTTTCATCCAAAAGCGCACATGGCCGATCGGCCACAGGCGCTGTTTTTTCCGAATGCCGAGCGCGGACGCGAAAAGGAAAATGGCGAAGGCCAGCGTGCCGAAAATCAGGCCGAGCGGCGTGGAGCCGCGGGCCTCGCGGGCCGGCGGCGCTTCGCCGAGAAAGCCGGGCAGGGGAAGATGGAAAGGCAGCCGGTGCGGATGAAAATTCGCGGCGTAGAGCAGCGCCGCGAGCGCCGTGGCCGCGAGCGTGAAAAGCAGCCACGAAAAATGGGAGCGGTCGATTCGCATGAGCTATGGGAGGAGGGCCATTCGCGGAATGCGCGAAGGCTAGACGAGGGGCGGGCCGCGGCGCCAGCACGGAAGCCGCACTCCGCGCTCGACTTCACCGGGGCGGATGCTAAATCGCGCGCCGTGGCCCCACTGCATTTTTTCCCCGCGCTCCGGCTTGCCCTCGCGAGTGCCGCGCTCCTCGTCCATGCGCAGGCCGCCGACGACCCGAAAGCGGTGAAGCTGAAATTCACCGGCTCGCCGTCGTGCGCTTCGACGAGTTGCCACGGCGGCGGCACGGGGCGCAACGAGTGCGTGATTTATGAACACAAGGACCGGCACGCGGTGTCCTACGGCATTCTCGGCAAGGGCACGTCGCAGCGCATCGCGGAGTCGCTCGGCATCGTCGGCGATCCGGCCAAGGACGCGCAGTGCAACGTGTGCCACGCGCCGATGCAGGGCGTGCCGCTGGAGCGCTTGATGAAAGACATCCGCGCCGACAAGGGCGTGGGCTGCGAGGCGTGCCACGGGCCGGCGGAAAACTGGCTGCGCTTTCACACGCGGCCCGACGTGAATTTCCAGCAGATCGTGGCCACCGGCATGCGCGACCTCAACGACATCTACGGCCGCGCGAACACCTGCGTCGCCTGCCACCTGAATCTCGATGAACCGATCCGCCGCGCGGGGCACCCGGAACTTTTCTTCGAGCTCGACGGGCAGGCGCTCGCCGAGCCGCCGCACTACAAGGACGAGCGCCCCTCGCTCGGCCCGCGCCAGTGGCTCACGGGCCAGGCCGCGGCGCTGCGGGAGCTAAGCTGGAAGCTCGCCGCGAAGCGCGACGATGCGCTTGTCCCGCGCTGGAAAGCGCTGGTCTGGCTGCTGCGCAAAACGGAGGCGGGAAAAAAAGAGCTGCCGTCGGGCGAGGATTTTGGCGCGGTGCAAAGCGCGGCGGATCAGCTCGCGCGCAATGCGGCGAAGACGCTTTGGACGAAGGAGCAGACCGCCGCCTTGCTCAAAGATTACGCCGGATTGCGCGCGGAATTTTCCGAACCGAAAATGGACAAAGCCGAACTGCGCCGCCGCGCGGAAGTGCTCGTGCCCGCGATCGACCGGCTGTGGCGGGCCTGGCGGAAGGAAACCGGCGCGGAATCCGCGAATTTCGAGCAGGCGCTCGACCATGCGAATCTCATCGCGCGGGAGGGCGAGGATTTCGACCCGGCGAAATTTGCGTCCGCGCTGGACGAGCTGCAAACCGCGTTGGCGAAGGGCGCGAAGTAGCGCCGACTTACTCCGAAGGGTCGCGCGGGAATTTCGCGTAGGGCAGCCGCACGCCCCGGTAGAGGTAGTTGTCGGCGCGGATTCTTTCCAGCGGGAGAAAGTTGGCGCATCCGCTGGCGGTGATGATGTCGTCCTGATCCACGCCGTCGCCCGAGACGCCGATCGCGCCGACGAGTTCGCCATCGCGATAAAGCGGAAAGCCGCCGGGAAATATGGTGATGCCGTTCGGCAGGTTCGGATTGCCGGGGAAGGTGTGCGCGACCGGGCTGGTCTTGAGCGAAATCGCTTCCTGAAAGCCGAAGAACGGCCCCCACGGCTGGCCGTCGATGCCCGGCGGAAAGTAACGCTGCGCGAGGAAGCCGACGGTGCGGCAACTGTCGGCGAGCTGCGTATTCGAGAAGAAGACGGCGGTGCGCGCCTTTTGCACGCACACGTCCCAACTGAACACCGTGGCCTCGCCGACGCGGAAGCAGCCGAGCACCTGCGGCGCGATGCCGTTCTGATGCGGGTTGTTGACGACCGAGATGAAGACCTTCGCGCGCGTGCCGAGCGGCAGCCGGATGCCCGCGCGCGTCTGGCTGCACCGCTCTGCGGCGAGGCCGAGGATGCTTTTCACTTCGTTCGCGGTGAGCCGGTTCGCGCGACCGTTCACTTTCCCCGGCAGCGGGTCGCTGCGAATGGGATTGCGGATTTCCCCGTCCACGCCGTTGAGCGTCGCTTTCGGATAGGGAAAAAGCGCGGGCGAGCCCTGCACTTTGTAGCCGGCCACGACCGCGCCGATGCTCCCGAGCGGGCGCGTGCCGCGCGCATTGGGAATGTCGCCCGGCTTCGGATCGACGTAGGGAATGCGGATGCCGTTGATGAGCACGTTCGTCGCGAGGATGTCATCGCCGGGGCGGTAGCCGGTCTGCCCGGTGAGCGCGACTTCCTCATCGGTGTCGCGGCCCGCTTTGAAGCCGGGCGTGGCGTCGTTTTGCACTTGGTTGGCGAGGATCGCCGCCGCCGCGCTGAGGTCCGTCGGGCTGCCGTCGCCGGTCACGCCGATGCCGCCGACGAGCTGGCCATTTTTGTAAAGCGGCACGCCGCCGGGGGAGTCGTTGAGCGAAGTGAGGGGCACCGCGCCGCCGCGCACACCCCCCGAGATTTGCCCGGTCTGCGGATCGCCCGGCGCGTCCTTTGTCGGGTGAAGATCGAGCGGATTAAAACCGGCCGGGATCGCCTTGAAGCGGTTCACGTCGGAATAAAAAAGACTCGAGAAGCCGACGCCGACGAGCGGCCCCGGCGAAGTGCCGCGCACGCCCGGCGGAAAATGCTGCTGGATGATGAACCCCGCCGTCCGCGACGTGAACGCATCCTGATTGCTGCTCAAAAACGCCGCCGTGCCCGCGCGCGAAACGGCCCCCGCGATCACGCCCGCCGACGGCACATTGCCGGCCTGCACGCTCCACACGCCGAGGACAAAGCCCTCGCGATCGACCACGGAAATGACCGCGCGCGGATCGGTCTGCGCGGCGGCGGTGATGGCTTGCGCAAAGATGCGCTCGACATCGGATTGGGTGAGTTGCTCGGCCGCGCGCAGCCCCGCGGCAAGGCTCAGGAGCAGCGTGAGGATTCGTAAACCTTGCATGCGCCTTTCTGTTCCCGGCGCAGGCCCGGGGTCAAGGCTGCATTTGGTCGCGCAGCAATGATTTCCGTTGTCGCAACCTTGGCGTTTGGAATATCATCGGCGCGTGTCGAATCCTCCGACTTTCCAAGTCTCGACGCGCACGGGCCGCGTCCTTGCCGGTGCCTTCGCCGCAGTGCTCGCCGCGCCCGGCGCGGCCGCGGCAGACGGGCCGCGCTTTCGTTTTGGCGAAAGCCGCGTGCATCCGTCCGCGCAGGAGACGCCGCCGAAATCGCCGACCCAATTCAATCCCGACCCCGGCGCGGCGGATCGTCCGACGCCGCGGGTCGTCATCGACAGCGAAGGCAATCCGCTTTTTCCCGAAAGCATGGGCTCCGGGCCGCTGCCCGCGAGCCTGCGGCTGCCGCGCGGCGCGGTGCTTGGGCGCGATCCGATCACGAAAACCTTCACCTATCGCGAGTATCCGCTCGGTCGCGAAGGGCTCGGCCTCCTGCCTTACAGCAAGCCGTGGCCGAACCGCTGGCAGCTCCCTTTTCCGCACTGGACGCGCTACCACGACCCCAGCCGCGAGACGCCTTACATGTACGAGACGCCGCGCGTGTGGCATCCCTACGAGCAGAGCATTTTGAAAGGCGACGTGCCGGTCATCGGGCAGGATATTTTCACCAACGTCACGGCGAAGAATTTCACGATGTTTGAATACCGGCGGCTCCCGGTGCCGAGTGGCGTGAGCACGGCGCAGCCCAATAGCTCGGAGTTTTTCGGGCGTGGCGAACAGACTTTCGTTTCCAACGACACGTCGCTCGCGATCGATCTGTTCAAGGGCGAGACGGCCTTCAAGCCGGTGACGTGGCTCGTCCGCGCGAACGTGGTGCATAATGAAAACTGGATTCGCGTGCGCGAGAACAACCTCATCGACGTGAACCCGCGCGGAACCGACGTGGCCGTTCACGCGAAGGCTCCTGACACCTCGAAAATCCAGGCGATCCAGCCCGCGGCCAACAGCGTGAATCCGCAGGGCGGCGATCCCGGCAGCTTCGACACCACGGTGAATCCGGGGGACGTTTTCAACGTCATCGCGCCGGACCTGCAGCCGACCGGCAATGCGCAACCACTCGTGCAGGTCGATCCCAGCACGCAAAACGTCCCCGCGGGCAAGAGCGCTGGCAAGCCGGCGAAGTCCGCGAAGGGCAGCGACTTCGCCGGCTCGCACTACACGCTGCGTCATCGCAACTTCACCGCGCTCCAGGAAGCCTTCGCCGAAATCCATTTCCGCGATCTCTCGGACAACTACGATTTCATCTCGGCGCGCATCGGCATCCAGCCCTTCGTCTCGGATTTCCGCGGCTTCATTTTCGCGGATACCAATTTCGGCGCACGCCTCTTTGGCAACGCCAGCAACAACCGCGTGCAATACAACCTCGCGTTTTTCGACATGCGCGAAAAGGACACCTACTCGGACCTCAATACCTTCGAGTCGCGGCACCAGCATGTCCTCATCGCCAATGTCTTCCGGCAGGACTTCATCTGGAAGGGCTACACCTCGCAGCTCAGCTTTCACATGAACATGGATGAAGGCGGCACGCACTATGACAAGAACGGCTTCCTCACCCGGCCCGCGCCCTTCGGCACCGTGCCGGCGGACGGGAAGTTTCGCACCGACGCCGGCGGCCCGAGCGGGCACGACGTGAAGGCCTACTACTTCGGCTGGACCGGCGACGGACACATCGGACGGCTGAACGTCACGCACGCCTTTTACCAGGTCGTCGGCGAAGACAGCTTCAACCAGCTCGCCGGCCAGCGGGTGAACATCAATGCGCAGATGGCGGCGCTCGAACTAAGCTATGACCGCGACTGGTTTCGGCTGAAACTCTCCGGCTTTTACGCGAGCGGGGACAGCAACCCCACGGACAAAACCGCGCGCGGCTTTGACTCGATCCAGGACAACCCGCTCTTCATCGGCGGCCCGTTTAGTTGGTACGTGCATCAAGGCTTTAACCTCTCGGGCACTGCCGTGAACCTGAAACAACGCGACTCCCTCGTGCCCGACCTGCGCACGAGCAAGACCGAAGGCCAGTCCAACTTCGTCAATCCCGGCGTCTTCATCGCCGGCCTCGGGACGGACATCGATGTCACGCCCAAGCTCAAAGCCTTTGCCAATGTGAACTACATCTGGCTCGCGGAAACGAAGCCGATCGAATACGCGCTGCAAACCAACCGCGTGCGCAACGACCTCGGTCTCGACACCAGCCTCGGGATCAAGTTTCGGCCCCTGCTCACCGACAACGTCATCCTCTCGATGGGTGTCGGTGTCTTCTTCCCCGGCGGAGCCTACCGCGACATCTACCGCCGCAACACCGTCCCCGTGCCCGGCTTCGGCGCGCAGAGCGACGCGGGCAAAGTGGATAAGTATCTCTACAACGGCTTCGCCACCCTGACCTTTCTCTACTAGGCCGAATGCAAGCCGCCGGATAACTCCATTAAGTCCGAGGCCGATGCGACACCTATTCGTTCCAGCCTGCCTGATGTTCCTCGTCGGCGTGGCGCTCTCCCTTGCTGAAGTAAGGACCGACACCGGCCTGGGGCCACCCACTTCGATTCCTCCGGCATCGGGTGTGGAAAAAAGCACCCCGCGTGACACCGCGCCGAAACTCCCCGCAGGTCCGCGCACCGGCGATGGCATCGGTCCCGACATCGCGGTCAAACGCGATGGCCTCCCCGCGGCAAGGCCCGCGCCCGTGAGTAACATCCACGAAGTCCGCAAAGGCACCGGCTTTGGCCCGCTCACCGCCGCAAAACCCAGCGCGCGCAACGCCGCACCGCGTCCGCCGCGCAACTGGATCGACCAGACGCCGGAGGCCGCCCGCGCGAAAAGCGCGGGCTGCATGGACTGCCACACGACGACCGATGCGCACACCATGCACGCCTCGCCGAACGTCGTCCTTGGCTGCACGGATTGCCACGGCGGCGACGCCCGGCGCGGACTCATGCTCATGCAGGCGCACATCGTTCCGCGCCATCCCGAGGTCTGGACGACTTCCGCCAACCCGCCCAATTCCAACGTCGCCCTCAACCACGAATCGCCCGAGTTCATCCGCTTTATCAATCCCGGTGACCTGCGCGTGGCCAAAGAAGCGTGCGGGCTCTGCCACGGCGACATCGTCGAGCGCGTGAGTAACTCGATGATGAACCACGGCGGCATGCTCTGGAACGCCGCCGCTTACAACAACGGCGCGATCGACGTTAAGAACGCCATCGTCGGCCAGGCCTACGGCGCGGATGGGACGCCGTTGCAGCTCAACAACCCATTCAAACCGACGCCGGAAGAAACCAAGGAGCATGGCATCCTGCCGCTCCTCTATCCGCTGCAACGCTTCAACGTCAGCCAGCCGGGCAACTTGTTTCGGATCTTCGAGAAAGGCGGACTCGACCAGCTCTCTCTCGGCCTCCCGACGCTTGATGAGCCGCCCGGCAAACCCGACCGCCGCCTGTCTCCGCGCGGACTTGGCACCCTGAACCGCACCGACCCGGTCTTTCTCGGCGCGCAAAAGACACGGCTGCACGATCCGCTGCTCGGCTTCCTCGGCTCGAACGACCGGCCCGGCGACTACCGTTCGAGCGGTTGCTCTGCGTGTCACGTCGTCTATGCCAATGACCGCTCGCCGACCAACTCCGGCTGGTGGTCGAAGTATGGCAACCAAGGGTTGAGTTTTTCCACCGACCCTACGATCTCAAAGCGCGAGCGCGGCCATCCCATCCTGCATCAATTCACGCGCGCGATTCCCTCGAGCCAGTGCATGAACTGCCACATGCACCAAGGCAATGCCTTCGTGAACCCATACCTCGGCTATACCTGGTGGGATCAGGAAACGGATGCCGAGCACCTTTATCCAAAAGAGCAGCACGATCCGACCGATGACGAACTCGTCCGCGCGACGATCCAGAATCCCGAAGCCGCGGCCGCCCGTGGCTTGTGGGGTAATCGCGACTTTCTCGAAAAGGCCGCGGAGCTGAATCCGAAGCTCAAGCACACGCAGTTTGCGGACTATCACGGCCACGGCTGGATGTTTCGCGCCATCTTCAAGCAGGACAAAAAAGGCAACCGTCTCGACCTCGACGACAACATCGTCCCGCACTCCGACTTCAAACATCTCGTGCATCTCAATGACATTCATTTGACCAAGGGAATGCAGTGCGCCGACTGCCACTTCAACGTCGATGTCCACGGCAACGGTAACCTCTACGGCGAGGTGCGTGCCGCCGTGACGATCGGCTGCATCGACTGCCACGGCACCGTCACCGAGCGCCCGCGCAAAATCGTTAACGGCGAAATCACCATGCCCGGTTCCGGCCCATGCGGCGATACGCAGCAAAAGGACCGTCGCACGATCAAGCCCGTGGATCTGATGCGCACGATCACCGCTTGGAAGCCGCGCTTCGAGTGGGAAGGCGACAAGCTCTTTCAAAACTCCTCGATGTCGCCGGACATGCGCTGGGAAGTGCCGCAGACCGTGGACGTCATCGACCCGGCATCCACGCATTACAACGCCAAGGCCCGCTACGCGAAGACGCTCCAGCGCGACGGCGTGACGTGGGGCACCGCGCCGTCGAGCGAGAGTGAGTGCCGCGGCAAACTCGCGCACAGCAACGAGGCGATGGACTGCCAGATCTGCCACACGGCGTGGGCCACGAGTTGCTTCGGCTGCCACCTGCCGATGAAGGCCAATCAGCGCGTGGCGCTGAACAAATACGAAGGCGTCGTTGACCGAAACTTCATCACTTACAATCCCGAGGTCGTGCGCGACGACGTCTTCATGCTCGGCATCGACAGCACCGTGAAAAAGCATCGCATGGCCGTGATTCGATCATCGAGCGCCGTGGTCGTCGGTTCGCAAAATGCCAATCGCGAGTGGGTCTATTCGCAGCAGCAGACCGTGAGCGGCGACGGTTACAGCGGGCAGGCTTTCAACCCACACTTCGCCCACACTACGAGCGGCAAAGGCACCACCAAGACCTGCACCGACTGCCACTTGTCGAAAGCCAACGATAACAACGCATGGATGACCCAACTGCTCGGCTTCGGCACGGGCACCGTGAACTTTTTCGGCCGCTACGCCTGGGTTGGCGGCGAAGGCCAGTTGAATGGAGTCATCTGGACCGAACCCGAAGAGCCGCAGTGCGCGATCGGCAGCTCCTTTCATAAGTCGGCTTATCCTCGAAACTACCAGGAGCATCTGGCGCACAACGGCGTGCTCACGACCGGCCATGAGCATCACGCGAAGGAGATCAACGACCTCACCCTCCGCGGTGAGTATCTCTACACCGCCAATGGCCCCGCGGGTCTCGAAGTCTTCGACGTTGCGAATATCGACCAAAAGGGATTCAGCGAGCGCATCGTCAGCTCGCCGGTCTCGCCGCTCGGCGGCCAGCGGACTTATGTGCGGACAAAGTTCGCAACCGCCGTGGCGATGCCGAGCACGCTGTTGAATGATCCGCTGCGCGTGCAATCGCCCGACAATGAAGAGCAGCCGATTCACCCCATGCACGGCTATGTCTTCGTCGCTGACCGCGAAGAGGGTCTTGTCGTCGTCAACGTCGCCTCGCTTTTCGACGGCGACCCCGAGAATAACTTCCTCAACCGCGCCAAGCTTAAGGACGCCGGCGGCAAGGCCATTGGCGACCATTTCAATCCTGACGGGAAACTCACGGGCGCTGAACACGCCGTCTGCGCGGGGCATCGCGTCTATTTCTGCACCGCCCGCGGTCTGGCCGTCGTCGATGTTGATCAGCCCGAGCAGCCGCGCCTCGTCGGCGAACTGGCCGATGGCTTCCTCCGCCACCCGCGCGCCATCGCCATCCAGTTCCAATACGCCTTCGTCACCGATGACGATGGCTTGAAAGTCGTCAGCCTAGCCGACCCCGAGCACCCGCGCGCGCTGCCCCGCGCCGTCGTGCCCCTGCGCCACGCAGCCAAGCTCTACGCCGCGCGCACCTACGTCTATGTGGCGGACGGTGCCGACGGACTCGCCATCATCGACGTGGAAAACCCCGAGCGCCCGCGGCTCGACCAACTCTTCACCGCCGACGGCAAGCTGAACGATGTCCGCGCCGTGCAAATCGGTTCTGTCTCGGCCTCCATGTATGCCCTCGTCGCCGACGGCCACAATGGCCTGCGCATCCTCCAGCTCATCTCCCCCGACACCGTCGAGGGTGCCGCCGGATTCAGTCCCCGCCCCGCGCCGCAACTGATCGCCACCTACCCGACCAAGGAACCCATGCTCGCCGTCTCCCGCGGGCTCGACCGCGACCGCGTGGTCGATGAAACCGGCGGCCAGACCGTCGTCTTCGGCCGCCGCGGCTCCCGCCCCTTTCACCTCGACGAAATGAAACCCTTCCTCCGCGATCACGACGGCTCACCGCTGCGCGTGGAGGACGTCAACGAGGCTAATGGAAAAGTCGTCACCAAAGCGGGCAGCCCAGTCGCCGAACCCCAGCCGCCGAAGATCATTCCCGCACCATCCCCAGACGCTTCTTTCCTCGAGTCCGATGCTCTCAACCCTGCCGAAATCCCGCCGCTTCGCAGCGGGGTCGTGCCGCAGACGAGAGGGCGTTAGTCGGGATCATTCAGAAGGATCTGCAGCCTTCCTCGCGGCACTCGAAAAAAGAGCGTGATACCCTCGGACTTACGACAATGACCTCTCCCACGCACCCGAAAGCGCCGCCGTATTTACAGCGCGGGATTTTCGACGGGTTGAAAAGTTTCCGCGAGTTGGAAGCCCGCATCAGCGCGCTCCCGACCGCGCAGGAGCGCGGCGAGGCCTTTGAAGTTTTCGCCGAGGCGTATCTCGCCACGGTCGCCGTCGAGAAGGCGCGGCAGGTCTGGCCCGGCGCGAGCGTCCCGCCGTCGGTGCGCAAGCGGCTGGCTCTGACCATTGGCGACAACGGCGTGGACGGCATCTTTGCAACGCCGCTCGGGGAGACGCACGCCTACCAGGCGAAATTTCGCACGGGCCGTCCGTCGCTCACCTGGGACGAGCTTTCCACCTTCATCGGCCTGGCGGATCGCGTGGATCAGCGTGTCCTGATCACGAATTGCGACCGCTTCGCCGGCTTGGTGAAGGAGCGCACCGCGTTCTATGCGATCACCGGCAACGACCTCGACAAACTCGAACCGCAGGACTTCGCCGCCCTCCGCGCCTGGCTCGCCGGCGGGCAAGTCGCACGCACCCGCAAGACCCCGCTCCCGCATCAAGCCGAAGCCAGCGACCGCATCCTCGCCGCGCTCCGCGAGCACGACCGCGCCACCGCGCTCATGGCGTGCGGCACCGGCAAGACACTCGTGGCCTTGTGGGTCGCCGAGCGCATGGGCGTGCGCAATATCCTCGTCCTCGTCCCGTCGCTCGCCTTGCTCGGCCAGACCTTGCACGAATGGGCGCGCGAGACTTCCTGGCCCGCGCTGGCGCATCTGTGCGTCTGCTCCGATCCCGCCGTGCAGGCGGGGAGCGACGAAATCATCCTGCGCTCCAGCGATCTCGATTTCCCCGTCACCACCGACAGCGCGCAAGTCCGTGCATTTCTCGCCGCCGAGTTCGACGGCGTGAAGCTCATCTTCTCCACCTACCAGTCGGCACACGTCGTCGCGGCGGGGATGAAGCCGGGCGAATCCTTCAACCTCGCGATCTTCGACGAGGCCCACAAAACCGCCGGGCGCGAAGGCGTCCACTTCGGCTTTGCCCTCAGCGACAAAAATCTCGCGATCAAAAAGCGGCTCTTCCTCACCGCCACCCCGCGCCATTACGACCTCCGCCGGCGCGACCGGGAGGGCGACGCCCGGCTCGTCTATTCCATGGATGCGCCGGAAATCTACGGCCCCGTCGCCCACCAACTCACCTTCGCCGAAGCCGCCCGCCGCGGCATCATCTGCCACTACCGGGTCATCATCTCCGTGGTCACTTCGGACATGGTGAATGCCCGATCTTCCCGGCATCTTCCTCGTGCGGGGAGTTCACGCTGGAGTTCGTCGAGAAAAGCGCAGAGTTTTGCACCGAAAGTATGCACACAAAAACCAAGATAAACGGACACGCTCGGAAAATGCCGCATACATCTGCCAAGCTATCGCCTGAAGTGTGGTCGTTTTTTAGTGGCGCGATGGGGCTGGATTTAGGACTGGAGATGGCCGGAATCCATCCAACTCTCGCCATTGAAATTGATTCTTGGTGCTGCACAACGATTCGCCGGAATCGGCCCTCTGTGACACTGCTCGAAGGGGACGTGTCGAAGACAACGGGCGCAGAGCTGAAGAACCTGCGAAAGTGTTTAGGCGATGTCGATCTGATGGTAGGTGGTCCACCTTGCCAGAGCTTTTCGCCGGGCGGCAAACGAGCTGGGCTGAACGACCCTCGCGGCAATTTGATTTACGAATACTTCCGACTCATCAGCGAAATCCGCCCGCGATATTTTGTGATGGAGAATGTCGGGAATCTCATCACAGCGGCGCTCAATCACCGGCCCATTAAAGACAGGCCGGGCAAGCATTGGAATCTTCGATCTTACGCCAATGGGGGCGGCGTAGCGGAGGAGGGAATCGCGCCAATGGCGGACGATGAACTTTCCGGTTCAGCGATTCGGCAAATCCTCCACGACGTTCAGAGTCTTCACTACCAAGTGACCTTTGGGCTTTTGGATGCGGCAGACTTCGGCGCTCCGCAGCATCGGTTGCGGTTCGTTATGTTCGGTGCTCGCGATGGGTTTCCGCCAGCCTTGCCAAAGGCTACCCACGGTGAAGGTGGCTCTGACTTGGTAACATTCAGGACCATTCGGGATGCGATTGGCGACATTCGCCTGAACCCCGGTGCCCATAGTTCTTACACGCCAGATATGGCCGCTTACTTCTCGCTTGTTCCGCCTGGAGGCACATGGCGTAACTTACCGCTCAGGCTCCAAAAAGAAGCCCTTGGCCCAGCCTTTGAATCGGGTGGCGGAAAGAC
Source organism: Chthoniobacter sp. (assembly GCA_043779205.1). Classification (GTDB taxonomy): domain Bacteria; phylum Verrucomicrobiota; class Verrucomicrobiia; order Chthoniobacterales; family Chthoniobacteraceae; genus Chthoniobacter. The sequence goes on along the minus strand of JAYWEP010000033.1, from coordinate 2,021 downwards.
AGGTTTCTTTCGCCGTCTCGATTATGAAGGCTTGGCTCCCACCGTAACCACCAAGCCAAATCGCAAAGGGAGCGCGATGTGCCATCCAGAGTTTGTGCGCCCGATCTCCGTTTGGGAATGCGCGCGGCTTCAAGGTTTTCCTGATGACTGGATTATTGAGGGGGCAATGAACCAGCAGTATCAGCAGATCGGCAACGCAGTGCCGACCTATCTAGGGAAGGCTATTGGAAACGTGTTCGCTCCGCTGCTCAGCGCGGCGACTGATGATACCGACTTCCCTCCACCGCCGCGTTTGGAACAACTCCTTGAAATTGCCAGCGCTCGACTCCGCCGATCGGCGCACAACAAAAAGGGTAAGGCCAAAACCCTTGATCTTTTTGGTCAACTCGTGTGAGCGACCCGATCCTCTATCTTCCGTCGGAACATTCTCTTCACGGACTGCCCGAGCCGCTACGTAGCCAGTTCGCCGCGGCCCAGCGGAACTTAATCCACTTGGAGTTTCCGACAGCGGGCGCGATCTGCGCCCGTGTGTTCGATGACCTCCGTATCAGCGTGGACTCCCCAGAGGATTTGGCAGACAAGCCTGTAAGTGACCTGGTGGACCTACCGTATCGGAAGCTCTCTCAACTTATGTTGGGCATACTCCAACGAGCCGGAGTGCCCGAGCCATCAGTCGATAGTCTTTCCAAAACAATCGCCCAACGCTTTCAACTGCTCCGCGCCTTTCCAACCCCCGATCGAACACTTGAAACAATCGAGGCCAAAATTCTGGCTGTCGTGGATAGCCTGCCGAAGACAGCGGCTGACATTGAGCGCGGCAAGAATCCCGGCGATGTGCTTGATCCCTACATTCTGGCAGCATCCCAACATCTTCTCTTCGCGGGTGATTTTGGCCCAACCGTCGGCGCGGTCGTTTCACACAAAGCATTGATGATGATCGAAGGGCTAATCGGGCACCTTCACGAGGACGTATTGGGCGAGATGCGTGGGAACATCCGCGCTCCGGAGCCGCGCGGTGAAAATCAGGAGCAAATCAGCCTGGGGATGAACCCCTTCCCCGGAGCGGATTTGGTCCAACCACCTTGGAGCACCCAAATCCCCCTGCGCTTTCACCAGATCAAAAACAAGACGGGATCCGCGAAGGGTGGAGATGGCAAGCGGCTGGGCGATCAATTGCAGCGACTCAAGGACAGCTACGGCGGCGAGATTTTCTATGACGCCTTGATAGGAAACACGCTTCGTGGACACCGTTCACGCGCAGGCGTGGTAGCTGCGGCTCCGTCCGTCGTTGTGCTCGTCGGGGAGGCAGCATTTGAAGAACTGACCGCAAGCCGCCAAGGCCCACAGCTCCTTCTGCGCGTTTACCAGTCGGCATTCCAAGAGGTCGCGAGAAAGTCCGGCTACAGCGTCGAGTTGGTTTCAGCGACGATTCTCGAAGCCTTCCGCGCACGAGCAGATCAACTTGGCGAAGGATTCTTGGAATCAGTCTTGCGAGTAGCAACCGCTGGCCCGAAGTCAGCCCAAGACAGTCGGAAAGCCGACAGCCCCGATGAGGATTCCGCTTCAGTGATTGGCGAGGATTCGGGCGATACCAAGGGATGGCTATTCACGAATCCCTCTGCACCAACGCCGGTGCGATATGGAAAGTCACGGAAGTCGAAATGATCTCTCAGGCGATGTCACCCCCGCTACCCAAGTTAAGGACTTGGCCACGCCGTTTTTGCGCTGGGAAGCTGAGCTTCGTGGTGAGGGGCGGGACTGCATGGAGCCAGCGCGGCGGCGCGTGAACCCGGCCACCCCACCCCGCGCCATGGAGCCGAACGTAGCGAGACGGCCCCCTCGCTTTTCTTCAAATCATAGGGGCACTTGCCCCATGCAAGTGCGTCACTAATTCCTCAACTCGGCGACGAGGAGAACCGCACGTTTCTTACCGTTCCCCAGTGGTCAACCTTCGGCGAATCCAGGCGGGATCACGCCGCAGATCGAGCACGGCATAGATGCGGATGACGGCGTCCTCCATG